>JBDREN010000115.1:0-6172 GCA_043819795.1 Elusimicrobiota bacterium
AAGACGACACCGATGAGCGCCTGCGCGATCTGCGGCCTACCGCCTGCTTCCTCAAGCCGTTCGATATCTCGGAGTTCCGCAAGACCGTCGGCGAGCTGCTGGGATTGAGCGCCGCGGTATAGCTTCGCCGGCATCCTCCGCGCATCATCCGCCGCACTCTGCGCCGAAGCCAAAGCCGCCGCGCAGTCGCAACAGGGTTGTCCGCCAAAGCCGACATCATCCACTCCAGATCAAGACGCGCCATCAGCGCCGCGCGAATGAAAATGGCTTGCCCGCAGGCGTGGGTCGGGGCGCCTTTCCGAACGCGCCGTCGTCGGCCGTCGTCGAACGAAATGAGAAGCGATGAAAAAACAAGCGCTATTTACCTTTTTCAAGAAAGGCGAATAGTGCCGCGAAAATACGGGTTTCTCGATTTATTCGACGACGAAGATGGACGGCTGTTCGGCGGGATGCGGCCATGGAAGAGGACATCGACTGGATGTCGCATGCCCCGGGCGCTGGAAGGCCGACGACATTCTTGCGATGGAGTTTCCGATAACGCGGAGGACTGCGCACCGCGGGGCAAGCCTGCGGCGCGGGTTTGACCGCGGAAAGCCCGGCGACTCCAAGGGTATCCCGTCCGGGGAACCGCCCAAGCGACCGGCGTTCGGCCTAGGCGGCGACCTCCGCGGCTTCCAGGGGCAGCGTGACCGTGAAGGTCGTTCCTTCGCCCGGCCGGCTGGCGCAGTCGATCGTCCCGCCGTGCTTCTCGACGATCTCGTAAACGATGGACAGCCCCAGGCCCGTGCCTTTGCCGACCTCTTTGGTGGTGAAGAAGGGCTCGAAGATCCTTCCCCGCACGGACTGCTCGATGCCCGTGCCCGTGTCGGATACCTCGATGCGGACCACGGGACGGCCGTCCTGGCTCGTCCTGCGGCTGGCCACGCGCAGGACCCCGCCCTCGGGCATCGCGTCGACGGCGTTGCCGCAGAGGTTGATGAGGATCTGCTGGACCTGATCCCTCTCGGCGTATATCGTCCCCGCGGCGGCCAGGTCCGTCTCGACCGAGACGGAGCGCACCTTGGCCTGGGTCTTCACCAGGCCGACGGTGGCGGAGATGGCCCTGTCGAGGTCGAACGTTTCGCGCTCCTGGTCTTTCCGGCGCGAGAACGTGAGCAGGTCCTGGACCAGCTTCTTGCAGCGCAGCGACTCCCGTTCTATGGAGCTGATGGGCATGGCCAGCAGATCGGTCTCCTTGATCCGTCTTTTCACGCTCTGGGCGAAGCCCAGGATGACCCCCAGAGGGTTGTTGAGCTCATGTGCCACGCCGGCGGCCAGCTGCCCGACGGCGGACAGTTTCTCGGACTGGACCATCCGCGTCTGCAGGCGGTGGATTTCCGTCATGTCGCGAGCCACGCAAATCGTCCCGATGGGCCGCCCTTGTTTGTCCGCTAGAAGAGAGGCGGAGAAGTGGATGGGGATGCGATTCCCATTCTTGTTCTGCAAAGCGAGATCGAGGTTATGAATAGGCTCGCGGGGGAGTCTGGCTCCGTTTTGGACGGCCAGGAACGACGGCTTCTGTCCAGCGAAGAGGATATCGGCCGGCTTGCCGATCAGCTCGTCCGCGGGATGTCCGAGCAGCCTGATGGCCGCGTGGTTCAGAGAACTAATGGCTCCGTCGGCGTTGAGCACAAAGAGCGGCTCCAGCATATTCGAAAGGACGGCGTCCACAAAATCCCTGGAAACCGTCGTCATCGCCAGCGTCCTGCTCATCGTGTTGAAGGCGCCGGCGAGAAGACCGAGCTCGTCTTCGGAGCAGGACGCGATGGTGTGGCCATACTGGCCTTCGCTGACCCTTGAGGTGCCCTCAGCCAGGCGCCGGACGGGCCGAAGGACATTGGCCACGATAAAGATGATGAGCACGACGGATAGAGCGCCTATGGCCATGGATATGAAGATCGACTGTTTTATGAATATTTTGCGATAGGTGACCATGGTCCCATCGACGGGTAACCCTAGCCTCAGCGTGGCTATGCGGGCTCTTTGGCTGTCCTTTCCGCCGGAGAACAGGAAGTCTTCTTCTTCTTCTTCTTCTTCTTGATAGATCGGCAGAGAGATGTCCAAGACGGCCTTGCCATCCAGCATGAGCTCGCTGGCGTGAGGGTGGTCGAGGCGAAGCGCGTCGATGGTGGCCTGGTCGTGGTACTTCTTCCCCGCCTCGGCCACGTTCGTGTGCGCCAACACCTCGCCGGATGGCGCCAGGGCCAGCGCATAGAGGGCCCCGGCCTGGTCCTTCCCCCTTTGCAGGTGGGGAAGAATCGATAGCTCCTCTCGGGTTTGAAGAGCCGTGGCGGAGGCCTTGGCGATATTCCTGGCGATCGTGATGCCGCGTTTGCGCACCTCGGCCATCAAGATCTCATGGACCGCGTTCTGTGAGAAGAAGACGGCGGTCGCCGATAACAGCAGGGCGGACGGCACAAAGAGCAGCAGCAATTTGCCCAAGAGCTTCATCGCGCGACCCTATTCGCCGTCTTCATGACGCCCGGGGGAATGGCCAGATGGACGTTTCGGGCGGCGGTCAGATTGATCGCGACTTCCGCCTTGTCCGGATGGACCGGGCCATCGGGGAGTCTTCCGGCCAGCGCGTTTCGCGCCACTTCCGCCGCGACGCGTCCGATCTCGTCGAAGCCGACGGATACGGAGGCCGTGGCGCCCTTATCGACAAGACCGGCGGTCGGGGCATAAAAGGGGACACCGTTCGCCCAGGAGAAATCCTTCAATGTCGCGAAGCTCTGCGCGTTGACGAGCAGGGGATCGGGCGCAAGCCATATCGCATCGGCTTGGGCCGGCAATCTGCGCAGCCGGGCCGGGAAGTCGCCCGGCCCATCCAGCTTCCCGCCGACGATCTCGATGCCGCGCAAGGCCGCCTCTTGCTCCATGCTTTTGACGTAGCGCCGCATGGATTCCGAAGCCCAATAGACGACCAGCACCTTAAGCGCCGGCTGAATGGCGGTCAAAGTCGAGAGCAGGGATCGGGGATGCGGGAGCATGCTTACCCTGATGTGGGGCATTTTGCGCCGCGGGAAATCGACCCCTACGCCCGGAGCCAGGCACGAGATGACGATCACATGGCCGGGATACTCCGCCATGGCCGCCTTGCCCCCGAAGGCGACAGCCACTTTGGTGTCCGTCGAAATACGCGGCGTATCACCGGAGAGAATGAATGTCGGGACGGGTTTCCCCAATGCCTTCTGGAAGCTGTCGGAGGCTTCCCTGTAGTGTCGGGACTCGGAGCTCAGGATGGACACCACCTCCTGAGCCGAAGAGTAGTCTCCGGGCAACAGAAGGCCGAGAGCCGCGATGCCGAGAAAGGCCTTGCTGATCCGCGTCATGCGTCCACCCGAATCAGACGGCTTCACCGTTTCGACGAGGATCGCCCGCCCATCCGGGTTTTCCTCCAACGGCGCACAAAATCATAAGGACATCTCCACGCCGAAGTATATGGTCCTGCCTCGATTGACGGGGATCGAGCTGCCCTGAGTCAGCCCCCAATTCGGCAGCCAGAGCTCTTTGTCAAGGAGATTGTCCACCTGCAGCAACAGAGACAGGCCTTGACTGAGCTCCAGATCGAAGAATTCATTCACGGCGAGCCTGCCGTGCAGGTACATCAGATGGTATGCTCCGGGCGACGGGTTCACCTGCGTGCTATATTTGGCGTCCAGAACCCCTTGGTATATGTCGAATAGGCTGGCCGTCAACCCGCTCGCCGACCTGTAGCTTATGCCCGCTTTTGCCGCCCAGTTCGCGAGCGGGGATACGGTATTGTCCCCGGCCTTGTTCCTGCTTTTCTGATACAGGGCTGAGCCGGTCAAGAAGAATCTCCTGCGGATATACGACTTTCCTTCAAGCTCGAAGCCCTGATGCTCGATTTCGTCCATATTGTCATAGGTGGGGAGCGCATACTTGCCGGATCGATCCTGAAAGATGACGCCGCTCTGTTTGCTGAAGAAATAATTCACGCCTCCCTGGATCCGCTCTCCGAGGTAATTCACCCCGATGTCGATGGTGCTCACCTTTTCGCACTCAAGCCCCGGATTTCCCTTCATCGCGGGGTGGTCCAATCCGGTCTCATTGATGCTCGGGGCTCGGAATGCCTGACTATACAGGGCTTTGATATTGATCCGGGAGGCCGGGCGCAGGATGACGCCCGCCCGCGGGACGACATTCAAGTCGATATGCTCGACCTTGTTGGCCTGAAGACCGGCGAGCAGCTTGATCTTCGGGTGCGGCCAATAATCAGCCTGCGCGTAGAATCTGCCGCTGGTCCGGTGGGAATCGTTTATAAGGCCGGTGCCTCTGAGAAGTTCCTCGCCCGTCCTGTAATTCAGCGTCGCTCCGGAAACGATGGCGAGCTTTTCGGCCGGCTTGACGATGTTCGCCCACTCGGCGAGGAGCTCGTATGAGTCCCTCTCGATGTCGGGCCATGAGGAGACCTCGAATGTCGAGCGCGAATAGGTGATGTTGAAGTTCGTGGTCCATTTCTCGCTCATCTCCTTCTTGTATCCCAGATCGGCGAAGGTCTTCGTCCAGCGGGCGAAGCCCAGCGCCTCGAAAGCCCCCATATAGTCCGGGAGGAAATAGTAGCTCTCCCATTGGTGATGGCTCGACATGAGCCGCAGGTTCTTGTAGTCCACTTGGAGATAGGCGCCGGGCCCCTTGTCGGGGATGCTCACGTGCCGGGTGTTGACGTTCGGGGCGACCGTGTAATCCCAGGCGGTATTCCAGCCCGGTTTCTCGTGGTATCTTCCCGCGGCTATGATGCTCAGATCGTCATCGCGGTATTTGACTTTTCCCAGCGTCCCGTAAGCCCCCGTTTGCCCGCCCAGGCCCGTCACGGTAGCGCCGGTCTTGTCGGCTTCTTCCGTGATGATATTGATGGTCCCGGAAAAGGCTTCCGAGCCATACAAGACGGAGCCCGGCCCCTTGACGACCTCTATCCTCTCTATGATGTTGACGGGGAATGTCTCCAGCATCTCGCTCTTGATCCCGCCCTCCAATACTTCGCGGACCGGCCGGCCGTTGATCATCAGCAGCACATGGCTTCCGGAATTCGTGAACTGGTCGCCGCGAACGGCGATCATGCTGCGATCGGTCATATATACGGTGCTGCCGATCAGGCTGGGGACACGCTCCAGGATATCCTTCAATGTGGTGCCGCCGAAGCGTTCCAATTCGTCCTTGGTGATCACCGACACGACTCCCGGGGCGTCCGCTAGGCTTTCGGCGAATTTCGAGGCGGTCACCACTTCCGAATTCAAGAACGAGGCTTCCTCTTCGAAGAACTCGAATCCCATGGTCTCCGCGGCCAGGGCCGGCGGTGTCTGGCCGAGCAGCAGAGCCCCGGCCAGAAGGACGCGAGGCGACCCAAACCGTTTCAGCGGGGATTGTTCTTTCATGGCAGTCTCCCTCATGTCACACGGCGTGCAGCGATTCTCGCGCCGGTTGACTCATCACTGGTCGTTTTTCGGCGCGTCTGACTCACGCCGCCTGTCCGGCGCGCTGCGGCTCCTTGAGGTAGCGGTCGACCATCCTGAAGAGGTCCCGGAAATCGAACGGCTTGATGAGGCAGCCCTGCGCGCCGGAGTCCCGGATCTGCCGGTCGGCGATGTCCTTGCTGGCGGTAATCATGATGACGGGGACGGAGCAAAGCTCCGGGTCGGAATTGATCCTCTTGCAGAGCTCGATGCCGTCCATGACGGGCATGCGGATATCCAGGATGGCCAGGTCGGGCCGCTTTTGCCGGGCCAGCTCGAGGGCCTCGCCTCCGTCGGCGGCCGCGACCACGTCGTAGCCGGCCTTTCTGAGCCGGAACTCCGCGATCGTCCGAAGGTCCGGCTCGTCCTCCGCGATCAGTATCAGTTTCGGCATGATGCTTCCTCCCCGGCGTTCGCCGGCAGGGTGAAATGGAACGCCGTGCCCTTGCCTTCCTCGGATTCCGCCCAGATCCTGCCGCCGTGCTTGATGACGATCTGCCTGGAGATCGCGAGCCCGAGCCCCGTCCCGCCCGTCATCTCCCGGGCCTTTCCGAACTGCTCGAAGGTGTTGAAGAGCCGCGGCATGTCCTCTTGGCTGATGCCCGGCCCCGTATCCTCCACCGTCACCCGGACCGCCGAGTCCGCGCGGGACACGGAGA
>JBDREN010000116.1:0-4134 GCA_043819795.1 Elusimicrobiota bacterium
CCTCCACTCTGCCGCCTTCCTCCTCAAGCTCAAAGAGCCACGTTACGTCTGTTGCATCGAAGTGGAGCTGACATTCGGCATCATCATGTGCGTGTGGCCCCTACGAAATTTCCGCCGATTTTCGGGACTTAACCGGTAGAGGAATTCGCCTCCTTCGGGTGACGAGATAACCGTGCGCTTCGAGCGCATGGCGGATGGCGGAACGGACCGACGCGGCCCGCTCCCGAACATTATCCGAACTCGTGGTCGGAGAGCAAGGTTCGTCCTTGGCGCGTTGCCGTGTCTCCGTCTCACGCGCTTCGAGGTGCGTTTCCATGGTGTACCGGAAGACGTCGCGCTCGTCCGCGAGGATGGTCTGCCGGGCGGCCCACATCTGGTCGGGTGTGGGCCCGTGGTGTCCCTTGGGCCGGGCGGTCTCGTTGGCCATGAGCCGGGCGCCCTCGACGTCGTCGCAGGTCCACTGGGCCGGACGGGCGTTCCGGGCGGCGAGGTGGTGAGCCCTGGTCTTGAGGGACCCGATGCCGGCCTCGCAGGCGCCGTTGAACTGGGGAAACTCGGGTGGGCTTAGCAGCGGCAGCACCTGGTAGTCGGCGAGTAGCTCCTGGACGATCCGGGCGGTGAGGGTGGAACCGTTGTCGGACTTGAGGACGAGCGGCGCCCCATGCTGAAAGAAGAGGGATTCGAGTGCCCGGGCCGTGGCCCATCCGCTCTCTCGCGGCACCGGCAGAGCCAGGAGCTGCTTACCGCTGGCCAAGTCGCGGACCAGCAGGATGTCCCGATAGGCGCCGTCGACGGGTGCGGGTGGGTCGGTGTAGTCGACGGCCCAGACCGCGCCGGGCTGGGTCCAGACGAGTTCCTCGATGGTCTCGTCGCGGTTCCGCCGGTAGTCGAGGCGATAGCGGTGGAGGAGCTCTTCGAGTTCGCGCTTGGGCACTTTGGGGAACAAGGCTCTCAGCACGGGCACGCCGGTCGTCGGCCCCATGGCCTGGAGGGTCTCGAGGACTTGTTGCCGGACCTCCGGTGCCGTCCCTCCGGCGGGGCGTCCTCTGGGCGCGGGAGTGAGCCGGTCTTCCTGCCAGCCCTGGTCCCACTCGTAGAGCGTCTTGGCCGCGAGGCCCAGCTTCCGCGCGGCGTCCCACCGGCCGGCGCCGCGGCGCTGGCTCCACCGGAGGAACACCAGCGTGCTGACCCTAATCTGTCGTTCCATGGCTCGGGTACCTCTCTGTCGCGTATGCCCCCACGATTTCTTGCCTGACTTCTCGAGCTTCCTGACGTTCCAGATGAGTTCGAGGCGTTCACGGTGACGCCGTTCGCGCCGCGCTTGGGGCGACGCGTGTCGGTTCAATGGCCGCGCTTCTTCCGGCTCGCCCTCGGCCCCCCTTTTTTTGCCTGCTGCTCGCGGCGCTTCGGCTGTAACAGGTGCGGCATGGCGAGGGCGATCTCTTCGCGGACCCGGGCGGCCTGCAAGTCGATCTCCAACTCGGCGAGGTGCCGCTCGTACTCCGCGCGCACCTTCTCCGCTTCGTCGACTTCCTGGCGCGGGCGGCCCACGGGCCGGGGCTCGAGCGACTCGACGGCTTCCTGGAGAAACCGGCTGCGCAGCTTGTGGAACATGGCCTCGCCGATCGTGAGCTCCTCGCAGGCCTGCTCAATGGTCTTCTCTCCGTTCAGGGTCTCCAACAGAATCTTGAGTCTTTCCTTCGCGTGTTCGGAACCCTCCAACCGGTCGACGAGTTTGGGTCCCAGGGGTGGTCGTCCGCGGCTCATGGCGTTTCCTCCTTTGCAGGGAAGACGCCCGACGGGGCCGGCCGGGATCGGTGGCCCCGCCGGGGCGATCGTCAAGCGGCTAAATCGTGCCCTCGGTCTCGCGCACGGAGGGTTCCTCCGACGGCTTGAGAGCCCGGGCAACCTTCAAGGCTCGGACGGTCGGCTTGGCTCTGCGCTTCTTGCCGGCCGCGGCCCTGGACTTCGCTCTCGAGCGCTGGCTGGACGAGAGGCCCGTGGCTCCACGAGTCGCTCGGGCCAGCGCCTGGTAGCGGGCCGATTCCTGCTCCAGGCGTTTGACCTGGGTCTTCAGCTTGGCGAGCTCCTTCTCCGGCTCACTCCGTTTCCGACCCTTCGGCGTCGGCTCGCACCCGTGCACCAGCGCTTCCAGCGCCCGGCGCTCGAGGTGGAAGTAGCTTTGCTGCGACACGCCGAGCAGTTCCGCCGCTTCCGCGGGAAGAAGCTCGCCGGCCAGCACTTCCAACACGAGGGCCGCTCTCAGACGGCTCTCCGTCGTGCCGCCCTCCACTTTGGGCCCGTCCTTGGGGTTTCGGGAGCGCTTCCCCCGGTTGCCGGTCGCAGCACCCGCGGGCCCGGCTTGGGACCCCTTCGTCGGGAGCGCTCCGGCCGCGTCGTGGGACCCGGCTTTGGAGTCCGTTGAGCGGGCTCCGACCTCCGGCTTGGCGCGCGTCGATGCGGCGCCTTGAGGCAAGACGTTACCTTGTACCATGCGGTCAGTCATGACTCCACCTCCTTCCCCGGCCGCGAGTGCTCCGGTGAAGGCGATTCCTCCGTACTACCGGTGGTGCGGCCCCCTTCAAGCGAGTCCGCCAGGCGCCGGAGGCCGTCGTCCAGCGCCGACGCGCCGGGAGACGGTGCCGAGGCATCGCCGGGCTCGGGCCTCCCCGTTTCCGCCGTGGAATCGGCCGGGCCCGCGCCTTCCCCGTAGGCATCCACGCCTTCGTCCGGATCGAGCGATTCTGCCGCCCCCTCCTCGGGAGCCACCAACTCGACCTCTTCCTTCCGTCCGTCTTCCTGGGTGAGGAAGAACCGGCGGCCCTGCGCGTGCAGCGTGAACGGCTTCCCGCCCATTTGCCCCGTCAGGTAGAACGGCTCCTTCACTTGCCCCGTCTTCGCCAACTCCAGCGCATTCTCACGAACCCGGGCCTTCATCGTCTCCTTCACTTCCGCGGTCGCTCCGAAGAACCGGTCCGCAGGCGTCAGACCCTCGAGCCCCTGGTGCGGGCGATGGAAGTTGTAGTGGTCGATGAAATGGCCGAGCCGCTGCCGCGCCTCTTCCAGATCGAGGAACACCGCGGTCTGGACCAGCTCCCGCCACAGCGTGCCCCAGAACCGCTCGATCTTGCCCAGCGTCTGCGGGTTCTTCGGCTTCGACACGATCTGGCGGATACCCAGCTTCTCACACTCCTTCGTGAACGCGCTCTTCCCCCGCCAGGTCGTGTACTGCGGACCGTTGTCCGTCAGCAGCTCCTCCGGCGCCTGGTAGGAGGCGATCGCCGAGCGCAGCACGTCGATCACCATCGCGGTCGACGCACTGCCATGAATGCCGAAGCCCGTCAGGAAACGGCTGTGGTCGTCCATAAACGCCACGAGGTACACGCGACGGTTCTGCCGCTTCAGCACGAAGGTAAACAGATCCGTCTGCCAGAGCTGATTCGGCCGCGCCCGCTCGAACCGCTTCGCCTTCGGTGGATGCGGGGTCGTCACGGTCTCTTCCAACTCGTACCCCGCCTCGTGAAGCACTTTCGCCACCGTCGAGGCGCTGACCGGAATCGCCGGACCCCGGGCCAACAGTTCGCTGATCCGCTGGCAGCCGTATTCCGGATGGCCTTCCTTCAGCAGCAAGATCGTCCGCCGCGTCAGTTCCGGGACTCGCTCCCGTTTCGACACTCTCGGGAGCGACTCCATTAGCCCTGCCGGGCCGTGCTCATCGAAACGCCTCTTCCACACGTACAGCGTATGTTTCGACACGCCCACCAGCGAAGCGAAGTCCTTCGCCGGTAGACCACTTCGCTGCCACGTGTCCAGCAACAGCAGACGTTGTTCCGGCGTCACTTTGGGCTTCGGGCCCGACGACTGTTTCGTCAGCCGCCGACCCTTCTTCGGGCCGCCCCCGAAGACCCCGCGCACGGTTGCCGCGTCTTCCTCTGCGGCGAGCGCTGCCGCGGCATGCCGGGGAACGGCCGGGACAAGACCCGACCCGTCCTCCCGCGGCCCGGACGACGAAGCCGGGAGGGCCTTACCAGCCTGGCCGTCGTCTGGAACTCCGCTCGGCATCCTGCCTCGCTCCGTTCCAGACGACGCCTCACCCCTCCCCTGACCGGGGACAGACAGACCGTCGACTTCGGG
>JBDREN010000117.1:0-20955 GCA_043819795.1 Elusimicrobiota bacterium
CGACACAATTGCAGGCCGAGCTTGACCAGATCCACGAAGCCCAGGCTCGCTCAGTGAAGTTAGATTATGTCAAGACGGCATCGGCAGTCAATACCTGGACTGATTATACTGAGAAAACGGCTTTCATTACGCCTCAGGGAACATACTACGTTGTTTTCGGTGTGAACAATGCTGAGCACAATAAGGTCGTGCGCATTAGGGCGAACGTGTACATTACATTCGGGAACGACATAGTAGCGCAGGGCGACCTCGCCATCGATATGACCTTGCTGGAATCGACGCAGTCCCTTTATTTTGGGAAAATCTTCGATATGAATGGCTATCGCACGGGACAATACAAAGCGACCCTGGTGGTCACTGACCTGCTTTCAAATAGCATGGCCATTTCAACGACAATGTTCACGGTAGGCTACTAGGCTTACCTCGGCGCGCGTTGACCCACAAGCCGCGTCCGACGTGGCGTCTGTTAGTTTGGTCAACTTTTCTGATATACTGTTGCGATACGGCTGGCGTTATCGGGGAAGTGTCGGAACTGGCAGACGAGCATGGCTTAGGACCATGTGCCGCAAGGCTTGGGGGTTCGAGTCCCCCCCCGCCCAGGTTTTTCGACGGAAACGAGCGTTTGCGATTACCCATCGTCGCGACGATCCAGCGATTTCGACGCCGCTCCAAGCTGACAAAATATATATCTCCTTATTTTGCCGTTGCTTTTTCGATATCTTTGTCAACGCCTTGTCATTGACTCTTAGCCATTCAGGGGCTATAAAATGCTCAAGAAGAACCGCGGAGAGCCAAGAGGCACGACATGAAACCGAGCGATGGAGGCTTCTCAAGCGATGCCAGGCCGGAGAAGCTCCGAGAGTTCCATTGGGACCTGACGGCGGAACACCGAAAGGGCTTGTTCTGGCGGGTGATGAAGGCGGGGCCCAAGAATTTTGTCTTCCGCCTGATCAACGAGAAGTAGGCCGCAAGCGAAGACGCCGCGCGAGGACGGAGAGACGGCCGGGAAAAGCGGCCGACGCGGACCCCATCACGGGCTGAAGCCGCCGCGCGCCTTCTCCTCAGCATACCCCGGGGAACGGCCGGAGCCGGTAGAGGACGCCCTCCCGAATCTGGTATAATTTCTTCACTTTTCCGAAGCGACTCGAGGAGAATCAGAGCCATGGCGATTTGGAGCCCGACGGTCAAGACGAAGGCGAAGAAGCTCAAGACGGAGGGGAGCAAGCACACCTACGAGGTGGAGGTCCCCGCCGCGCGAGTGCAGGAGACGATCCACAACGTGTTCCTGCGCATCCAGCTGCAGGCCCGGATATCCGGCTTCCGCCAGGGGAAGGCGCCCCTGGAGTTCGTCAAGCGGCAATACGGCGACCGGGCCCGCGCCGAGGCCGTCGACGACCTGATCAAGCGGGTGATCCCCGAGACATTGAAGGATCTGGACGTGCGTCCGGTCGCCATGCCGGCGGTCGCGAACGTCCGCATGGACCGGGAAAGCCCTCTCAAGTTCGACCTGCACGTCGAGGTGGCTCCCAAGTTCGAGCCGAAGGGATACAAGGGCATCGCCGTCACGCACAAGGAGTACGCGGTCACGGACAAGGACATCGAGACCCGCCTGACGCAGCTGCAGGAAGGCAACGCCCGCCTGGAGATATCCAAGGCCGATTCGGTGGCCAAAGGCCACTATATCATCGTCGACTTCGTCCTCAGCCGCGACGGGAAGCCGCTCGAGAACGGGGAGGGCAAGCAGGAGCTCGTCGAGATATCCTCGGATCAGACGATCGAGGGCCTGACGCAGGGGCTTATCGGATCCAAACGCCGCGAGACCCGCGAGCTCGAGGTCAAGATCGACGACAAGCCGACGCAGTGCCGGATCACCACCCAGGAAATAAAGGAGAAGGTCCTCCCTCAGATCGACGACGAGTTCGCCAAGGACATGGGGTTCGACTCGCTCAAGACATTGAAGGAGAAGCTCGGCGAGGTCGTGAAGAACGAGTACGAGCAGAAAAGCGAGAGCGAGCTGCGTCAGCAGATCGAAAAGGCGCTGCTCGACGCCAACGCGTTCGATGTGCCGCCGTCATTGGCCGAGCAGCAGCTCGATTTCATGATGGAGCGGCTGACGGCGCGGCTCGCCGGGCCGGACAGCGGCCTTCCGGAGAAGGAGGCGGGCCAGCTGCGCGAGAAGCTGCGCCCGGCGGCCGTGAACGAGGTGCGCATGCAGTTCATCACGTCCGAAATCGCGCGCCGCGAGAAGATCGAGGCCACCGGCGAGGACCTCAAGGAGGACCTCGAGAGGCACCTGGCGCAGTCGGAGAGCGACGACCAGAAGAAGCAGACGCGGGAGCTCTTCGAGAAGCGCGCCGACGACATCCGCGCCGCCATCCGGGACAGGAAGGTCTTCCAGCTCATCCGCGAGGCCGCGAAGATCACGGCCGTGAAGGCCTAGTCCAGAGCCGCAGGCTTGCCCTGCGGCTCTTACTCCCCTGCGTTGCCAGGGGGGGCCGTCGCAAGAATGTCGCCGGACTTCCCGCGCCCCGGGAATGGGCGCGGGGGATGCGGCGTCCGATCAGGCTGCGTCGATCCTGCCCTTGATCTGATCGAGCATCCTCGCCTTCTCGGCCTTGATCCTGCCCGCGATCAGCGGCAGCATCATCTTGGACATGACGCTCCGCGGCGTTAACTCCACCTCGATGTTGACGCGCGTGCCCTCCGGCGCCTCGTCGAAACCCAGCGAGATGGTGGCCCCGAAATGCTCGTTGTCGAGCGTCCGCGCGGCCCTGCGCGGCGGGTCCCACTCGGTGACCTCGCAGAGGACCTCCCCGACGCTCGGGATACCGGAGCGGATCCGTACGGCGGAGCCCAGCCCCGTCCGCGGCCGGCCCGGGACGGACGCCAGCTCGACATTGAGCGGGCCCGCCTCCTTCCCGGCGCGCGCCATCCGGTCGAGATCCGTCAACGCGTCGAAGACCGTCTCCCGCGGCCGCTTGAACACGATGGAGAAACTCTCCTTGAGCACGACGCCATGTTACCAAATAGCGGGGGCTCCCCGCGACGCGGAGTCGGCGGCCCCCCCTACGGGGGCCGCCTGTGTAGGGGGCCTACCCCTGCATCAGCAGTCCCCCAGGGGGACCGCTGACATCCCCGCGGAGGAGGGACGCGTACACGAGGCTCGAAGAAAAACCCATTCTTCTTCGGCCGAATTTGGTATACTTCCGCAAATGATCATCCCTACCATACTGGAACGGTGGAACCAAGGCTCAGCGGTCGGGTACGACATCTACTCCAGGCTGCTCAAGGACCGGATTATCTTCGTAGGCGGCATGGAGGGCGTCGTCACGACCGATTCGGCGAACCTGCTCATCGCGCAGATGCTCTACCTCGACGCCGAGGACTCCGGCAAGGACATCTACCTTTACATCAACTCCCCGGGCGGCATGGTCTCCGCCGGGCTCGCCGTGTACGACACCATGCAGTACATCAAGGCTCCCATCACGACGATCTGCATCGGCATGGCGATGTCCTTCGGGGCCGTCCTCCTCGCGGCTGGATCGCCGGGCAAGCGCCTGGCGCTGCCGTACTCCCGGATCATGATCCATCAGCCGCTCATCTCCGGCGGGCTGGCCGGCCAAGCCACCGACATCCGCATCGAGGCCGACGAGCTGATGCGGACCAAGAATAAGCTCATCGAGCTCTTCGCCCAACACACGGGAAAGAGCGTCGAGACGGTCAGGAAGGACATGGATCGCAACCACTACATGTCGGCCGAGGAAGCCAAGGACTATGGCGTCGTCGACAACGTCATCCGGGCCGAGGCGAAATGATCAAGCAGTCATCCTCCCGCAGGGCCGAGCGCCCGTCGCACCTGCCGCTGCTGGCCGTGCGGGACGTCGTGATCTTCCCCCACATGGCGCTGCCCCTGTCGGTGGGCCGCCAGCGTTCCATCATGGCGCTGGAGCAGGCCATGCAGTCGGGCAAGCTGGTCGCCGTCACGGCGCAGAAAAAGGCGTCGGTCGAGGACCCCAAGGAGTCCGACCTCTACACGGTCGGGGTGCTCGCCGAGGTCATCCAGTTCCTCCGCATGCCGGACGGCACGCTGAAGGTATTCCTCCAGGGCATCGTGCGCGCGCGGTTCGCGAACCTGCGCGTCAGCCGCGAGAGCTGGTGGGAGGCCGACCTGGAATACCCGGAGGAGCGCTGGAAGCGGTCCTCGCGCCTCGAGGCTCTCATGCGCCAGTGCGTGGAGATCTTCGGGCAGCTCCTGAAGCTCACGCGCCGCGCGCCGCCCGAGACGGGCCACGCCCTCTCGCAGGTCCAGAACCCCTCGCGCCTGGCCGATACCGTCGCGGCGAACGCCGTCACGAAGCTCTCGGACCGCCAGCACCTGCTCGAGATATTCGATCCGGAGAATCGCCTCGAGAAGCTCGTCGAGCACCTGGACTCCGAGATCGAGATCCTCAACCTCGAGCGCAAGATCCATACCCGCGTCCGCTCCCAGATCCAGAAGACGCAGAAGGAGTACTACCTGACGGAGCAGATGAAGGCGATCCAGAAGGAGCTCCGCCACAAGGACGATTTCGCGAAGGAGATCGACGAGCTGCGCGAGAAGATCCGGTCCGCGAAGATGCCCAAGGCCGCCCTGGACGCGGCGATCAAGGAGGTGGGGCGGCTCGAGAAGATGATGCCGTTCTCCCCGGAGTCCACGGTCAGCCGATCCTATCTGGACTGGATAGTGAGCCTGCCCTGGTCCAAGAAGACCCGGGACCACCTCGACATCGGCCGGGCGAAGTCCATCCTGGACAAGGACCATTACGGGCTCGAGAAGGCCAAGGACCGGGTCCTGGAGTACCTCGCCGTCTGCAAGCTGACCAAGAAGCTGCGCGGGCCGATCCTCTGCTTCGTAGGCCCCCCGGGGGTCGGCAAGACCTCGCTGGGCCGCTCGATCGCCAGGGCGATGAACCGGAACTTCGTTCGGATCTCCCTGGGAGGCGTGCGCGACGAAGCGGAGATCCGAGGCCACCGCAGGACCTACATCGGCTCTTTGCCCGGCCGGATCATCCAGTCGATACGCAAGGCCAAAAGCCGCAACCCGGTATTCCTGCTCGACGAGATCGACAAGATGGGAATGGACTGGCGCGGGGACCCGGCGGCCGCCCTGCTCGAGGTCCTCGATCCGGAGCAGAACTTCACCTTCGCCGACCACTACCTCGACGTGGAGTTCGACCTCTCCTCGGTGATGTTCATCTGCACGGCCAATACCCCCGACGGAATCCCGATCGGCCTCCAGGACCGCCTCGAGGTCATCCCCTTCTCGGGCTACACCTACCGGGAGAAGCTCTCGATCGCGAAAGGCTACCTCATCCCCAAGCAGCTCGACTTGCACGGCCTGAAGCCGGCGCAGGTGCGGCTGCTCGACGACGCGATCCGTCGCGCCATGCAGGAGTACACGCGGGAGGCCGGCGTCCGCGGCCTGGAGCGCGAGATCGCGGCGCTCTGCCGCAAGGTCGCCCGCGAGTTCGTCGAGAAGAAGTCGGAGCGCGTCGAGGTCGCCGCCGCGGACCTGCAGAGATACCTCGGGATCCCCAAGTTCCCGCCGGAGGACAGGTCGCCCAACGCCGTCGGCGTCGCCACCGGCCTCGCCTGGAGCGAAGTCGGCGGGCAGATCCTGGCGATCGAGGTGCTGTCCTTCCCCGGCAAGGGGAGGATACAGCTCACCGGCAAGCTGGGCTCCGTCATGCAGGAATCGGCCAAGGCGGCGCTGTCGTACGTCAAGGCGGCCGCGAAGGAGCTCGGCATACCCGCCACGGTGTTCACGAAAAGAAATTTCCACATCCACGTGCCCGAAGGCGCGGTCCCGAAGGACGGCCCGTCGGCCGGCATCGCGATCGCGGCCGCGCTCGCCAGCCAGCTGACGGAGCGGCCGGTCCTTCCGGACATAGCCATGACCGGCGAGATCACGCTCCGCGGCCGGGTCCTCCCGATCGGCGGCCTCAAGGAGAAGGTCATGGCGGCCCACCGCCTGGGGATGAAGACGGTCCTCTTCCCCGAGCTCAACCGCAAGGACCTCGAGGACATCCCCAAAGACGTCCAGGCAGCCGTGACCCTGGTGGGCGTTCGCCATATCAGCGACGTGTTCGAGCTGGCGCTCGCGCCCGCCTCGCGCGGCTCCAAGGGCAAAGGGCGGGGCGCGGAGTGGAATGCTTTGCATCCCAAACCCAAGCACGAGGGCGGCTACGCGGCCCCGCAGGCCTGAGCCGCTCTGACGAGACGGTCTTTGGAGGCGACATGGAGTACATCCTTCTGACCCCCGGCCCGACCCCGCTGCCCCCGTCGGTCTACAAGAAGATGGCCGAGCCGATCCTGCACCACCGTACCCACGAGTTCGAGGAGCTCTTCGCGAAGACCATCGCGGGCCTCAAATACGTCTTCCGCACGAAGAACGACGTCCTGATGGTCACCTCCTCGGGCACCGGCGCCATGGAGTCGGCGATGGCCAACCTCCTTTCGCCCGGCGCGAAGGTGCTCGTGCACGTGACCGGGGCCTTCGGGGAGCGCTTCGCCGGGATCGCCAGGGCTTTCGGGCTCGATTCCGTCGTCGTGGAAGAAGAGTGGGGCCACGCGGCCGACCCCGAGAAGCTCAAGGCCGCTCTCGCGGCCAACCCCGGCGTCCGGGCCGTCTTCCATCAGCTCACGGAGACATCGACCGGCGTCGTCAACGACGTCAAGACCCTCGCCGGGATCGTCCGCGAGCGGTCCGACGCGCTCACCGTCGTGGACGCGATCTCCGGGCTGGCCGGCGAGGAGCTCGAGACCGACGCCTGGGGCCTCGACGTGGTCGTCGGCGGCTCCCAGAAGGGCCTCATGGCCCCCCCCGGGCTGGCCTTCATGGCCGTCTCGGAGCGGGCCTGGAAGGCCGTGGAGACCGCCTCGCTCCCCCGGTTCTATTTCGACTGGCGGACGATGCGCGCCGCCCTGCCCAAGAACCAGACGCCGTTCACGCCCGGCGTCACGCTCATCGCCGCGCAGGCCGAGGCCCTGCGACTCATCGGCGAGGAAGGCATCGAAAACGTATGGAAGCGGACCGCCGACCTGGCCGCCTACACCCGCGGCGAGGTGGCCAAGCTGGGTCTCGAGCTTTTCCCCACGGACCCGTGCGACGTGCTCACCGCGATCCGGCTGCCGGAAGGCGTGGACGGCAAGAAGCTCGTCAAGGACATCCTCACGGAGGAGCGGATCTCCATCGCCGGCGGCCAGAAGCGCCTCGCGGGCAAGATCGTCCGCATCGCCCACATGGGCTACATCAGGAAGCCCGACGTGGACGCCGGCCTCAAAGCGCTCTCGAAGCGGCTCAGCCCGACGCACGCCTGAGGTGAGCGATCCCATGAAAGGCCCGTTCAAGGTCCTCGTCACCGACAAGATCGACCCGCGGGGGCTCAATCCCCTGGCGGAGCACCCCGGCATCGAACTCGTTATGGCAGTCAAGCCGGCGACCGAAAGGCTCGAAGAGCTGGTTCCCTCGGCGCACGCCTGGCTGGTGCGCTCCGAGACCAAGATCACCGAGCCCTGGCTCAAGAAGGCCTCCCAGCTGCGGCTCATCGGCCGCGCCGGGGTCGGGGTCGACAACATCGACGTCGCGGGCGCCTCGCGCCGCGGGATCGCCGTCATCAACGCCCCGGCCGCCAACACGATCTCGGCCTGCGAGCACACCTGGGGCCTGCTTCTGGCGCTCTCGCGGAACATCCCGCAGGCCGACCGGGACGTGAAAGAGGGCCGATGGGAGCGGTCCAAGTGGATGGGCGTGGAGCTCGCCGGCAAGACCTTGGGCCTCGTCGGCCTGGGCCGCATCGGACGCGAGGTGGCCAAACGCGCGCGCGCCTTCGGCATGCGCGTCGTCGCCTACGACCCGTTCATCTCGCAGAAGGTGGCCGAGGGGCTCGGCGTCGAGCTGGCCGCTTTCAAGGAGCTCCTGGGAGTCTCGGACTACGTATCCCTGCACGTCCCCTCCTCCGACAAGACGCGGCACATGATCGATGAGGAATCGCTCGGCTGGTTCAAGAAGGGGGCTCGGCTCGTCAACTGCGCGCGCGGCGAGCTCGTCAAGGAGTCGGCGCTCGTCGAGGCCGTCAAGTCCGGCGCGCTGCTCGGCGCCGCGCTCGACGTTTACGAGAAAGAGCCCCTGCCGGAGTCGAGCGAGCTCCGCGAGCTTCCGCAGGTCATCCTCACCCCCCATCTCGGCGCCTCCACGAAAGAGGCCCAGCTGAAGGTGGCCGAGGAGCTCTCCAAGAGCGTCCTCGAGTTCTACGAGAAGGGCATGGCCCGCAGCGCCATCAATCTCCCGGGCTTCGACCCGGACGCGCTGGAAGCGCTCGGGGCCAGCCTCGGCCTCGCCGAGAAGCTGGGCCGCTTCCTCGGACAGATGCTCGACGCGGGATTGAAGGGGATCAGTTGCCGCTTCCACGGGGACTTCCAGCCCTCCGAGCGCCATCCGCTGGCCGTGGCCGCGGTCAAGGGAGTTCTCTCGACGATCCTGGAGGCCACCCTCAGCTACATCAACGCGCCGATCCTCGCGCTCGAGCGGGGCATCGAGCTCTCCGAGTCGGCCGCGCCTTCCCCGGAGGGCTTCGCGCGGCTCATGACGGTGACCGCGGTGACGGACCGCGGCGAGCGCAGCGTCTCGGGGACCGTCGGGGAGAACGGCGAGCCGCGCATCGTGCGCCTCGACCACCTTTTCGTGGACGTGAGCCCGAAAGGCAAGATGCTGGTCCTGGTCAACAAAGACGAGCCCGGCGTGATCGGCGCCGTGGGGACGCTCCTGGGCCGGCATCGGATCAACATCGCCGACATGCGCGTCGGCCGCGAATCGCCCCAGGGAGAGGCGGTGATGGTCATCACGATCGACGAGGACCTCACCGCCGAGCTGCAGAGCGAACTCAAGACGCTCGAGGGCATCAAGGCCGTGCGCTGGGTCGTGCTCTAAGAGGGATTTCAGGGACCGCCCATGGCGGAGACGGCTCTCACATTCAAGGACCTGAGCAAGGTCTACGCCCGCTCCCATCTGGGACGCGTCACCAGGACGCGCGGCCTCGAAGGGCTCACCCTCGACATCCCAAAAGGCGAGATATTCGGGCTGCTCGGCCTCAACGGGAACGGCAAGACCACGGCTATGAAGCTGGCTCTCGGCCTCCTGCGCCCGACCGAGGGGCAAGTGCGCGTCTTCGGAAGCGAGCCCGGGACGCTCGACGCGCTCGCGCACGTCGGCTATCTGCCGGAGCTGCCCTATTTCTATCCCTACCTCTCCCCGCGCGAGGCCCTGGCCTTCTACGGACGGCTCTCGCGCGTTTCTTCGGGAGAGCTGCGCAAACGCATCCCCGCGGTCCTTCGTCAGGTGGGTCTCGAGAAAGCCGCCGACCGCAAGGCCCGCGAGTTCTCCAAGGGGATGCTCCAGCGGCTCGGCCTCGCCCAGGCCGTCCTGCACAAGCCCCGCCTGCTCCTGCTCGACGAGCCGGTCAGCGGCCTGGACCCGCTGGCCGTGCACGACGTGCGCCTGCTGCTCAAGGAGCTTCGCGGGCAAGGGCACACGATGCTGTTGTCCTCGCACAGCATCTCGGAGGTGGAGCAGCTCTGCGACCGCGTCGGCATCCTGGTGGACCGCCGACTCGTCAAGACCGTGGAGCAGAAGGACTGGGCAGGCCCGGCGGGGACCCTGGAGCGGATATTCGTCGAGACCGTCCGGCCGCGGGAGGAGGCCGCGTGAGCGCTCTCTGGACGCTCCTCGCCAACTCCTGGCGCGAGCAGCTGCGGGGACGCTTCTTCCCGGTGTCTTTGATCTTCGGGGGCGTCATCCTTTACATGAGCGCTTTGCTCGGCATCCTCGCCGCGGACCAGGAGCTGCGCGTGCTGCTGGACTTCGGGCTCTCCGCCATCGAGATCATGGTCTGCGGGGCGGTGGCCTTCACCGCGGCGACCGGGCTGCTCCAGGAGATCGAGACGAAGACGGTATACCTCATCCTGACCCGCCCCGTCTCCAAGAGCGCCTACCTGACAGGGCGATTCCTGGGAGGCGTGAGCGCGGCGGTCTCAGCCACGCTCATCATGGCCCTCATCCACCTGTCTTTGCTGTGGCTCAAGGGCTGGGCGTGGTCGGACGCCTACGCGATGGCGCTTGCCGGAGTGATCCTCAAGGCGCTGGTGACGGCCGCCGTGGCGACCTTGCTTGCCCTCATCTCGACCTCGGTGCTCTCGGCGCTGCTCATGACCGGCATCGTCTGGGTGCTCGGCCACTTCATCATGGAGATCCGGTTCCTCGTCGAGCGGGGCGCGGGCTCCGCCGCCAAGACGCTGGCCCCGCTCATCTACGTGCTCCCGAACCTGCAGATACTCAACTTCCGGGACCGGCTCCACGTCCCGGAGGCGGTCCTCCCGGGAGAGCCGCTCG
The DNA here is from genome assembly GCA_043819795.1 of Elusimicrobiota bacterium. GTDB lineage: Bacteria > Elusimicrobiota > Elusimicrobia > UBA1565 > UBA1565 > JBDREN01. The sequence continues at coordinate 10,427 of JBDREN010000117.1, forward strand.
TCTCCGGACTCCTGTACGCCGTTGTCTATTCGGCCGCCTGCATGGCGTTCACGCTGGCCCTCTTCCGGCGCCGGGAGTTCTGATGCCGAGGGACGCCGCCCCTTCCGGCTCCCCCGCGAACGCGCTGTCCCGCCCCGCGGCCGTCACGGGCTTGTGCGCGCTGGCCGCCGCGGCCCTGCTGCTCGGCCTCAACGCCGCCACCCGCGATACGGTCCGCCTGCCCTATCCCGCCCCCTCCGAGATGCGGCTGGCCGCCGACGACGCGGTGACGAGCGCCTCGCTGCTCAGCCTCGGGATGCGGCGCCTGGCCGCCGATATCGCGTTCGTGCGGCTGCTCATCTACTACGGGACGGCCGAATACCACGGACCGGGGCACCACCACGCGCATCATCATTGGGGCGGGCCGGAGTACGGCTGCGGGCTGTACGCGCAGATCGGGCCCCGCGCGCTGCGCATCCTGGACCTCGATCCCTTCTGGAGCTACCCGCTGCTCTACGGCGCCGGCGCCTTGGCCTTCAACCTCGAACGTCCGGACGAAGGAGTGGCCCTGCTGAAGGAGGGCTTGGCCTACCGGCCCCGAGACCCCGAATTCCTCGCCTACATGGCGGCCATCGCCTTCCACGAGAAAGGCGACATGGCCCGGGTCATCACCGAGTTGACCCCGGTCATGCGCGAGCCCGACGCCCCGACCATGCTCAAGAACATGGTCGCCTTCATGAACGAGCGCCTGGGAAGGAAAGTCGAGGCGGCACGTCTCTACCGGGAGATCCTGGAGTCCCGGGACGAGAGCTACCACGAGAGCGCGCTCCGAGCCTTGAACCGGCTCGGCGTCTAGAGTCGTTCGCCCTCCGGCGAATTACCCATATCGCGTCAGGGGAAACACCTAGTTCCTTGGGGCCCAGGAATAGTGGGTCCTTTTTCGTTAAAAGTGGGCCCATGCGGCCCATGCCGTACGGAGGAAGTCCGCCTACCCTTAATCAGAGACGGCACGAAACCGGAAATCGGCGCGAGGAAACCCGACCATGAAGACACTGACCATTCGCTCGGCAAAACAGATCTTGGCAGCGACACTCTGCCTGGGACTGATCCTCTCAGTCCCGTCTTCTTCAGCCTTCGCGAGTCCCGCCGCCCGCGCCGTGGCGGTCAAGGCTCCGGTCGGCGTTTCCCAAGCCGGGATCGCCGGCGCCGCGATCCAGCAGGTGCTCGCCGTTCCTATCGGCGGCCTCGCCAAACCGCTATCCTCGAACCTCGGCTCCCGGCTCGCGGCCCCGCAGCTCAAGCCCGTGATCTACTCACGCCTCACCCCGCTGGCAAGACCGGCCGCGGTCACGCCCGCCCCGCTCGATAGGGACGCCGCTGTCCAGGCCCTCGAGCGCCACCCGATCATCGGGATCGTCAACGAGGTCCAGAACGCCGGAGGGGACGCATTGCTCGGCAAGCTGGGAACGGCCACAGACGCCGCCCAGGTCCGGGCCGTGGCCGAAGCCCTGCCCGCGGGCGCGGCGAGAAATAGTATCGAGGCCCTGGCCGGGGCGCTGTCGCTCCCCGAAGGCGCGGAGCGGACCTCGGCCCTGAACTCGCTCTACGAGAACACCGCGGCCTCCTACCGGACGGCGGATCTGATGCCCGCGGTCAAGGCCTCAGAGGCGGCCGGCGTGTGGGCCCGGATCGCGCGCGCCAAGTCCCGTCTGCTGCCCGCGGGCCTCAAACGCTACGCGGCCGATCGCGCCGAGCAGCGGAGAGCCAAGGCCCCCTTGATCGATACGGCCAAGCTGAAGATCCCGACGGCCCGGCTGCGCTGGGTCCCCGACGCCAAGGACCTTCCGGGGAGCACGCGGGAGATCAAAGACGGCGAGACGGCGATCGTCGGCCAGGACCGGGCTCTAAAGTCCCTGGAGTTCGGCCTCAAGTACACCGGCAAAGGCAGCGACGTGGTCGTCACGGGCCCCGATGGCTCGGGCCGCAAGACCGCCATCAGGCAGCTGCTCAAGCGGATCGCCCCCACGATGAAGACCCCGCCGGACATCATCTCAGTCACCGATCTTAAGGAGAAGGGAGCGCCCGACATCATCGCGGTCGAGGCGGGCTCGGGCGCCAAAGTCAAGGCCGCCATGGACGCCGAGCGCTACAAGGTCGAGATATTGATCGACAACTCGGGCAAGAAGGGAGCGCCGGTGGTGTTCGAGAAGTCCCCCTCCGTCAAGAGCCTCGTGGGCGCCGCGCTGCGAGCCAACGGCGGCTTCCTGGTGGTGGACGTGATGGACCTCCTGAAGGAGCAGGGAGCCTATCAGGCCCTGATGCAGATCATCCGCGACGGCCGGATCGCGGTGGCCGCCGGGCGCGGCGAGAGCTACGCGATCCCGGTCCGGTTCAAGACCGTTCTCACGGCGGCCCCGGCGGTGAAAGCCCTGCTGGCGGAGAAGGACCCCGGATTCACAACCACCTTCGGGACGTCCGCCGAGTTCGAGAAGTCGATAGGGATCGGCGGGGATACCGTCGCCGCCTACCTCGCCTTCATGAAACGCACGATCGCCCAGAGCGCCGGCGAGATCCTCGACATGGCGCGCGGGGCCATCGCCGGAGCCCTGGAGTACGCCGCGCGCATAGCCGAGAGCAACCAGAAGCTCTCCGCCAGCTTCGGCCCGGTCGCGGAGCTGATGAGCGAGGCCTCGTTCTGGGCCAAGGAGTCCGGCCGCGGCGAGGTCACCCGCGAGGACGTGGACAAGGCGGTCTCCGAGCGCAGCGAGCGCAGCGGGGCGATGAGGCGCCACGTCCTGGAGTACTACAGCTCCGATATCTTCCGCGTGGACATCGAGGGCTCGCAGGTCGGCCAGATCAACGGCCTGGCCGTGATGGGCGATTTCGGGGTGCCCACCCGGATCACCTTCGCTCCCTACGCGAAGCCGGGCAGCGATTTCGTGGTGTCCGCCGACGAACGCGCCGAGAGCGCCGGCAAGCACTTCAAGAAGTCTCTCGGGGTGATCAAGGGCTTCATCGGCAGGACGTTCGGGATCAAGCGCGCGATCCCGGTGGAGGTCTCCATCTCCTTCGAGCAGAACTACGGGGGCATCGACGGCGACTCGGCCACGCAGACCATGATCTACGGCACGCTTTCGGCCCTGTCGGGAGTGGGGATCAAGCAGGGCATCGCGATCACGGGCTCCGCCGACCAAAGCGGGAACGTCCAGGTCATCGGCGGCGTGAACCACAAGATCGAGGGCTACTTCGACGTGGCCCGCGAGAAGCTCCGCCGCGAGGGCAAGGAGATGACCGGCGAGCAGGGAATCATCATCCCGGCCGGCAACATCCGCGACCTGACGCTGCGCCCGGACATCGTGCAGGCCGTGCGCGAGGGCAAGTTCAACATCTGGGCCGTGGAGCACGTCAGCCAGGGAACGGAGATCCTGACCGGCCAGCCCTACTCCGAGGTCATCCGGAAGGCCGAAGCCTATATCGGCGACGTCCGCGCTAACGGCGCCAGCAGCTAAGAGCTTCCTGATTAGATTCCCCGGCCCCGCGCCCCCAAGGCGCGGGGCCTTCCGCTTCAAGCCGGGCTGAACGCCAGGCGGCGCCGCAGCGCGGGGCTCAGGCCCAGGATCCCTCCCAGGACCAACAGGCAGCCGAGCCAGGTCCAGGGGTCGGGGATCTCACCCCAGAAGAGCCACCCCCCCGCGATGTTGACGACGATGATGAAGAGCACGCCGATGCCCGCGCGCGAGACCGGAGCGCGGCCGAGACCGACCGTAAGCAGCGCCTGGCCGGCCGTCGCGGCGACGCCGACGCCCCCCATCATGCCCCACTGGGCGGCGGTGGGCCGGTAGCCGGAAATCAGCACCCACGGCAGGAACACCGCCGTGCCGACGAGGGAGAAGTAGAAAACGATCCTTAGGGCGGGCTCGTCGCGGGTCAGGGACTTGATGGTGGCGATAGCGACGGAAGCGAGGAGCCCGGAGGCCAGGGCGGCCGCGTAAGGCGCCGCGCCCGAAGTCGACGAAAACGCCGCGAAGGAAATCTCGGAGCGCAGCGTCAGACAGACCCCCCCGAAGGCCACCGCGATGCAGAGCACCGCCAGGCGGTCCAGGCGCTCGCCCAGGAAAAGGACGCCCCACAGGGCCGCGTAGAGGGGCGAGACGTGGCTTATGAGCATCGCGTTCGCGATCGGCATGCGGGGCAGGGCCCAGAAGAGGCATACCATAGCGGACACGCCCCATATCCCGCGCAAAAAAAGCCGCACCCAATGGGGGCTCCGGAAGCCGACGCCCAGGCGACGCATGAGCATCGCCACGGTCCCCAGGGCCACGGCGCAGCGCAAAAAGGCCACCCAGACGACGGGAACTTCGGGGCCGACGGCCTTGACGAGCATCGTGGCCGCGCTGAACCACAACGAGGCGAACAGCACGAGGAGGACTCCGTCGCGCGGCATCCGCCTATTATATGGTAAAATGCCCGTCGGACGCACGCACGGACGCGGCCGAAAAGCATTCCGGCGTAGCTCAATGGTAGAGCATCCGGCTGTTAACCGGAGGGTTGCTGGTTCGAGTCCAGCCGCCGGAGCCACCTTGTACCTAGCGGGTAACCATGCCCTTGGGCCGCTAGAAGTTCGGTGGGAACCTTACAGAGGGGTTTCTCGTCGAGAACCGGGGTCCTTTTGGACCCCGGTTTTTGCTTGGGTAAGGCTGTTAACGGAAGGGTAAAAACGACTTTTGCCTCGACCTTGCTGCTCACCGTGATTTCCCTTACAAGGCACTGCATCAGCAGCCGTTTCCGGCTTGCTCTCCAACTTTCAAACCGATCCAGAGCCTTCAGCAAGGTCCCCGAGATCTGCTCGGCCTTGGCGTCCTTTCCGGCCAGGTCCTGCAGCCGGGAATCGAGGCTTTTCAGCTTTCCCCGCAACGCCTTGGCCCTGCCGATCGACTCCTCGATCTCCCGACTCACTTCCTCCGAGACTTCCTTGCTGGGGAGGTTCTCGACCATCCACCGGACCTTATCGGCCTTCGAGCGCTCGGCGGCCTCCAACTGCTTCTGAAGGACGTTGCGCTCGCCGGCCAGCCGCTTGGCCGCGCCACGGCCTTCCTCGCGGTGCTTGCGAAGATACTGCTCGATCACCTCGGGGTGCTGGGCGATCTCCCGAATCTCGCGGGACACGGCCGCTTCAAGGGGCCGGGCCGGGACGTACTCCATGTCGCAGCCGCCCTCGCTCCTCCGTGACGCGCAGGCGTAGTAATACTTCCCTTTCCCCTTGCCGGTCGTCATCTTGCGCCCGCAACGCCCGCATTTGACCAAGCCGGTCAGGATATTCGGGCTGTGGAGCGCTTCGCCGGATATTGCCGTCCTCGACTTGAGGATTTCCTGTACTCGCTGAAAAAGGTCCTCGCTGATAAGGGCCTCGTGCCGGGCCTTGACCGGCTTCCCGTCCAAGATCATGAACCCGGCGTAGACGGGATTGGTCAGCATCTGCCAGACCGTGGTGTTATGCCAACCCTTCTTCCAGCGGCGGGAGGTCTTATCCTCTCCCCGCAGGGTCTTGGCGATCAGCTTGACCCCCAGGTTCTCCTCGGTCAGAAGCCGGAAGACGCGCCGGACAAAGGGCGCTTCTTCAGGCCTAACCTCAAGCACACCTTCCTTTGAGACCCGGTAGCCGAAGGGCGGAAGGCCGTTCCATTTCCCCTCTTTCAAGCGGCGATGAAGCCCCATGCGTGTTCGCTCACCGATCAGCTCCCGCTCGAACTGCGCGAAGGAGCCCAGCATGTTGAACAGGAGCTTGCCGGGAGGCGTCGTTGTATCGAAGGGCTCGGTGATGGACCGGATGCCGACGCCGATCCGCTCGAACATTTCTCCCAGCGGGACGAGATCGCTCAGTTTACGGGAAAATCGGTCGAGCTTGAAGACCAGAACGAGGTCAAACTTCTTTTTCCTGGCGTCCTCCAAAAGGCGCTGCATAGCCGGGCGCTTGAGGTCCTTCCCCGAGTAGCCGTCGTCCACATAGGGCGGCAGGCAATCCCATTTATGAAACTTCGCCGTGGCCTCCAGCTTCTCGATCTGGGCGGCGATGGAGTAGCCCGACTTCGCCTGTTCCTCGGTGGAAACCCGGACATAGGCCGCCGCGCGGAGGGGCCGCTTGTCCTCGGATTCGCTCTGGAGACGCTTGCGAAAGGATATCGGGGAACGGCGTTTACGGGGGGCCATAGGCGTTACCGTTTCCGTTTCTTGAGTGGAGGATAGATTGATCGCATGTTCTTTAGAAGGTCGTCGCTGGAATCCACGAACGTCTTGAAGGTGACCGCAGCGTTCGCGATCGGGAGCGGATTGGATTCAAGCAGATCTTGCGAGTCCGTCAGGCATGAAATGAAGGTCTTTGCAAAGTAATGAAGGGCCCGGCCGTCCTTCTGGCTAAAAGCGATGTCGTACTCTGCGTAGCGGCTCCTAAGAAGTTCCTCGAACGGACGCGCCTCGTCATAGTCAACCTCGGCATTTTCGACGAACCATTTGTATGCCTCGCGGTGGAGCAGGTCCATCCCTTTTGAATGGGCGGAATCGCTTGAATAATGCTTTCGAGAGAGGCGGGTCGTCAGATGCATATAGGCCATGAGCAATTCGCGGATCAGTTCGTTCGGTTTGACTTCTGAGTCGACTAGTTCCCGGAAACCCTCGAAGTCCCGGGCGATTTCGCCCTGAATCAAATCGTTGATCCAATGGACCATGGCGGTTTCGAAGGAGCGCACTTCCGGCTCGATCCAACCGAAAGATTTGAGCCAACTTCTCAGGACCCCCAGCACGCCCCCCTTTGCCAATGGATTACCGCTCCGGATCCGTAGTTTTGCCCCGGACCTCCGCGAATGCCTTTGCGTCCTCTTCCCGAATCAGCGACAGCCGGCCCAAACGCCGCGCGCGCAGACGCCCGGTCCGGATCGCCTTGCGGACTCCCTCGCGGGTGCACCCGGCCATTTCCGCGACTTGTCCGGTCGTCATTTCCAGGTTCTCCCCTCCTTCGGGGTCGTCGCTTTCAACGACTTCTCCACGCAGGAGGTAGCCCTGTCCGATCCCAAGACGCTTTCCCATGTCCTCGCAGACCCGATAGAGGGTCGTCTCATCGACCGGCTTTCCCAGCCGCTTGGCACGCGCATAAAGCGGCGCGGAGGGCTCCAAATAGAGGTTCTCGAAGTCCAGATAGCTGACGCCTTCCTTCACCCTTTTCGACAGGCGTCCGAGGAATCTGCGCTCCTCGGCCGTCAGCTTCGCCAAGGGGAGCTGCTTGCCTTCCAACGTCGTATAAGCGTTTCTGTATGCCACTTCCGAAAGTCCCGCATCCAGTATAGCAGGAAAGTTTGTGTCTAGCAACCCGTTGGTTTGCATAGCAGGTTTGCCTCCTGGATTTCCCGGCAAAGCGCCGCGAAGAGAGCGATCGCTTGTTCCCGCTGAGGCCGCTCCGCGAGTTCGTATTCCACTTCGAGCCGCACGATGGGAGGAGGCTTCTTTGAGCGCCCCATCTAGGCCCTGCGGTAGAACGTCATGGTTTGTCCCGGTTCCGGGCCGACAAAAGGACACTTTCTCGGGTCCGCGCGGAAGGACGCCAGGCTCCCGGCGCGAACGCGATGAGCCCTGAATCGTTGCGCGAACCGGCACAACCGCGTCATCCCTCCGGGCCAGCCCGCCAGATAAAGCACGAGGCCCCGGCACGGCATACACTCATCATATACTTCCCACAACTTCCGGTATCTTCCCCGCGATTTCTGGGTCAACTCCACTTCAACGGCTTTCGGCACGTCACCGTCCACGACCCAGAGATCGGAAAGAACCAGGCTTCTCATTCGCGCCAGGTTCCTGACGTTCATTTTTTCACTAATCCTCTCGAGCTCCGACCTCACGTCGAGCCCCAGAATCTCGCGCATTGTTAGTCCCACGGCGTTTACCGTCACTTCATGACGCACCAAAGCAGGGGAGATCGACCTTCGGAAACTCGGGGATCGCGCTCGGCCGAACATCGTCAAAGTCTTATGCCCGAACGACGTAATGCAATAGAGCTTGGGAAAGTTCACGAAGGACACTTTTCTTATTAGCCCAGCCTTTTCGAGCTTCAAGAGACGCTTATACGCATACCCGACATACACCGCCGAATCCGTCTCATTGAAAAACAGCTTGGTCCTCTCATCACTCTCCAATTCCCGGCTGAACACCAGGCCGTCTATTTGTCCAAGCCCCAAGATACCCCAATATTCCAATCCAGACAGAACAGCCAGATCATGCTTCCCGATCTTAACAGGACATTTCTTCTTCACCCTTCCCCCATTTACACCTATTATCTTCAGAATTCAGCTTGCAGCACCTCACAAACCACATGCCGCACCTGCATCTCCTTCCAGATCCGTCTCCGCCCCCCGCCTTCCCGACCCCGGCACCACAACCTTCTGGTTGAGGGGGCGGGGTCGGGAAGCGCACAGGCTGAAAGCCGAAGCGAGGGGGGCCGAAAAGATACGCAGAAACCAACCATTCCCGGTGCGGCATACCAAACTCTTGGTGTCTGGACCACCAGACATCCTGACCGATACTCTGGAAACGCATCAAACGTCCCCCCCAACGGGCTCGTCGTCGGCCTTATGGTTCTTCGCCACAAAGGAGATGGCGTAGCCGATGACGCGGTCGCGGTCCGTCTCCTTGCCCGTCTCGCTCATGAGCTTGAGCTGCAATTTCCCAAGGTCCCTGACCTCCGCGAGGGTCAAAGAGACCCTAAGCAGGATCTTTTTGGGCTGTCGCCCCCGGGTTTTTGCCCCGTCGAGCGGCGGAGAATTGGTTTCGTTCTCGTTCATTTAAGCCTCCGGTCCGACTTTTTTTGCGGCCTGGGGGCCGCACAATTACAATACCGGCGTCCCGCGATTTCTTGCCGCGGCCGGGCTGGATAATCGTACGGCAGAACAATGATCGTCGTCGGGAAAACAGAGCTCCCACTTCGATTTTGGTATCATCTGACAGGCTGTCGTCCGCCAAAACCGGCCCTTGTCGATCTATGGATTCGGAATACCGCGCCCTACTGGAGAAGCAGGACTGGCGCAGGATTCACCGCGATCTGGTGCATTTTGCCCGCACCTTGGCCGTCTCAGGCAAGCTGTGGGCCGGCGGCACACGTCGCTTTTCGGGGGGCGAGGAGCCTATGCTGGCCGACGGATGCACTCCTCGGGATGTCGTTCATCAGGTGATTTCGCAGACCTTCGAGGGGCAGGGTCAATGGAAATGGGACCCCGAGAGGAGCGCCGACATCCGCGTACATCTTAAATGGCGCATCAGAAGCAAGCTCTCGACCTTGGTGGAGAAGGACGACAATCGCAAGAGGATCCCGGTCCCAAAGGATGAGCACGGAGCGGAACGGTTCGATTGGCTGAAAGCGCCGAGGGGAATGACGAAGGGCTTGGCCGAAGATGGGGTCGGCGATCATTCGGAGGAAGATTATTCCGTGGATCTCCTCGATCGGCTGTCCACTCAGTGCCTGGCCGATCATCCGGGGGGCGACGATTTTACCGCGCACCTGGAGAAAGGACTTGGCGACGATCCGCGTCTTCAGGATGTCCTCACCCACATATGCAACGGAACGCCCCCCCGCAGGATGGCCGATGCTATGGGAATATCCGTCAGAGAAGTCAACAATTTGATGAAGCGTTTGAAACGCAGGTCGCGTCAAATCATGCGACCTGATGTCCCAATCCAGGGGAAAGCCAATGCCTAAACAGAGCGACAGAGACAAAGCTCTTTTCGAGCATCTTCGGTACTGGGAAGTGAAGGACGACGAACGTGTTCGGCAAGAGCTGAAGGCTGCCGGCTACGATCCCGACGCTCTCGAAGTAGAGGGTGAGGAATTCGTGCGAGGCCTTCTTGCAGAGGACGACGCGCAAAGAAGAGAATCCCTCGCGCGCCGGTTCAAAGAGACCGAGCGCCTTGCGGACGAGGCGGATTCGCAGGAATTCGAGGCGCCGGAGGACCTAGCCAAGGCCATAACCGACATACTGGCCGCAAAGACGGGCGAGGGCTCCCGGCAGCAGCCCCGCGCCTTTTGGCGTAATTTCGATAAGGCATCCCGCGAGGATCAAATCCGGATTCTTAAGGATATCCGTCTCCTGAAGGCCTTGCAGCGGAAGGATGAAAGCGGCTGCGAAAAGCCTGATGCCAAGACGGTGCAAGCAGCCGATCAGGCCCGCCAGGTCCTGGCAGAGTTGTCCGTCTCCCACCCTGGAGAAGAGTCCATCCGCGACTTAGCCTGCGCGCGGGGAGCCCTCGTGCGCGAGGGGCCGATGCAGGGCGCGGAGAGCTGGATGGTCAAGATGGGCCGACACGGACTAATTCGCGTCCGCGAGTCGATACCGGAAGATACCCGCAAGCGCTACGATATCGCCCACGAACTCGGGCACTTTGAGCTGCATTCCGAGGCCGACCAACTCGGCTTGTGCCTCGACGCGGAACTGGCGGCGGCCTATAGATCCAAGAACGCCGAGGAGATTGAAGCCCACGCCTTCGCCAACGAATTCCTGCTTCCGGAAAAGCTG
>JBDREN010000118.1:0-9108 GCA_043819795.1 Elusimicrobiota bacterium
ATATCGGCACGCAACAGCAAGCCGATGCCCTCGCCGACATAGAGAGCGCCTTGGGTCACCCAGTCAGCCCCAATGAGCTTCGCGACTTAGACCACTTCTTCAACGCAGCAAAAGCCCAATACGCGAATGGAAATGGTTCCTGGCCCGGTGGGCTAGGGGGAAAGATTCTCGCGGGGTTGGCGCAGGTTGGGACCTACGGTCTTATAGATATCCCTGTTGTTGTGGGTTATTCCTGGCTCAAATGTCACGACCAGATTTATGGCACCTCACTTTTAAAAGCGGCTTCCGGAGGGAAATACGACGCAAACAGCCCTCAGGCCTCGCCGGCAAGTTACCGGGAAATCAAGGCGGGACTACAGGGACTAGCGCATGGACAGAGTCAGGCATTCGGCACGCTCATACGGTAGCTTCGAACTGGGAGCCGTCGTGCTTGCAGGCCTCCTGGCGAACGGGGCATCGGTCGTCTTCGCCCAACAGGCGCCGGAGATCTCGGCGGAGGAGCTGCTCGCGATGCGGGAAAGCGAGAAGCCGGTGATGGTGATCGACGTGAGGCCGGCCAAGGACTACATGAAGGTGCACATAGAGGAAGCGGTCAACCATCCCCACGACGTGATCCATTCGGTCCCGCTCCCAAAGGACCGCGTCTTGGTGCTGTACTGCTCCGGGATGGGGTGCCCACTGAGCGCGAAGGCGGCCAAGGACCTGTTGAAGCGGGGCTACGAGGATGTGCGCGTCTTGAAAGAGGGCTTCATGGGCTGGCAGGCGGCCGGGCTTCCCACCTCCTTCAAGTTCTGGGAACAGCCGACGCCTCCGGGGGAGGGCCTCTCGGCCCGGCAAATGGGATGCAGTGAGCTCAAATCGAGGCTTGAGGATGAGGATGAGACGGGATCGGTCATCATCGATCTCCGGTCCGCGCAGGAGTTCTCGGCGGGCCACCTGCCGCGAGCGAGGAACATCCCTTTGAAGGAGTTCAGCGCCTACGCCGTCGGCAAAGACACGGATACGCCCGTCCTCGTCTACCACCGGTCTCCGGATAAGGCGAGGACGGCGGCGAAGGCGCTCGCGGAGTCGGGGTTCAATGACGTGACGGTATTAGGCGAAGATCTCGGAGTATGGATCCAAAAGGGCTACTCATGGACCGTCCGTTGACGCGGAAAGCGGGGCGCTTGCTGGCCGCGAGCCTGGCCTGCCTGGCGTTGGCCGGCTTGGCCTACGCCCAGATGAGCTCCGTCTGCGCGATCGTCAAGTTCGAGATCCTCCAGAAGGTCACTCTGGAAAGGCTCGGCTTCGACGCGCGCTTGGAGATGACCAACAACCTGACGTCCACGTCATTGAGCGACCTCTCGATCAGCGTATTCATCGAGGACATGGCGGGCAACCCCAAAGGCGATCTATTCTTCGTCAAGGTCTCCCAGTTGGCGGGGACGAACGCGCTGGACGGAAGCGGCGTGGTCCAAGCGGGCAGCACGGCCGACATCCATTGGCTCATCGTCCCATCCACGGGAGCCGGCGGAAGCTACCCCACGGGAATGCGCTACCAGGCCAGGGCCCAGATATCCTATTCCGCCGACGGGATACCGCAGACCCTGAATACCGGATACGCCCCGTTCACCGTGACGCCCCAGCCCCAGCTGTACCTGGAGTACGTCCTGCCCAGAGACGTCGTCGGGATAGACCCTTTCAGCGGGGAAGGGCAGCCGGAGCCATTCTACCTGGGCGTCCGCGTATCCAACCGCGGCTACGGTCCGGCCCAGAACCTGACGATCGACAGCGGGCAGCCGAGGATCGTGGACAATAAGGAAGCCCTGCCGGTCGAGTTCAAAATCATCGGCACCTTCGCGGGCAATACGACGATCCCCGACACCCTGAGCATCCCCTTCGGGGACTTGGCCCCGGATTCCGCCAAGCTGGCGAGCTGGATCATGACCGCGACCTTCTCCGGACGGTTCGTCGACTTCAACGCCAGCTTCACCCATGATCCGGGCCTCGGCGGCGCCCAGACATCGCTCATCCAGGGCGTGGAGACCTACACCTTGGTCAAGGACGTCCTGGTGGACCTGCCGGGCAGAGACAGCCAGTTCGACTTCCTGGTCGACACGGCCCAGACGCCCGACGAGCCGGTCCCGAACGCCATCCTGGAATCGGACCAGACGAACCCGCTGACCGTCCAGACGGCGACCGGCGCGGTCAGCGGCTCGCTGAGCACCGTCAATCCGGTCATGACCCTGGCCGCCCCGCCGGCGCAGGGGTTCCAATATCTCTCCGCCCCCGACCCCACGCGGGGCAACGTCCATCTCGTTTCGGTGGTCCGCTCGGACGGGAAGGTGCTCAATCCCAGGAATTTCTGGCAGGGGACGCCGTACTACAACCCCGCCCATGAGACCCCGGAACCGAGACTCTACATCTTGGACTTCGACCCGACCGGCGATTATTCCCTTTATTTCAGCACCGCCCAGCTGGACTCCCCCCCCGTCGGCGTCCAAGACCTCGCCGCGTCGGCCGGGGCGTCGCCGGGTGAGGTCGAGCTCCGCTGGACGTCTCCCGGCGAGGACGGAGCGTTCGAGACCCTCTACAACGGGACCTATCTCATCCATTATTCCACGAGCCCGACGTCCGGCGCGGATCCGGCCTCGGCCCAGGTGGGGATATCCACGACGACCGATCCCCTTCTTCCGCAGGCCTATTCGCTGGACCTCGATCCCGACCGCGCGTACTACTTCGTCCTATGGACCCGGGACCAAGGGGGCCACGTCTCCGAGGTGTCCAACACGGCGGACGCGGTCTCCAGAGCCGGCGCCCCGGCGAACGTCCGTATCTCCGAGGTCTTGACCGTCTCGGCCGCGGTCTCCTGGCAGGCCGGAGCCAACCCGCCCGGCACGGGTTTCGAGGCGGAGCTGTCCACCGACGGCTTCGAGACCGTCGCGGAGATCGTCCCGGCGGCGGACGAAGCCTCCTTCGGAAGCCTCGCGCCGAACACGACGTACTGGATCAGGGTCGCCGCCATCGGCGGCGGCGGTCTGAGGACATACTCCGAGACCCTCTCTTTGGTCACGCTGGCGAGCCCGCCCGAGTCCGCGACCCTGGAGATCGTCGGTTCCAGCCTGGCCACGGCCGGGTTCACTCCCGTCTCCCCCGCCTCCCTGGCGGCGGCCTACGAGTTGTCCGCCTCGAGCGCGGGCTTCGACGGCGGGACGGTCCCCTCCGCCAGGTCCACGGACTCCTCGGCGGACTCCCTGACCGTCCACGGGCTGAGAGCCAACACGGCTTACGAATTCCGTCTGGCTTCGCTCAACTGGGCCGGCGTTCCCAACTACGTCCCGCTCGGTCCGGGCCGCACGGGCGAGGGTCCCCCGGACTCCCCGCGCTACGCGACGATCGGGGCCTCGGAGGCCGCGATCGCCTGGGATCCGGTCGCTTCATCGGGCTACCGAGTAGAAGCCTCGACCGCGGACTTCTTCGGAGGAAGCGTCGTCTCGGCCGATACGGCGGACGGGAACGCGTCTTCGCTCATCCTGAGCGGCCTCGCCGCCAATACGACCTATTTCGTCCGGGCCGGAGCCGTGTGGGATTCCGGCGTCCGCTTCGCGTCCCTTCCGCCCGTCGTGACGACGGCGTCGCCCCCGGAGGGCCTCTCGGTCGTGGACATCACCGACGCCGGCGCCGCCGGGAATTGGCTGCCCTCGGACGCCCGAGGATACATCCTCGAAGCCTCTACGGATCCCGACTTCTCGGGACTCGTCATCTCATCGTCCACCCCCGATCCGCACAGCGTCACGTTGGCGTTGTCCGGCCTGATCCCCGACACCACCTACCTCATACGGGTGGGGGCGCTCAACCATGCCGGCGCCGCGAGCTACTCGCCGGCGCTCACTTTCGTCACCCTGGCCTCCCCGGTCGGGGATTCCTCGATGGAGGTATTCGTCTCCAGCGCGCTCGCTCGGTGGACCCCGCCCGCCGATCCGGGCGGCTATGTCCTGAGGGCGTCCACCGCGCCGGACTTCACTGGCGACGTCCTTTCGGCGGCGACGGCAGACCCGGACGCCGGGGAGCTCGCCTTGAGCGGTCTTTCCCCCAACACCCGCTACGCCTTCCAGGTCGGGAGGCTCAACCACGCCGGCATCGCGAGCTACGCGCCCCACCACTCGCTCGTCACTCTCGCGGCCGAGCCGGATTCCGCGTCCGTCTCGGCCGTCTCGACGGATTCCGCCACGGTGGCTTTCGATCCGGTGGACTCCGCGGGCTACGTCCTCGAAGCGTCGAACGCCGACTTCGACGGGACCGGGAACATCTACGTTTCGTCGACGACCGATGCTATGGCTTCCAGCCTCACGGCGGCCGGCCTGCATCCGAACACTACCTACTTCTTCCGCCTGAGCTCCCTGAACCGCTCGGGCATCCCGAGCGGGCGGCGTGTGGAGGCCCGGAGTACGCTGGCCGAGGTCCCTTCCGACGCCGCCGTCTCCTCGGTCGGATCCTCGGAAGTCTCGGTGGAGTGGACCCCGCTGCCCCCGAGCCCGTCGCGCGCCACCTCGGAAGGCTACATGCTCGCGGCTTGCGCCATGCCCGACTTCTCGGGCGGCCTCCATATATCCTCGACCTCCGACCCCTCGGCCGGCCTGCTCTCAGTGGGCGGTCTGGTGGCCGACACCGTCTACTACCTCCGTTTCGGTAGCCTCAACTGGTCCGGCGAGGCGAATCCGGTCGAGCTCGGCTCCGCCCGCATGTCCTTGGGACCGCCCGGCTCGCCCGCCTTCACTGCCGTCCTGGCGACGGGCCTGTCCGTGGGCTTCAGTCCCGTGCCCGCGCAAGGATACCGTCTGGAAGCCTCGGAGGCCCCGGACTTCAGCGGGACGCTGGTCGAAAGCTCGAGCGCTTCACCCGGCGACGACTCATTGTCGCTGACGGGGATGACCCCCAACACGACCTACTATGTGCGCCTGGGAGCCGTCTGGCCCGATGAGGTCCTCTACGCGGCTCTCGGCCCCGTCTCCACCCTGGCCGCCGCTCCGAATCCCGCAGACCCGTCCCTGGTGTCCATAAGCTCCACGTCGGCCACGCTCCGCTGGCAGGCCCTGCCCGCGTCCCCGCGGGAGGCCTCGGCCGAAGGCTACATACTGGAGGCGTCGGCGTACGCCGATTTCCGGGAAGTGGCCTCGTCTTCGAGCACGGCGGCGGTCGGACTCGACGCGCTGACCCTCTCCGGCCTTACCCCGAACAGGGGTTACTTCTTCCGAGTCGGCTCGCTCAACTGGGACGGACGGGCCGACTACACGGCTTTGGGGGAAGGGAGCACCTTCCCGGGCGATCCGACCTTGGAGTCCTACGACAGCCCCGCCCCTCCCGTCATAGCCGCCGCTTGGTCCATCCCGCGGGGCGAAGCCTCGGGCTTCGTGCTCGAGGTCTCCACCGCCGCCGCTTTCTCGTCGCTTGCCGCGTCGAGCTCCACTTCCGACGGGAGCGCTGCCGGGCTCGAGGTCTCGGGGCTCTCCCCCAACACCACCTACCACCTGCGCGCGGCTTCCCTGGGCCTGGCGGACCAACGGAGCTACTCGTCGGCCGCCGTGCAGGTCACGCGAGCCAATCCGCCCGACCAGGACGTCCTCGGTGTCTTCCGCGGCTCGATCACCGTCTCGTGGAATTGGAACGGCAACCCGGCCGGCACACTCTACATGGCCGACCTATACGTCCCCTCGGGCGCCACTTTCGCCGTCATCTACTCGACCCGGACGACCGCGCCGACCGCCTCGATCTCAGACTTCGCTCCGCTGCCGAACACCACGCACTACGTCCGGATCAAGGCGCGCAATTTCGCGGGGGTGGACAGCGAATACCGGACGGCCCAGCTCTTCGTCGGTCTCCGCCCCCCCCTGCTCGCCGGATTCGACCGCGCCAACGACTCGATCACGGTCCGCTTGGACCCGAGGGACACCCTCCCGGGCGCGGACTTCACCTTCGAGGTCTCGACCGAGGACGGCTTCGCCGTCCTGCTCGCGTCGGTCACGCACACCTCCCCCTCCGCCACCTTCGGCGGCCTCGCGCCCTTCACTACCTATTATTTCCGGGCCGATGCGGCCCTTTCGGGCGAGAATACCGGCTTCACCGATCTGGGCGGCGTGTTCCTCGCGCCGACCGAGCCGCCGGCGCCGGCACAACCCGTCTTCAGCGGGGTCGCGACGCGTTCGATGGACGTGAACTGGCTGCCCAACGGACACCTTCCGGGCACGCTCTATGACGTCCAGTTGTCCACGACCGCGGATTTCTCGGCCATACTCCGCTCATCTCAGACCTACGCCTTCGGCGCGGGTTTCTCGGGCCTGGACCTGAACCGGGCCCATCACGCGAGGGTCGCGGCCTATCTTGCCTGGGCGTCGACCTGGACCGCGTTCGCGCCGCTGGGCTCCGTCCATACCCCTGGCCGCCGCGCCCGGAGCGCCGGTGGGCGTCCCCGCCTTCACGGATGTCTCGGCGACCGGCTTCACGGTGAGCTGGTCCCCGGGAACGGAGGCGGACGGCTTCAACCCCGACGGGACCGTTTATGCCATCGAGTTGTCCCCCGCCGCGGATTTCACGGCCGAGGCCTCCACTCGCGCGACCACGGAGCTGGACGCGGCCTTCGCGGGGCTTGATCCCACACGCACCTACTACGCCCGCGTGAACGCGAGCAACGGGGACGGTATCCCCACCGCCTTCACGCCGCTGGGAAGCGCTCCGCCGACCGCGTCAATCCTGAACGACCTGCAAGACGTATTCCTGAACGCGTCCTCGACCGAGGTCGTCGTCTCCTTCAGCGGCGAAGGGGCGGCACAAAGCCTCGCGCTGCGCCTGGACGGCGAGGCCGCGGCGGGCGAGGTTTTCTTGAGCAGCGCCGCGTTCCCGTTGGCTGACATCGCCGACGGCGCCCACACCGTCGTCGTTTCAGTGGAGGACGTGACCGGCGCGCCCGCCTCGGACTCCACCGGGTTCACCGTAGACACCACCCCTCCCGGCTTCACGCTTCTCGACCCGGCGGACGGGGTCTTCATCAGCACCGCTATGCCGCGGATACGCGTCGAGTTCTTCGACACCCACATCGTGACTCGCAGCTTCACCGCGGAGCTGGACGACGGACCGATCCCGACCGAACTGGTGCAGCTGGAGCTCGGCGGGGCGGCCTTCACAACGCCGCACGAACTGTCCGAGGGCTCTCATACCCTCAAACTGGCGATCGGGGACTTGGCGGGCAACGTCGGGACGGTCAGCTCCGGCTTCACGCTGGACACGATCGCCCCCTTGATCTTCGTCTCCAGCCCAGCGCCGAACGCGAACGGATGGCATAACCGAAACGTCACTTTTTCCTACTCGGCCGAGGATCGGCCGTCCGGCGGTCTGCCCGGCTCCGGCGTCGATCCCGGGGCCAGCGACCTGGAGCCCGACACGCTCACCGACGAGGGCGGCAACCTGTCGGTCGACGCCGCCGCGGTGGACAGGGTCGGCAACGCCACCGCATTCAGCCAGTCCGGCATCAATCTCGACAAGACCCCGCCGGTGGTGACGATCAGCAGCCCGGCGGGCGGCCAGTACGTGGCCACGCGCGACCGGCTCCTGATCGCCTTCGCCGTCTCGGATGATCTCGACGCCAATCCTCAGTTCACGGCCCGGCTCGAGCTCAAACAGGAGGGCACCGGCGCTTCCGGCAAGCTGAGCGGGCCGATCACGGTCGAAAACACCCAGTCCCTCGAGCCCCTGGATTTGACGGCGGGCCTATGGCGCCTGGCAGTGAGCGCCACCGACCAAGCCGACAACAACATCTTCACGGCCGGCGCCGAGTTCGAGATCGTCCACGACATCCTGGAGCCTCGGACGGCCCTCACGGTCGGAGCGCCCAGGTTCCCGCCGGTCCCGGGCGAAGGCGAGGAGGAGCCGGAGCTGATCTACCTGACGAGCGCCACGGTGCTCAGCGCCTCATCGATCGACGACCTCGTTGAGGCCGGGGACGGCTCCGGGCTGGGCGTGGCCACGCAGACGGTCAAAGTGGGCCAGGACTCAAGATACGTCTTCACGAACCCGGAGCCCGTCATCGGGCAGGTCTTTGAGAACACCTTCACGCTCGGCGAACCCGACGGCGCCTTGACGCTCTTGGCCGAAGCCGAGGACACGCTGAGCAACATCGAGACCGGCCAAGCGGTGAGCCTGTGGATGGACAATACGCCGCCCACGGTGAGCCACGCGTTCAGCACGTCCCCGGTGGTGCGGCTTCCCAAGGAAGAGGAGTGGTTCGCCGAGGACTTCCGGATCATCTGGTCCGCCGACGACGCGGACGGCTCGGGCGTGGCCTCGGTGGACGAGCCCACGGACGTCATGGAGGAGGCTGCAGCGACCGAGTACACTGGCCGGGCCAAGGACAACGTCAAGAACGAGGGCTCGCTGAGCGTGACGGTGAACCTCGACAAGACCGCGCCCGTCGTGGACGTGGGACCGGACCTTGAGGTGGCCGAGGGCTCGGAGCTCGCCTTCTCGGCGAGCGTGAGCGACAACCTGGACGACCAAGTCGTCTTCGGCTGGACCTTCGGCGACGATGGGACGGCGAGCCAAGACCTCGAGCCGGGCCATACCTACACCGACAACGGGAGCTTCGAGGCGACGTTGACGGCCACCGACCACGCGGACCATACCTCCTCGGACACCTTGACGGTGAGCGTGCTCAACGCGGCGCCCGTGGTCAAGGCCGGCGAGGATCGGACCGCCCAAGAAGGGACCACGGTCGAGATCAGCGCGACCTTCACCGACGCCGGAATCCTGGACACCCATACGGCCGAGGTGGATTGGGGCGACGGCACGACCTCCGCGGCCGAGCTGAACGAAGAGGACGGGGCGGGCGGCCTGAGAGCCGAGCACGTCTACGCCGACAACGGGGTCTACGCGGCCAGGGTCACGGTGACGGACAACGACGGTGACTCGGGCGAGGCCGCCATCGAGCTCACCATCGAAAACGCCGCGCCGACGATCGCCGCGGGCGAGGACCAGGCAGCGGCCGAGGGCAGCGTGATCAGCCTCGCGCCGGCCACGTTCCACGACCAAGGCACGCTCGACACCCATGCCGCCACCGTTGATTGGGGCGACGGCACCGGC
>JBDREN010000119.1:0-3315 GCA_043819795.1 Elusimicrobiota bacterium
GGCGCCAAGTATGCCGTGACCTCCGTCCCCTTCCTTTTCGCCGGCTACGAGACCGTCGAAAAGGTCTACAAGGGCAAGCTTGGAGAAAAGCTCAACGACGCGCTGATCAAGAGCGGCAATTTATGCATCCTCGGGCTTTCCAGGCGCGGTCCCGGCTCCTCACGGCCAACATACCCATCCCCTCCCCGGCCGAGCTGAAGGGCCTCAAGCTCGGCGTCCCCGAGATCCCCCAGTGGGTGGCCGTCTGGAAAGAAATTGGCGCCCTCCCCACCCCGGTGGCCTGGCCCGAGGTGTTTACCGCCCTGTAGACCGGCGTGGTGCAGGAGTATGGAGAAGCTCGCCCGTGTCGAGCTGGGGAGACTTGCCCCGGACGTGTAGTCGTGTAGTCTGGATCGTCAACACAACCAAACCTCACTGCAGTCATGCAGAAAGGAGCCCCAAATGCTTTCTCGCGTTACCGAAATCAGGCGCGTCATCATGGTTCGGATCAATCCAGGGGACGACATTCTCCTGGGCCTGCGCCAGGCCGTGAAGGAGCATGCCATCAGGAATGCCGCAATCCTGACAGGATTCGGCTCGGTCCGGCATTCGCACTTTCACGTCGTGATGAGCAATGACCTGCCGCCGACCGAGAGCTACCCCAAGAGTGCGCAGCCATTAGATGTGGTTGCCATGGGTGGACTGATCATTGACGGCCGCGTCCATGCCCACATCGACTTTTCCGATGAGAGGAACGGTTTCGGCGGCCATCTCGAAGAGGGCTGTCTCGCACTCACCTTCATCGTTTTGGCCCTGGCGGATCTGGGGGACGTGAATCTCTCTCATTGGGATACGTTCAAAGACGAGAAAGAACTGCGCTGAAGCGTCGGGCGCTCATGTGGTCCGCAAGAACCCTGTCCGGTATGTCGATCAGATCCCTTGACGAACTCCGGAATCCGGGGTGCGTTGATGATCGCCGGCTTGGAGCAGGGAAGTCCTTGCCATCCATGCGACCGGTCGACCGTATAACAGGGCGGAAGAAGACGTTTGACAAATTAGGTGATAATCAGTAGTTGTGCCCATAAGGCGCCTTAGGATAGGCGCCAAAAAGGGGGTCCGTTACCAAATCCATTTCATAGAGGGAAAAGGAGGGTAAAATGAAAAAAACGATCTTCATGCACCATCGCAGCATTCTCCTGGCAGCAGTGATAACGATCATTGGGCTCGCTCTGTCGCCGAGCTTCTCTGAGGCCCAGCAGGTTCGTCTTCGCTACGCCCATGTCGGCTCGGAGGGAGATATCCAGTTCTGGTACGCGGAGCAGGCCGCCAAGAAGATCCCGGAGGCCACGGGGGGACGCGTCACGGTCACCGTCTTTCCGAACTCGCAACTCGGCGGCGTCCAAGAGATGATCGACGGCGTCAAGAGCGGCTCGATCTCCATGGGGCATCACGAATTTGCGTCGCTCGATCGGGTGGCCAAGGACATCGCGGTGTTCAACGCGCCGTTCATGTACCGCGACGGCCCCCACGCCCTTGCTGCCACCAACCCGGAGAAGTCGGAGGTGCTCCAGGAGTTCAACAAGAAGCTCCTGACCGGCGGCAACATGTGGATCGTCGGGCGCCTGTACCGGGGCGCGCGGCAGATGACGGCAAAGATGGCCGTCTATTCGCCGGCCGATCTTCAGGGCAAGCCGTTCCGCGGCGTGCCGATCCAGCTCTGGACCACGATGGTCAGGGGCTTCGGGGCGATCCCGACCCCGGTCGAAGTCAGCGAACTGCCCACTGCGCTGATGACGGGGTTGGTGATCGGCCAGGAAAATCCGCTCACGATGATCAACGCCAACAAGCTCTACGAGGTGCAGAGCCACGTGATGCTGACAGGGCACATGCAGAACGTGCTGCCCGTCTTCATCAACGATAAAGCCTGGCAACAGATCGGTGAGAAGGATCGCACGGCCATCCTCCAGGCGTTGGAAGATCTTGCCCAGGAGAGCCTTAGGATAGCGCAAAAGGCTGAGCAGGACCTGATCGGCGAGCTGACGAAGAAGGGGATGAAATTCATTACGGTCAAAGATGGTCTTAAGCTGGACGAGTTCCGCCAGCGGGTCACCGCCGAAGTGAACAAAGACTTCCCGGCCTGGAAGCCCTATATGGTGCGTATCTCCGCCATCAAGTAGGACTCGATTCTCGACGCTCCCTCCGTTCGCCGGGCGCCCCAGGCGCCCGGCGAACCATCTCGACCCGAATCTCGCAGAGGTAGAGAACCATGTCCGATATCTCGAATCCCGCCTGTGCGTCGGGGGGCGCCAAGCCCGACGAGCGCACTGTCCTCGATCGCACTGTGGAGCCGCTGCGGAGGGCGATGCGCAGGTTCGGCCTCGCATTGCTCATCGTGCTGATCCTGCTGCCGAGCCTGCAGGTCTTCCTGCGAACAATCGTGCACCGGCCCTTCATCGGGGCCGAGGAGCTCGCTCGCTTCATGTTGATCTGCGTCGTCTTCGTGACGCTCCCCTATGTGGTCTCGTCGGGGGCGAGTATCCGCATGGAGGAGATCATGTCCGTCCTCCCTCGGCGCGTGCAGTGGCTCCTGCGGGTGCTCATCACGGCAACGGCCGCCGCCGCTTTCGGCGTCGCGGCCTATTCCGTTGCCGTCGCCACGCTCAAGAACCTTGACAACGCGACGCCAACCCTCGGCATTCCATACTGGGTGTTCTTCTCCGCGGCGTTCTTCGGGCTGCTCTTCTCCTCGATCGAATCAGCGGTGCAGGTCGTAAAGGCATTCCGCAACCGATCGCTCTACGTGAGCTTCGCGGAAGAGCAGCCTCCGGAAGAGCCCGACCTCGAGCGCGTGCTCCTGCATCCGCCTTCGGCTGGAGGAGACGCATGACCGCCCTGCTTCTCGGCAGCTTCACGCTGCTCTTCTTGCTCGGTTGGCCGGTTGTCCTGTCCATCCTCGGGCCTGCCATCGTCTATGTGCTGATGAACGACCTGCCGATCGAGCTGATCGGTCAGCGGATGGCCTACGCGATGGACTCCTTTCCTCTCGTGGCGGTGCCGGTCTTCATCTTTGTTGGTAATTTGATGAACCAAGCGGGCGTCACGGAACGGATCTTCAGGTTCGCGGACACGCTGGTCGGCCGCGTGCCGGGAGGACTCGCGCAGGTGAACGTCGTCGCGAGCCTGATTTTCTCCGGGATGAGCGGCGCGGCGCTCGCCGATATCGGCGGCCTAGGCCGCATCGAGGTGAAGGCCATGACGGCCAGCGGCTTCCGCAAAGATTTCTCCAGTGCCGTCACCGTCGCCTCGGCAGTCGTCGGGCCGATCTTTCCCCCCAGC
>JBDREN010000120.1:0-89680 GCA_043819795.1 Elusimicrobiota bacterium
CCAAGATCACCAGCACGTTGTTGTTGGAATGCAGGTCGATTCCTGCGTATAATTTCATCTGTCCCCTCCTCGGGTTGGAATGTTCGTCTCGCAACGAAACAATACAACCTGCGGGAGGGGACCTCTAGATGATTATCAGGCATTGAGTTGTTTGAGTAACTCGTCAAGGGCGGGGTCCTAGCGACCCCGCCCTTTCATTTGGCGGGGGTTCAATGCTGTTTGGCGGCGGCAGCGGTCCCGAACGGATCAGCCGGGCCGGCCCGTCACGGCCGACAGGATGATCTCCAGCGGGTTGGACGGATAGCGCGAACGCGGATCGGCGCCTTCTTCCGCGCGGGGCACATGGATGAAGCCGGCCATGGCCACGCGGCCGGTGGACGTCTGGCGCATGAGGCGGTAGAAGACCTCGTTGCAGAGGTAGCCTCCGGCCGAGAGCGAATACTCCGCGGGGATGCCGACCGCCTTCATCGCGGCGTGGATGCGCCCCAGGGGCAAGGTGCTGAAGTAGGCCGCGGGGCCGCCCGGAAAAACCGGCTCGTTGCGGACGGACTTGCCCGCGTTGTCGGGCCGCTCGGCGTCGCGCAGGTTGATGGCCACGCGCTCGAGCCTGAAGAAAGTGTTGGAGCATTCCCCCAAAGCCAGGATCACGTCGGGCTTGAGCTCCTCGACCGCCGGCGCTCCCGCCTCCCAGGCCGCGCCGTAGACGACCGGCAGGCGCACGGCCCGGACCTCGTGCCCGCCCCAGTCCGGCGGCAGCCCCCGGATGAGATCCCAGCTCGTATTGACCTTCCGGCCCCCGAAGGGCTCGAATCCCGTCAACAGGATCCTCATCTCCGCCACCCGCGCCGCTCCTCGGCCCTGGCCGCCCAGAGGAGGGTGTAGTACAGCCCGACAAGCGAGAGCCCGATCCAGAGCACTCCCCAGACCACGGCCGGGATGAAGGTCATCACGGCCAGCATGCGCGCGTCCGACCAGCAGGAGCCCGCGACCACGTCGCTGTACACGTCCAGGATCGCGTAGCCGCAGGAGCTCACGCCCACGACCTTGAGCAGGAAGTCGTTGGCGGGGTCGCTCAGCCAGCGAGCCGCGGCCAGCAGCGCCGCGGCCGTCGCCAGCCCGAAGAGGACGCCGGTGAGGTTTCGCACGTAGAAAATCGTCACGTAGACCAGTATCAGCCCCAAGGCCCCCGTGATGAGGCGGTCGCGCTTCGTATAGGCCGAGCCCAGGATGAGCGCCGAGCCCCACAGGAAGCTCCCCAGGTACCCCGCGCTGACGATCACGAAGCGGATCCCGCCCCGCGTCCAGGCCATTCCAGACTGGTTCATCTCCACGGAGAGACGGTCGATCTCCCCGCCGGTGAGGACAGCGGCGAAGCCGTGGCTGATCTCGTGGAAGAACACGACCAGGATCTTCAAGGGCAGCATCACGGGCGTGTTCCAGAGCACCGTGACCAGGACGAACACGCCCAGAAGCGCCAAGACCGTCTTGTTGGGTCTATACATCACGCCCCTGACCGCCCGAACTTCAATCTGTTCCTGAGCAGATCGAGCGTCGTCTCGGTCACCGGCAGGCCGGAGAGCTCCTCGGGCGAGACCCAGCGGGCGTCCATGGCGTCGTCTTGGGGCGAGAGCTCCCCGCCGGCGAACTCGGCCATGAGGTCGATGACGACATAGTGGTATCGGACCCGGCCCCCGGGCTCGGTCTCGATCAGCTCGAAGGTATGGACCGGCTCACCCGCGCGGGCGCGGACTCCGGTCTCCTCCAGGAGCTCGCGCTCGGCCGCCTCGGCCAGGGATTCCCCGAGGCGAACGCCGCCGCCCGGGATGGCCCACAAGCCCGTCTTGGGCGGGTGACGCCGCTTGACGAGGAGGACCCTGCCGTCCTTGATGACAACGGCGCCCGCCGCCACCCGCGGGCCCTCAGGATACGGCGCGGGTGCCACGGCTCGCGGATCCCCCTCCGACTCTCCGCTCGGATGCATCCGTCAAGCATACCCGAATCGCACGCTCTCCCGCCAGAGGCTCTGATGTGGGGCGGCCGCTAATGATGATAGAATGCCGGGGTGAAGAACGACCCCTCATTGGCCCGACTTATGGGAAGCGGCCTGGCGCATGTCCAGCACGCCGTGGACAGCGCATTCTTCTGGGGCTTCCGCAAGCTGCGCTCCGCGGGGCGCGGCAAGGAATCCCGCAAGGCCGCCAAGCGGCATCCCGCCCTGAGCAAGGCCAAGAAGGCCGGCAAGGGCGTGCTGGCCTTCATCGGCGAGCTCGGGGACTCGTACTACGAGAAGTACGGAAGACTCAAGAGCCGTAAGTAGCCCCCCGCGGAGGAGGAGGCCCGAACATGCTGCAGAAAGCCGCTCTTGTGGCCGCGGTGATATTGCCGCTGTGGAACATACCGCTCATCGCCAGGGTCGTGCGCAGGAAGTCCTCTAACGACATCAGCCTGCTCTGGACGCTCGGCGTATGGACATGCCTGCTCGTCATGGCGCCGGCGGGGTTCCGCTCCTCCGACATAGTCTGGAGGACGTTCAACATCGGCAACCTGGTCCTCTTCACGGGGGTGGTCGCGGCGGTGCTGGCCTACCGCAAGAAGCGCTGAACCGCGTCGGGGCCCTCGCCCCGCCCCCCGTCCCCGCCCTCCGCTGACATCCGCTGACAACCGCCCTCTGGGAGCGCGCCGCCCCCGGGGCTATCCTATGGGCAAGGAGGAGGTGACCCGAATGGAAACCTTCAACATTGGACAGTTGACGAAGGAGATGGTCGCCAAGCGGCTGAGCGAGCTGGAGGACCCCTGCGCCGTGGCGGCAGAGCTCATGGAGGACGCTCTGTTTTCGGCCCTGCGCGGCGCCCGGGAGTTCGGCCCGGCACAGAAGGCCATGGTCTCCGAGGTATGCCACGGCGCACTCACCGGCATACTCCTGCGTTACCATAGCGTTCCCCGGGGCGCGATCCAGGTCCTTCGCGGCGCCTGCTCCGTGGCCCACAGGCTGAGCCTGGACCCCACCGAGATCATGACCCGGGCCATCCGGGGCATGGCCCGGATACGTGCCGTCGCCACCAAGGAGCAGCTCTCCGAGACCGCCTACGCGCTGGAGGCGCAGTACATGGGAGCGGGAGAGCTCTTCAGCGACGAATGCCGGAAGGACGCCACTATGCCGATCTTGCGGAAGGCCGAGACGCCTCGGACCTGAGGGGACAGGCGCCCCCTTCCTCAGTCGCACCCTTCGCTGCGCTCAGGGCTGATGCCTCGCTCCGAAAGGAAGACCGCTCCGCTCGGTGCTCGCCCTGGGGGCTTCCGCCCCCTCGGGCCCGCAAGAACCCTGCGGGCCCTTGCGGGTCACCCCCACTAAGGATGGCGGACCATGCCGCCAGCCTATACACAGGCCGCAGTCTGTCCTTTTCCGCTTGACGCCCCCCATACCGCGACGTACTATTACTGTGGGAGAAACGACAACCGCATGGCGCGCATCTTGAGCGTAGAGGACGACGGGGAGTTCCAACAGGTCCTCGGCTTCTTTCTTCGCAGGGAAGGCTACGACGTCCACTACGCCTTTACCGGCCAGGAGGGCTACGAGAAGGCTCTCTCCCTGCGGCCAGACCTCATCCTGTTGGACATGATGCTCCCGGTCATGAACGGCCCGGAGATCATCCGCCGCCTCAAAGCCCAGCCCGAGACGCGGGACATCCCCATCATCGTGATGACCGCCTACTACAAGAACATCGAGTTCCTGGAGAAGAAGGTCAAGCCCATGGGCGTACTGGAGTATCTCCGCAAGCCCGTCGAGATGAAGGAGCTGCGCTCTCTCGTGCGCAAGGCCCTGGCCTCCCGCCCGCATACGCCCCCCGCTCCCGAGGCCGAGCCCCTGCGCCGCGGCGACATAAGGCTGGAGCCGGCCACCCGCACGGTCTGGATCGAGGACAAGCTCGTGGCGACCCTTCCGCCGAAGCGCTTCGCCGTGCTTGCCGAGCTCGCCCGGCAAGACGGCCCCGTCGGCCGCGAGCACCTGCTCACGCGCGTCTGGAAGGACGATGGGAACGAGAACACGCTCGAGAAGACGATCGAGCGCCTGCGACGGGATCTGGGACCCGAAGGAGCCCGACGCATCCGCACCACCGAAGACGGCTACGAGCTCGCCTAAGAGTCCCTCGGGATCAAGAGCAGGCTTCCGCGAACGCGTCAACGTGGCGGCGGGCGAGGGATTCGTCCGACGGGAGTCCCGTCACGTTCAGCCGGCACCGGCCGCCCGGGAAAACGGGGTAGAGGTGCTTCTGGTAGAGCCGCGCGGGCGCCTCGGCCGACGACTCCAGGTTCCGGAAGAGCCCCGCGAACCGATCGGTGAAATGCGGCGCGAGCGGGGTGCCGGCCGCCAGCCTCCTCCATGAGGCCTCCGCCTCGGCCACGCGCCGGAGGGCCGCCTCGTGCTCTTTCTCCAAAGAGGCCCGGGATTCCGCCATGGCTTTCACGAACGCCCGCGTAAGCGGATGCTCGAACGCCGAGCCCCTGGACCGGATGAGCGCCGTCAGGAGCACGCCCGCCTGCCCGCGCTTCTCGGGGTCGGGCTCGTGCACTAGGAGGACGCCGCAGGGACGGAGCGCGAACGTGACGAAAGCTTTCGTGGGGCTCAAAGCCAGGGCGAAAGGAGCCTTCTTCCGGAAAAAGGGCTCGAGCTGAAGCTCGTACGACCTTCTCATGGCTCCATCATAGCCCACTACGTCCATGTTCCGGGCGTATTCAAAGCCGGAGTAGGCCCGGTCCAGCACGACAAGCCGTCCGGAGGAGGCGGCTTGCTCCGCGCGCGCCTCGACACCCGGCCGCCGCGGTATTTCCCCGGTCGAGTTCATGGGTCCGGCCTGGTAAATGGGAAGAACGTCTCTTTCCTCGACGACTCCCTGGGACGGGAACTCCTTCACCCCCAGACGGGCCGCCTTGGCGATAGCCGTGTACGCGGGCCACCCCAATCTTTCGATAGCCAACGTCCCGAGCGACGGGTCGGCCATGGCCGCGAACTGGACGGCGGAGCAGACCGCACCCGTGCCCGCGTCGGAGGGGATCGCGACGATCAGGTCTTCCCAGTGGGCTTCGGGGATACGCTGCCACCGGAGGACCTCCTCCTTGAAGGCGGGAAGGATCTTCGCCGAGTTCATATAGCTGCCCCGCGCGGAAGCCTCGATCTCCTTCTTCGCGTACGCCGTGAGCGTCGCGGAACTCTCGACCGGCCGGCCGTCCCCTCCCAGGATGATGCCGATCCCGTAATTGTGGCCTTCGGGGTCCTTTTGGCAGAGGATATTGGCGATCTGGTTCGCGTCCCGGCCGGCCTCCTTGAGCCGCTGGGCCTCTTTCAAGACGTCTTGTCCGAAATACGCCGCCGTTTGAGCCATGGTATTTCCCTAAATCCCTGATTTCAGACCGCCGCTCCTTTCTACCCTTCCCGCGACGCGGACTCCAGCTTCAGCAGCGCCATGAACCGGTCATAGATCTCGAAGGGCGTACGCCCCAGTATCCGGACCTCCAGGATGCCGTTGCTCAGCTTCGTCCGGAAATCGCTCAGACACTCCAGGCACCGCAGGCCGTCGGTGAAGCCCAGATAGACCCGGAAATCCACCGGATTGCGCGGCCGAAGGGGCGGGACCTCCCCAAGATGCAGGACAGCCTCCCGGGCCGTCTCTTCGATAAGCCCGCGAGATTCGGCCAGCGGGAGCATCTCGCAGCACTCCCGGGAGATGCCCCTTTTGACGACCGCCACCCGGGTCTTGGGCAGGAGCCTGCGGATCTCGCCCTTGAGCTTGTCGTCGCCCGTGGCCAGGACAACGGGGACGCCCCAGCCGCCCGCGAGGAAGGCGTTGATCCCGGTCTCGCCGACGTCCACCCCGTTGAGCAGCGCCCTCCGGACTTCCCTGTCGTAGGTATGGGACAAAACGCCCCCGGGTACCAGCGCGCGGGAGTGGTAGCCGATGAAGAAGCAGGCGTCGAAGCTCTTGTCGAGCCCCTCCAGCATGTTGGAATTGGGCGGCCAGCCGGAGATCAGGCGTACGCCGGGCTCCAGCTTATCCAAAACGATGTTGTCGCTGCCGCCGTGGGCGTCGCGCACCATGATCTCGCTTCCCGGCGCGGCGGCGCGAGCGCCCCGGATGGCGGCGTTGACGTCCTCGACCATATAGCTCTTCCCGAGCTCCCAGGCGTGCGACTTGGCCGAGGTCAGATGCTTTCCGGAGACCCCGGAGATCCCCTCGATGTCGGCGCTGATGAAGATCCGTCTCTTCTTGGCCATCCGCCTCCTCCTTGCCCCGCGCTATCGTACACCAAGCCGGACCGACGATACAAGAGCGCGCCCTTTGCTAGAATGTTGCCCCATGAAGTTCGGCGAGTCGGTCCTCCGTTTCCGTTGGCCCATCCTCCTGGGCTGCGCGCTGGTCCTGGGCGTCTGCCTCCACGGCGCCGGCCGGCTGCGCGCGAGCGTGGACCCGCACGACTACTTCGCCGAGGACGACCCGAAGCTTCTCGAGGTCAAGAAGCTGGAGGACACCTACGCCAAGGACCTGAACGTCATTTTCGTGCTCGCGCCCCCCGGGGGGACGGTCTTCACCCGGGAGACCCTGGAGGCCGTACGCTGGCTTACCGATGAGGGCTGGAGACTCCCGCTGTCGAGCCGAGTGGACTCCCTGACCAACTATCAGCACACCGAGGTCGACGGCGACGAGCTCCTCGTGGAAGACCTGGCGGACGACCCCGAAGCGCTCGACGCGGAGGGCCTGTGCCGCGTCCGCGAGATCGCGCTCTCCGAGCCTTCCCTGATAGACAGGATCGTATCCAAGTCCGGACACGTGACGGCGGTAAGCGTCAATATCGTCAAGCGGGAGGAGACCCTGGAGGAGGAAGTGCTGGTCACGGAGCACGTCCGCCGCCTGGCCGCCGAGTTCCGAAAGCGCTATCCCGAGCTCCCTCTGCGCCTGACCGGGACGCTTATCTGGAACGCGGCCTTCCGCGAGGCGGCGCAGGCCGACCTCGGCTTCCTCATCCCGCTGATGCTGGGCGTGATGGCCGCGGTCATCCTGCTCCTATTGCGCTCCTTGGCCGCCATGCTCGTGACGATGCTGGTGATCGGCTCTTCCGCCTTGACGGCCATGGGCGTCGGAGGCCTCCTCGGGATCCCTCTTGGCGACGCCACCTCCGCGGTGCCTCCCATCGTGATGACCTTGGCCGTGGCCGACAGCATCCATATCCTCACGACCTTGTTCCAGAAGATGGCGGACGGGATGGACCGCCGCGCCGCCATCGTCGAGTCCCTCCGCATCAACCTGCCGCCCGTGACGCTCACCAGCGTCACCACCGCGGTCGGATTCCTTTCCTTAAACTTCTCGGACGCTCCGCCTTTCCACGACCTGGGCAACCTGGTCGCGGTGGGCATCCTGTCGGCTCTGGCATACTCCGTCCTCCTGATGCCCGCCCTGCTGTCCTTCATCCCGCTCCGTCCCCGGGCCAAACCCAAGCCGATGGCCGCCCTGGCCGACGCGGTCGGGTCTTTCGTGCTCCGGCGGCGGACGCTCGTGCTGTGGGCTATGGGCGCCTTCATCCTCCTGCTCTCCGCGGGGATGGCGCGCATCGAGTTCGACGACAACTTCATCGAGTACATGGACGAAAGCATCGAGTTCCGGCGGGACACGGACTTCACGGAGAAGAACCTCTCCGGGCTCGACCAGCTGGAGTACTCCCTGGAAAGCGGCGAGGAAGGCGGCATCAGCGAGCCCGCCTACCTCAAGAAGGTGGAGGAGTTCGCGGACTGGCTCCGCGGCCATCCCGAGGTCCGCTACGTCACCTCCATCAACGACGTCATGAAGAAGCTCAACAAGACCATGCACGGCGGCGCGCCCGAATGGTACCGCGTGCCGGAAAGCCGCGAGCTCGCGGCCCAGTACCTGCTTCTTTACGAGATGTCCCTGCCTTTCGGCCTGAGCCTCACCGACCAGGTCAACCTGGACAAATCCGCCTCCCGGCTCGTGGCCAACGTGGCGGACATGTCCTCCACGGAGCTCAGCCGCATTGAAAAAGACGCCAACCGCTGGCTGCGCGAGAACGCCCCCGCCCCGATGCGGGCCCGCGCCTCGGGCCTTTCGGTCCTCTTCGCCCACATCACGGAGAACAACATCCAAAGCATGCTCTTCGGGACCGGCGCGGCGCTGATCCTCATCTCCGTGCTGCTGGTCTTCGCCTTCCGGAGCCTCCGTATCGGGCTCGTGAGCCTGGTCCCCAACCTGGTCCCGGCGGCCATGACCTTCGGGCTCTGGGGGTTCACGGTCGGCCGGGTGGGCCTGGCGTCCTCCGTGGTCGCCGCCATGACGCTCGGCATCGTGGTGGACGACACCATCCACTTCTTGAGCAAATACCTGCGGGCCCTCCGGGAGATGAAGCTGTCGCGCGCGGACGCGATCCGCTTCTCGTTCCATACCGTCGGGACGGCCATGTTCTACACCTCCGTCATCCTGGTGAGCGGGTTCCTAATCCTGGCTCTTTCGAGCTTCCTCGTGAACCGGGTCATGGGGCTGCTCTCCGCGATCGCCATCATCTTCGCGCTGCTGGCCGATTTCTTGTTTCTCCCGGCTTTGCTGCTGAAAACGCGGTACAAAACGAAATGAACGTCCTGCCATTGCTCCTGTCCATCGTGCTCCAGCAGCCGGCCTTCTGCGCCCAGACGCCCGAGGAGAAGGGGCTCGCCGTCTTCCGGGAAGCGGAGAAGCGCGACGACGGCTTCCGGAATGCCCGGGCCGAGATGACCATGACCCTCAGGAACCGTCGCGGGGACGAGAGCGTACGAAGGATGCGCATGAGGACCCTGGAGGTCACGGACGACGGGGACAAGAGCCTCATCATATTCGACAACCCGAAAGACGTGAAGGGCACGGCCTTCCTCACCTTCACCCACAAGAAGGGAAACGACGACCAGTGGCTCTACCTTCCGGCGCTCAAACGGGTCAAGCGCATCAGCGCCTCCAACAGGTCCGGCTCCTTCATGGGCAGCGAGTTCTCCTACGAGGACCTGTCCTCCTGGGAGGTCGAGAAGTACGCATACACGTGGCTGCGCGAGGAGGCCTGCCCTTCCGAGGAGTTCGAGGAGCTGCGCTGCGATGTAGTGGAAAGCTACCCCGCCGACAAGAAGTCGGGCTACACCCGGATCGTCAGCTGGATCGACGCCGAGGAGTACCGCAACGTGCGCTCCGAGTTCTACGACCGCAAGAGCTCGCGCCTCAAGACCCTCACGCCCGGCGGCTACGAGAGATACCTCGACAAGTTCTGGCGCCCTCTCCGGATGGAGATGGTCAACCACCAGACCGGCAAGAGCACGGAGCTCCGGTGGCGGGACTACCGCTTCCGCACCGGGCTCAAGGACAGCGATTTCGACCGCAACGCGCTCAAGCGGGCCAAGTAGCGCCTATGCGGGGCATACTCGCGCTTGTGGCGTGCCTGGCGGCTCCCCTCCACGGCGGGGACTGGACCCCAAAGCTCTCCGGCTACGCGGCCGGCGAGGCGCGGGGATTCGCCGCGGCGCCGCCCTATCAAGGCCAGGTCCGGAACACGGTCTCGGCCGTCTTCGAGCCCGAGCTGCACCTGCCTCTGGGCCGCGAGGAGCTCACCGCGACCTTCTCCCCCTTCGGCCGGTTGGACTCGGCGGACCCCGAACGGACGTACTTCGACGTCCGAGAGCTCTTCGTCCTGTGGCACGGCGGGCGGTGGGAGGCGCGCGCGGGCGTGGACAAGGTCTTCTGGGGCGTGACCGAATCGGCGCACCTCGTGGACATCGTCAACCAGACGGACACCCTCGGCTCCTTCGACGGAGAGGACAAGCTCGGCCAGCCCATGCTCAAGCTTTCGCTGTCGCCGGACCTCGGGACCTTCGACCTCTTCCTGCTGCCCTATTTCCGCGAGCGCACCTTCGCGGGGGCCAGGGGCAGGCTGCGCGGCCCGTTGGTCGCGAAGAACTCGCTCGCCCGCTACGAAAGCGCGGCCGGAGAATGGCATCAGGACTTCGCCGTCCGCTACAGCCGGAGCGTTTCCGTGCTAGACATAGGGCTGTCGCACTTCCATGGGACCGGCCGGGAGCCGACCCTGCTCCAAGGCGTGGACCCTTCCGGCACGCCCGTCTACATCCCCTTCTACGAGCAAATAGACCAGACCGGGCTGGACGCGCAGCTGACCGCGGGCTCCTGGCTATGGAAGCTGGAGGCGATCAGGCGAAACGGCGAGGGCCCGCGCGCCTTCGTGGCGTCGGCCCTGGGATTGGAGTACAGCATCTCCGGCGTGCTCGGGAGCCCCATCGACCTCGGCCTGCTCGCGGAATGGCTGCTCGACGACCGGCACGGGGACGCCCTGCGGGCGGCCGACAACGACATCACGGCGGGCTTCCGGCTGGCCTTCAACGACGTGCAGGGGACCGAGCTGCTGGCCTTCGTGGTCCACGACTACCGGAACGCCTCCCGCGTGCTGAGCGTGGAAGCCGGCCGCCGCCTCACCGACAACTGGAAGGCGGAGGCGCAGGGGTTCATGTTCCTGGGGGCGGCCCCGGGCGATCCCACCTACCTGGTCCGCGACGACGACCACCTCGAGATCCGGCTCGCCTATTACTTCTGACCCATCGGCCTCAGTCTTCGATCGATTCGGTCCTGGAGCTCTTCTCGCTGCGGCGGCGCATCCCCTTGGGGAGCACGCGCTTGCGCAGGCGCAGGGCCTTCGGGGTGACCTCGACAAGCTCGTCCTCGGCGATGAACTCGATCGCCTCTTCGAGGGTCATCGCGCGCGGACTCGTGATCGTCAGGGCTTCGTCGGAAGCCTTGCTGCGGATGTTCGAGAGGTGCTTGGTCTTGCACGGGTTCACGACGGCGTCGTTCTCGCGGCTGTGCTCGCCGCAGATCTGCCCCTCGTAGACGTCCACGCCCGCCCCGAGGAAGAGGACGCCGCGCTCCTGAAGGTTGTAGAGCGCGTAGGCCGTCGTCCTGCCGAGCTCCTTGGCGATCATCGCTCCGCTCTTACGCCCGCCCAGGTCCGGACCCTTCGGCGCCCAGCCCCGGAAGCTGTGGTGCATGATCCCGGTACCTCTCGTCATCGTCATCAGCTGGTTCCGGAACCCGAGCAGGTTGCGCGCGGGGATCTCGTACTCGAGCCGCAGGCGCCCCTGGCGATGGGGGGCCATATTCTCCATGTCGGCTTGGCGCTTGCCCAAGCTCTCAATCACGGGGCCGCGGTAGGCTTCATCGATGTCCAAGACCAGCCCCTCGGTCGGCTCGCAGAGCCTCCCTTCGAGGCGCTTGAAGATCACCTGCGGGCGGCCCACCGCGAGCTCGTAGCCCTCGCGCCGCATCGTCTCGATCAAAATCGAGAGGTGAAGCTCCCCCCGGCCCGAGACCTTCCACACGCCTTCGCCCGCGAGCGGCTCGATCCGCAGGCCGACGTTGTGCTGGAGCTCCCTATCGAGCCGATCGGCCAGATGGCGCGAGGTAAGGTATCTGCCGTCGCGCCCGGCGAACGGCGAGTTGTTGACGCGGAATTCCATCTCGAGCGTCGGCTCGTCTATCGAGAGCGCCGGCAGGGCCTTGGGCGACTCGGGATCGGCGATCGTCTCGCCGATCTCGATCCCCTCGAGCCCCGCGACCGCGACGATATCCCCCGCGACGGCCTCGGCGCGGTCCTCCCGGCCGAGCCCCACGAACGCCTGGAGCCGGGTGACCTTCGCGGGGATGATCGAGCCATCGGGCAGGATCCGCACGATGCTCCCCCCCTTGACGATGCGCCCGTTTCGGACGCGCCCGATCCCGATGCGCCCGATGTAGCTCGAGTAGTCCAGCATCGTGACCTGCAGTTGGAGGGGCTGGTCGGGATCGCCCTCGGGAGCGGGGACATTATCGAGGATCGTCTCAAAAAGCGGCTTGAGCGACTCGCCCGCCGTCGCGGACTCGCGGGACATCCAGCCTTGCTTCGCCGAGCCGTAGATGATCGGGAAGTCCAGCTGCTCGTCGGTCGCGCCGAGGTCCGCGAAGAGGTCGAAGACCTGGTCCAGCGTCCCTTCCGGGTCGATGTGGGGGCGGTCCATCTTGTTGATCACGACGATGGGCGCGAGGCCGAGCTCGAGGGCCTTCTGCGTGACGAACTTCGTCTGCGGCATCGGGCCCTCGACGGCGTCCACGAGGAGGAGCACGCCGTCGACCATGCGCAGGATGCGCTCGACCTCGCTGCCGAAGTCGGCGTGTCCCGGGGTGTCGACGATGTTGAGCGTGGTCCCCTTGTAGCGGACGGAGGTGCACTTGCTCAGGATCGTGATGCCGCGCTCCCTCTCGAGATCGTTGACGTCGAGCGCCTGGGCCCGGGCCTCGGTGTGCTGGCCGGTCTGGCGGAACATCGCGTCCACCAGCGTGGTCTTGCCGTGGTCGACGTGCGCGATGATGGCGAAGGTCCGGACGTCCTGGCGTCGAGGCATGGACATATCAGCCTGGCTTGCGCAGGCAGAACTCCTGGGACGGCACGTCAAGCGCGGCGTTGAACCGGCTCGAAAGATTCTGAAATGCGATCCAAGACGTCAGCTCCACAAGCTGCTCCTCGGAAAAATGCGGCCGTAGTTGCGCGAAGACCGCGTCGTCCACCCGCGCGCCGGTCTCCGACATCGCCTCGGCGTAACGAAGCGCGGCCCGCTCCCGATCGGTGAAGAAGGGGCTCCGCCCATGGTCGCCGAGCGAAGCCAGCTTTTCCTCGGAGATCCCCAGAGCCTTCAAAGTCTCGGAACTCAGAGAGAAGCAGAACTGGCACTCGTTGAGCTGCGACACCCGCGCCGAGACCAAAGACCGGAGAGCCTTGTCCACGAGCGAGCCCCGGCGGTCCAGGAAACGGTAGTAAATCTGGAGCCCGAGCATAAGGGCGGGCACCCGGCCCCAGACGTAGGCGGGAGCCAAGGTCTTGCCGTACTTGCGCCCCTGAGCCCAGAAGATCAGGCGCACGTACCAGGGATATTTCCGCGTTTCCAATGGGGCGACCCGCGACATGCCCAAGTTTTACTCCTTCGGCGGTTCAAGCGCAAGGGCCCGCGGAACCGGGGCTCCCGCCTATTTTTGTATCCTTTTTGCCGAGGCCGTTGAGGCCGAGGCGGACTTTACGCGCTGAAGAGATGGAGCTGCTTGCGCCCGCGGGATCCAAAGAATCCTTCGTAGCCGCGATACGCGGCGGCGCGGACTCCGTATATGTGGGCGTCAAGAGCCACAACGCGCGCATCTACGCGAAGAACCTCAGCTTCTACGACCTCGAGGTGCTCATCCACCACGCGCACGAGCGCGGGAGGAAAGTCTACGTCACCTTCAACACGCTGATAAAGCAGCGGGAGATGGACGACGCGGCGAGAGCGCTCGCGGCCCTCGAGAGGCTCGGCCCCGACGCCCTCATCGTCCAGGACATGGGCGTGGCGCGGGTCGTCCGCGAGCATTTCCCGGGCCTCGCCCTGCACTCCAGCACCCAGATGGCGGCGCACAACGGCCAAGGCGCGGCCGTGCTCGCGGAGCGCGGGTTCACCCGCGTGATCGTGGCCCGCGAGCTCTCCTTCTCCGAGCTGAAGCTCATCGCCGGCGGATCGCCGGTCGAGCTGGAGGTGTTCTGCCACGGAGCGCTCTGCTTCTGCGTCTCCGGCATGTGCCTGTTCTCCAGCGCCATGGGCGGCCACAGCGGCAACCGCGGACGCTGCACGCAGCCGTGCCGCCGGCTCTGGAGAAGCGGCAAGGAGAAAGGCTATCTATTCTCGCCCAAGGACCTCCAGCTCGCGGAGCACGTGCGCAAGCTGCGATCCATCGGCGTCGCGGGCCTCAAGATCGAGGGCCGGCTGCGGAGCAGCGACTACGTCTACCGCGTGGTGAAGGCGTACCGCGCGATCCTGGACGCCGACGACGGCGGTCTCGACGAGGCGCTCAAGGAGGCCCGGGCCCTGCTCGCCGCGGACTACGCGCGGGCGAAGACCACCGCGCTCTTCTCCGGCCGAGATCCGGACCTGATCAGCCCCGGTCAGACCCAGTGCCTCGGCCTAAGGATAGGCGAGGTGGCCGGCTCAGTGGAAGGCCGGCTGTCGATCGAGGTCTCCCGCGCGCTCGAGCGCGGCGACCGCCTCCGCGTATCCGACCCCGGCAGCGACCGTACCGAGGTCCTGAAGGTCAAGGATTTCACGCGCGACGGAAAGCGCTACGAGCTGCCCTACTCGGGCCCGGCTTTCGGACCGGGGACGCCAGTCTTCCTGGCCGGAGACGCCCGGTCGGAGGAAAAAAGCTTCACCAAGGAGGTCGACGCCCTCTTCGTCGCATACGGCGGGTCGCGCGGCCGGGCCGGGGACGCGCCGCCCCATTCGAAGGCGTACGCCGGGCTTCTGGCGAACCAGTGGGCGAGGAATCGCGGGGCCGCCCGCTCCGAGCGCTTGTGGATCACCATCGACGACCCGGCCTGGACGCGGGTCATCCCGCTCCGGAAGGCGGCCGCCGGAGTGGACGCCCCACCGGACGCCCACTCACTCCCCGATGGCGCCCGGCATCGCGCCCCTGCCGGGGTGGACGCGGATCTCGTGATGTCCCTCAATCGGGACAATCTCCACGCGTTCCTGGATGCCGCCAAAGACCTCCCCGTGGCGGCGAAAGACGTGATCTGCCAGCTGACCCCCTATATCGGGCAGAGAGAGCTTCCCGAGTTCCGCCGCGCCGTTCAAGTCCTGTCCGCCGCGGGTTTCTCGCGATGGATCCTCAACAACGTCTCGCACTTCGGGTTCTTCAAGGACACGCCCGCCGAGCTGATCGCGGGCCCGTTCCTATACACCTGGAACGCGTACGCCGCGCTCGCCTGGAAAGAGCTGGGAGTATCCCGCTTCATCGTGTCATGGGAGGACGACGCGCTCAACATCAAAGAGCTCTGCCGCCTGGCCCTGCGCGGCCATCTGGTCGCGTATCTGTACGGCTATCCCCCGCTGGCGCGCTCCCGCATGCTGAGCAAGCGGATGTGCGACGGCGGCCCGGTGGAGGAAAAGCCGGGCGTCCGCTTCCGGAGAGTGTTCGAATCCGGCTCCGCGATCTTGATCCCGGACAAGCCCGTGTCGCTCTTCAACGCGAGGAAGAAGCTCTCGGAGCTCGGGATAGACGCCTTCGGGATCGATCTGAGCTTCATCGCCCCGGACGCGGAGCGCTGGAGCGCGATATACGCGTCATTTCGCGACAGGGTGAACCCCGACGATACGATCAAGTTCAACTTCAAGCGCGGGGTGAAATAGCGGCCGCGCGTCCAAAGCTCCGGGTCAACCGAACAGAAGGTGGTAGCCCGCCAGAAAGATCGCGGCGTCGACGCAGGCGTGGCTGACCCAAGGGCCCCAGAGCGAGCCGGTCCTGCGGTACAGCCACGCCCAGTAGGCCCCGCCTGCGCCGACCGCCGTTCCGAAGAAGGCCGCCCAACCCGGGCCGAAGAACTGCCAGAGGATCACGTAATGGTGAAGGGCGAAGGCCAGGGC
Source organism: Elusimicrobiota bacterium (assembly GCA_043819795.1). Lineage (GTDB taxonomy): Bacteria > Elusimicrobiota > Elusimicrobia > UBA1565 > UBA1565 > JBDREN01. Next base: position 15,503 of record JBDREN010000120.1, read on the forward strand.
GCTGAGCCCCACGGCCGCGCGAGCCGGAACGAGGCGCTCCAGCCTCCCGTAGACGAACCAGCGCCAGTAGTACTCCTCGATGAGCGAATGCGCGGCCGACACGAAGACGGCGAACGGGAGGTAATGCTCGAGGACGCCCAGTCCCGCCGCCTTGGCGCGGATCGCCGGCACGAAGGGCCGCAGCGATTCCTGCAGGCCGAAGCGATAGACAAGCAGCATGAGCGCCGCCAAGCCCAGCCCGCCGGCAAGGCCCAAGCAGAGCGAGAGGTTGCCGTCCTCTATCCCGCGGCGTCGCCCGCTTGAAGGGCCGTCCCCCCCGAAGCGGAGCCACAACGCCGGCCAGGCGACGGTGAAAAGCTTCACGCCGCCGTACGCCGCCTGAGCGGCCGCCGACGCGGGAAGCCAGACGAAGTACCCCAGCGCGCCCAAGAACGGGACCAGCATCGCCGCCGTCAGGAAGAACCATTCAACGCCCATGTCGGTGACCCGCCATCACCCTGGGTGGAGCAATTTTTGTGCCAACTGAACGGGCCGCCTCCCCGCCCGTGCTCGGATCGATGTCAGCGCTCCACAGGTCGGGCGCCGCCACCGACTGAAACTCCGCTGACATTCAATATCGCCGTTTATCGACGAGCGGCATGTCCATATCCGGCCTAAACGCTGACACGAAAAATTAATACTTTGAAAATAACACCTTTTCTAAGTCCGATGTCAGCGCTTTGTCCTTGACTTCCAGGCGTCGCGAAGCAATACTACGATGAGCTTCAAGGAAACGGCCCATGGTTTCGGCATTCCGCCATAGCGGCATATCATACCCCGGATGCGACCGCCGGACCGCCGGCCGCGTCGACGACCGCCCGCCCCGGATTCTCCGCTGGTCTCTGGCCGCCCTGCTCTGTCCGGCGACGTGCCTTTCGGTGCGCGCTGCGGAAGCGCATTTGGAATTCCGCGTGGACGGTGTGGACGGCCGCAGCGCGCTCATCGTGCCGGCCGAACTGCGGAAGGTTATGTTGGTCCACATCTTCTCGATAGGGGAAAAGGACTGGCAGGGGGAGATCGAGGACCTGCAAGCCTTGCATAAACGCCACAAGGAGGATGGCTTCGCCGCGATCTCGGTGGCGGCTCGGGCGCCGGGAGTCGAGCGGAAGCTGAGGAGGTTCGCCTCCGCGCGGAAGATCGCCTTCCCGATCGGAGTGGACTCCCCGGGCGGGGCCCTGGACGTCTTCGGCGTCGGCGAGATGCCCCGCGTCGTCCTGATCGAGGCGTCCGGGAAGGTAAGCCTGCGCTCTACGGAGAGGTTGGCGTCCCTCCTTCCGAGCCTCAAGGAGACGCTGCCCCGCCTGCTGGAGGAGCGGAGGGGATATATAAAGGAGCAGGAGCGTCTGGCCGAGGAGCGGGCCGCGAAGATGAAGGCCGAAGAGCAAGCCCCAATCCTCGACGCCGAGGGGGAAATCGAAGCCGTCACCCCGGAGGATCTCAAGAAGATGCTCGAGGACGGCGAGGACTTCGGCCTGTATTTCGTGGGCATCAAGGAGGATTTCGAGGAGAAGCGCATCCCCCGGGCGGTCTTCGTCCACATCGGCGAGGTGGACGGCTATTTCGAGGGCCGGGGCCGGGGGGAGCGGATCGTACTGTACTGCGGCTGCGGAGAAAGCGAGCTGGGCGCGAGCGGCCGCGCCGCCATCGAGCTTTACCGGAAGGGCTTCAAGAACGTGGCCTATCTGGAAGGCCATATCCACGAGTGGGAAGCCAGGGGCTTCCCGCTCATCAAGGGGACGCACACAAACGGAGGCTGATATGAACAGACGAAAAAACGTCCGGTGCGGGCTGATCATGACGGCGGCCCTGCTTATGAGCGTTGCGCTCGGTTCGGATGCGTTCGCGTTGACCGCTACAGTCGATCTGAATCGCGGCGCTTTCACGGGATGGGGCACCTGCAACCAGTGTTGGTGCGGGGAACGGTGGTCAAATTCGGACAATCAAAACCAGAAGGCGACGTTCACCGACACGACGCCCACGCCTGTGAGTCCCGGCGTGGACCTCGCATCGATCGTCCTCGACATCCCGCACAATATGTGCAACGAGGGGACCTTCGTGATCTTCCTCAACGGCGTCGAAATTGTGCGCCAGTCGGGAGGCCAGGGGTGCTGCAGCCGCAAGAAGTTCGGGCCGTACGACGTCAAGCCTGGCGTCTACCCGGCGGGGATATACCAGTTAGGGGGAACGAACACCGTCGACATCCTGCATCTGGGCAGCGGCGGCTCGGCAGACACCGCGTTCTACAGCGACGACCCCATGATCACGCTGCAACTGGACATCGGGATCCCCGCTCTCATCACCTCGCCGGAGGACGCGTCGTTCACGAACGCCGTCACGCCGGAGTTCCGGTGGAACGACCTCAGCGCCTTGGGAGTGACATCGTATCGTCTGGAAGTCGCGGAAACCCCATTCTTCGATCCGGACGTGATCGATGCGACGGTGAACGGCACCCAGTACACGCCGTCGACCAGCCTGGGCAACGGCATCACGTACTACGCCCGGGTGACTCCGATCGGCATCGCCGGCGACATCCTCGCATACATCTCGGACTTCACCGTGGACACGACGCCGCCGCACCACCCGGTCTTGGAGTCGCCCGCGGACGAGGCGGAGGACGTGGTCGAGACCCCCACGTTCGACTGGCAGCCCCTGACGTCGGGGAGCGAGTGATCGGGCGGGCCGCCGCGCCCGACAAAGCGCCATGAGGCGATGATGAGACGATCATCCGCGATTTTGGCGGGCCTGCTCGCGACGGTGCTGTGCGCGCGCGCGTGGGCCGTGCCGGATTCGCCCGCATTGGAGTTCCCCGTCGACGGTCGGCTGACGTCGGACAGGACTCCTTCGTTCGATTGGGCGGACGTTCCCGGCGCCTCCCTCTACCGGCTCGAGGTATCCCTCAACTCCGGCTTCACCTCCATCGTGCAGAGCATCTCGGGGATCACCGAGTCCCGGTATACGCTGACGGGCCCGAGCCCGTACGGCCTGGAGCGAGGCAAGACATACTACTGGCGGGTCATCGCCAAGGACGAGACGGGGGAAAGCCCCCCCTCGGGCGGGAGGAGCCTGAAGCTGCGGCTGAACACGATCACCTACGACTTCGAGCTGAGCGACAACGAGGCCTTCGCCCCGCCGCTCGTCGCGGCCAGGACCCTGAGCTCCGAGGACCCCATGGTCGCGACCGCGAGCGAGGTCACGCTGACCGATGAGGAGCGCCTTCCCAACGACGCGCTGCTGTTCTGGCGGGTGCGGGCCATCGATTCCTCCGGCAACGTCCCGGCCTTCGTCGCGACGCGGAAGTTCACGACCATCGAGCCGCTCGACCCCGCCGCCCTGCTCCTGCCCGCGGACGGCTCCAAGCCGATCACGCCGACCCCGCTGTTGGACTGGGCGGACGTTCCCGCCGCCACGCAATACACGGTGACGGTCTCCACAGACCCGGGCCTGGAGCCGGCCCTGTTCACGCGCAACTCCGGCTCGTCGCAATACCAGGCCGTCTCCGGCGACAACCTGCAGGACCAGGCCACCTACTATTGGAGGGTGAAGGCCGCCGACGCGGGACGGATCAGCCTCTCGGATACCCGGAGCTTCATGATCAACTCCCTGGATCCCGCCGCGCTGCTCTTCCCCGCGGACAGGCGACGGACCTCCGACCGCACCCCGTCGCTTCAGTGGAGCGTGCCCCCCGACATGACGGGCCTGAGCTTCACTTTGGAGATGGCCGTCAACTCCTCCTTCTCGTCGCTGCAGTTCACGAGGAGCGGACTCGTCACCGGAGCCTACACGCTGGCCGGCGCGGGCGGGGAGCTCCTGGAGCGCGGGAAGACCTACTACTGGCGGGTCAAGACGATCGATCCCGGGGGCCAGGTGGTCACCTCCGCCTCGAGGAGGCTGCTGGTGGTCCACGACACCATCACCTACGACCTCGAGATCGCCGATGAGGACTCGTTCTCCCCGCCGCTGATCTTCGCGAGAACGCTGGCTTCCGACGATCCGATGGTCCCGACGACGAGCGAGGTCACGCTGAGCGAGGCCGAGCGCCTACCCAACGACGCGCTGCTCTTCTGGAGAGTGCGGGCCGTGGACTCCGCCGGGAACGCGCCCGCGTTCGTGCTCACGAGGAAGTTCACCGTCGTCACCGCGCCCCCGGTCGCGGTCCTGCTCTCGCCCGCGGAGGGCGCCCGGCCCATCACGCCGACGCCGCTCTTGGACTGGACGGACGTCCCGGGGGCCACGCAATACACGGTGACGGTCTCCACGGAGCCCGGCCTGGAGCCCGCCCTGTTCACGCGCAACTCGGGCGCGTCGCAGTACCAGGTCGCCTCCAGCGACAACCTGCAGGACGGGATCGCCTACTTTTGGAGCGTGAAGACCACGATCGGGATACGGACCAGCTACTCCGAGACGCGGAGCTTCACCATAGCGGCCCTCGAGCCGGCCGAGTTGCTCTTCCCCGCGGACAGGCGGCTGACCTCCGACCGCACCCCGACTCTGCAATGGAGCATGCCCCAGGACATGACCGGTCTGAGCTTCACCCTGGAGGTGGCCCTCAACTCGAGCTTCTCGTCGATGCTCTTCACAAAAACGGGCCTCTCCACCGGGACCTACACGCTCACCGGAGACCTGCCGGAGCGCTTCGAACGCGGGAAGACCTACTACTGGCGGGTGAAGACGATCGACGCCGGAGGCCAGATCCTCACATCTTTGACCAGGAAGCTCCAGGTTCGCCTCAACACCTACACCTTCACCCTGGAGGTCGACGACGAGCTCCCGATGGCCCCGCCGTTCGTCTTCACGAGGACCGTGACCTCGGACGATCCCATGGTCCCGACGACGGACAAGATCACGCTGGCCCCGGAGGAGGCCCTCCCGTACGGCGCGGTGCTGTATTGGCGGGTGCGGGCGATCGACGCCGCGGGTAACGAGAGCGTGCGCGCGCCCGAGAGCAAGTTCACGGTCGTCGACCGGCTGGAGGCGGCGATCCTCCTGAATCCGTATGACGGCGCCCGGTCGTATACGCGGACGCCGCTCATGGACTGGACGGACGTCCCCTCGGCCACGGACTACACGGTGTCCTTCTCGTTCAACGACGCGATGGACCCCGTGCTTTTCTCCCGCAACACCGGCGCGTCCCAGTACCAGACCGCCTCAGGCGACAGCCTCCAGGACCTGACCACCTATTACTGGCAGGTGGACGCCTCCGGGGAAGGGCAGACGAGCTCCTCCGCGATCCAGCGCTTCTTCGTCCGGCTGAGCGACTTGAGCGCGCCGGAGTTCCTCCTGCCGGAGAACGGCGCGACGGTGCGCACGAGGACGCCGCTCCTGGACTGGTCGGACGTCGCGGACGCGACGAGCTACACGGTGTTCTTCTCCAGCAAGGAGGCGCTGGAGCCGCTTCTGGTCAATCCCTCCATCACGGTCTCCGAGTTCCAGATCACGGAGGGCGACAACCTGGAGAACGGGACCACCTATTATTGGAGGGTCGAGTCCCGGACCGCGGGGGGGGAGTTCGCAATCTCCCCGATCCAGAGCTTCCTCGTCCAGGAGATCGTGGTCGTGCTCCCGCCGGGGCCGGTGGACCCGCTCTATCCGCCGGACGGCCGGCTCACCTCGGACCGGACGCCGTCTCTGGAGTGGAGCCCGCACGAGGACATGTCCGGCCTCAGCTTCACGCTGGAGGTATCGAAGAACACCTCGTTCTCCTCTCTGCAGTTCAGCCGGAGCGGCCTGACCGAAGGCCGGTACACCCTCGCCGGCACGGGCGGAGAGGAGCTCGAGCGCGGCAAGACCTACTACTGGCGCGTGAAAACGGTGCCCTTCGCGGGCGATCCCCTGGTCTCCTCCGCCCGAAGCCTGAAGGTGCGCTTGAACACGATCACCTACGACCTGGAGGTCGACGACGAGGCCTCGTTCTCCCCGCCGCTGACCTTCGCGAGGACTCTGGCTTCCGCCGACCCCATGGCCGCGACGCCTAGCGAGGTCGCGCTGACCGATGAGGAGCGCCTGGCCAACGACGCGGTCCTCTTCTGGAGGGTGAAGGCCGCCGACGCCGCCGGCAACGCCTCCGGAGGCGGCCCGGCGCGCTCCTTCACCGTGATCAGCGCCCTCCCGGCGGCCGCGCTGCTCGCTCCCTGGAACGGCTCGACCCCGTTCACCCGGACGCCGCTCATGGACTGGGAGGACGTGCCGGCGGCGAACCAATACACGGTGACCGTATCCACGGAACCGGACCTGGAGCCGGCCCTGTTCACGCGGAACTCCGGCTCGTCGCAGTACCAGGTCGCCTCCGGCGACGACTTTGCGGACGGGACCGTCTACTATTGGAGCGTCAAGGCGACCGACGGGGGGCGGGTCAGCTTCTCCGAGACCTGGAGCTTCACGCCCGTCACGCTGGCCCCGGCCGCGCTGCTGTATCCCCCGGACGGCCGGCTCACATCCGACCGCACCCCGTCGCTGCAGTGGAGCATGCCCGGCAACATGACCGGGCTCAGCTTCACGCTGGAGGTGTCGAAGAACTCCTCGTTCTCCTCTTTGCAGTTCAGCCAGCCCGGCATATCCACGGGCGCCTATACCCTGACCGGCGAGACGCCTCAGCGCCTGGACCGCGGGATGACGTATTACTGGCGGGTGAAGACGGTCGACCCGGGAGGCCAAGAGATCGTTTCGGGATACAGGACCCTCAAGGTGCGCTTGGATACGATCACCTACGACCTGGAGGTGAGCGACAACGAGACGTTCACCCCGCCGCTCATCGTGGCGAAGACCCTCTCCTCCGGCGACCCCATGGTCGCGACGCCAAGCGAGTTCACGCTGAGCGCCGAGGAACGCCTGAGCAACGACGCAGTCCTGTTCTGGAGGGTGAAAGTCGCCGATTCCGCCGGGAACGCCCCGGCCTTCTTCCTGGCGAGGAAGTTCACGGTCATCGCCCCGCTGCCCACGGCCGCGCTGCTCGTTCCGCCGGACGTGTCCACCTCCGTGACCCGGACGCCGCTCATGGACTGGACGGACGTCGCCGGCGCGTCGAACTACGCGGTGACGATATCCACGGACCCGGGCCTGCAGCCCGCCCTGTTCACGCGCAATTCTGGCTCCTCCCAATACCAGACCACCTCCAGCGACAACCTCCAGGACCTGACCTCGTACTATTGGCAGGTGAAGGCCTCCGGGGGAGGCCGGGACAGCTTCTCCGCGACGCGGAGCTTCATCATCCAGTCCCTGGCGCCGGCGACGCTGCTCTACCCGCCGGACGGCCGCCTCACCTCGGACAAGACGCCTTCGCTGCGGTGGAGCGTCCCCGAGGACCTGACGGGGCTGAGCTTCACGCTGGAGGTGTCGAAGAACTCCTCGTTCTCCTCCCTGCAGTTCAGCCAGCCCGGGATATCCTCGGGCACGTATACCCTGACCGGCGACACGCCTCAGCGCCTGGACCGCGGGAAGACGTACTATTGGCGGGTCAGGACGATCGATGAGCGGGGCCAGCAGCTGACCTCCGGCTCGAGGAGCCTGAGGGTGGGCCTCAACCAGATCGCGTATCGTCTCCAGGTCTCGGGCCTTTCCGATTTCTCCGCCCTCCTCATCGATGAGCCGGTGGCGCCCTCCGCGGACCCCCTGGTCGAGACGCCGTCCTTGTACGCGGTCCCCGCCTTCCAGGTCCTGGAGAACCGCAAGACCCATTACTGGCGGGTGGGGGCCCGCGACGCGGGTGGCAACGAGGCCTTGCTCAGCCCCGCGCGCAAGTTCAAGGTCGACGACCCGGACCCGGGGCCGATCCTGCTCGACCCCGACGACGACGCCCGGCTCCTGAGCGCCACGCCCTTCACGGACTGGACCGACGTGATCGGGGTGGACAGCTACGAGTTCCTGGTCGCCCGCGACGCGGGCTTCGCCTCCCCGGTCGTGACGCAGAACGTGGTGGTCTCCATGACCCGGGTCCGCACCGTGGACAACCTGCAGCTCGACACGCGCTACTTCTGGAAGGTGTCGGCCCTGAGCCAGGGGACGACCACCTATTACCCGACCCGGAGCTTCATCGTCACCGAGGACATCCCCAACGAGCGGCCCGTGGCCGTGGCCGACTCGACCTCCACGCTCGAGGATGTCCCCTTCCCGATCTTCGTGCTGGCCAACGACTTCGACCCGGAGGGCGACCCGCTCGTGGTCGCGGAGCACACCCAGGCCTCGCACGGGACGCTCCAGCTCAGCCTCGGCGCCACCGTCGTGTTCTACACTCCGGATGAGGACTTCTACGGGAGCGATTCCTTCACCTACCGGGCCTCCGACAGCGACTTGGTCTCCACGAACACGGTCACGGTCTCGATCACGATCGAGGCGGTCAACGACGCCCCCGTGGCGGTGGCGGACTCGGCCACCACCGCCGAGGACACCGCTGTCTCCATCGACGTCCTGGCCAACGACTCCGACATCGACAGCCCGGAGCTCTCCATAGCGGAGGTCTCCGACCCGCCCAACGGCTCGGCGTCCCTGCAGGACGGGGCGATCCTGTACACGCCGGACCTGAACTTCTTCGGAACGGACGAATTCACGTGCACGATCACGGACGGTGAACTCACCGCCGCGGCGGATGTCACCGTGACGGTGACGCCGGTCAACGACGCCCCGGTGGCGGTGGACGACTCGACGACGACCCCCGGCTTCGACCCGTACGAGATCGAGGTCCTGCTCAACGACGTCGATGTCGAAGGGGACGCGCTCGCGGTCCACTCCTTCACGCCGCCCACCAGCGGCAGCCTCGAGCTGAGCCCCGACGACAAGGTCTTCACCTTCACCCGGGACCCGGGCTTCAACGGGACCGTGTTCTTCACCTACACGGCGACGGACCAGGCGCTCGAGTCCACGAACACGGCGACCGTCTCCGTCTTCGGGACGAACAAGCCCGCCGCGGTGGACGCGGGCGCGGACCAGGAGATCGGCGAAGGGCAGTCCGTCAGCCTGCCCCCGGCCACCTTCACCGACGTCGACATCGAGACCCACACGGCCGTCATCGACTGGGGCGACGAGACCGTGGAGGCGGGCGAGCTCGACGAGGAGGCGGGGACCGTCTCGGGCTCGCATCCGTATCCCGATGACGGGACGTTCACCGTCACCGTGACGGTCCGGGACGCGGCGGGCAACGAGGGCTCCGACAGCTTCGAGGTCACGGTCAACAACGTGGCGCCCGCGGTGGAGGCGGGCGCGGACCGGACGATCGACGAGGGCTCCGTATTCGCCGGCTCCGGGTCATTCACCGATCCCGGCGCGGATACGTGGACCGCCACGGTGGACTACGGCGACGGCGGCGACCCCGAAGCGCTGGAGCTGGACCCGGACAAGACCTTCGCGCTCGAGCATCCCTACAGGAACCAGGGCGAGTACACGGTCACGGTGAGGGTCGAGGACGACGAGGAGGCCGCGGGCGAAGGCGCCCTGACGGTGACCGTGCTCAACGTCGTCCCCACCCCGAACGCCGGCGGGCCCTACGAGATCGACGAAATGACGGCGCTCACCCTCGTCGGCTCCGCCACCGATCCCGGCCCGGACGACACCCTCGCCTTCGCCTGGGACCTGGACGGCGACGGGGAGTTCGACGACGCGGCCGGGGCGGGCCCCGAGCTCTCCTGGGCGGAGTTGCAGGCCCTGGGCCTGGGCGTCGCGCCGGAGACCTTCAACACCCCCCTGCCCATCGCCTTGAGCGTCGCCGACGACGAGACGTCTGCGACCGCGGCGACCACGCTCACGATCCTCGACCGCACGCCGCCCACACCACCGGGCGATGTCGTCGCCGGGGAGACCCCGAACAACACGGGGGACGTCACCGTGACCTGGACCGCGGCGGCGGACCCCGGCGGCTCGGGAGTCGAGGACTATCTCGTGCTCCGCAAAGACGGCGAGGACGACTTCGAGCGGATTGCGACCGTCCCGAAGGGCACGCTCGAGATCGAGGAAACGTCCCTCCCGGATGGCGCGTACACCTACCGGATCGTGGCGCGCGACCGGGCGGGCAACGAGTCCGAGCCGGCCGACTCGAACCCCGTCCTCGTCGACAAGACCGCGCCCACCATCACGGCGATCCTGGCCCCCCCGCCGAACCCGGCCGGGTGGAACAACAGCGACGTGACGATCTTCTTCAACTGCGCCGATGAGCCCGGCGGCTCGGGGCTGGCCCCGGACGCCTGCCCGGCCGCGAGGACGGTCACCGGCCAAGGCGCGGACCAGGACGACACCGCCGGCGTGAGCGACCTGGCCGGCAATACGGGGACGGTCGAGTATGCCGTCAGCCTCGACAAGGAATCCCCCTCCGTCCTGATCACGGCGCCGTCGGGCGGCCAGTATGTGGCCACGCGCGATCCCATCAGGATCGACTTCACTCTCACCGACAACCTCGACCCCGCCCCGGCGTTCACGGCCACGCTGGAGCTCCGCGCGGCGGGGACCGGGGCCCCGGGCAAGCCGACCCGGCGCACGGTGGAGAACGGCGAGACGCTGGAGCCCCTGGACCTCGCGGCCGGCCTATGGCGCCTGACGGTGAGCGCGACCGACCAGGCGGACAACCCCGCGCTCGCGATCGGCGCGGAGTTCGAGATCATCCACGATATCATGGAGCCTCGCACGACGGTGAGCGTGGCGGAGCCGAGGTATCCTGACGCTACGGAGCCTGAGCCGGCGGTGATCTACCTGACGGGAACGACGGATGTGACGGCGAGCTCGATAGACGACCTTGTGGCGGTGGACGGTCTAGGGCTCGGAGTGGCGACGCAGACGATCACGGTGGGCGGAAACCCGCGCTTCGAGTACGTGAACCCGGCGCCGGCGATCGGACAGACGTACGCCAACACGTTCACGCTGAGCGACACCGACGGCCCGCTGGCGCTCTTGGCGGAGGCCGTGGACACCTTGGGCAACGCGGAAACGGGCGTTCCGGTGAGCCTGCACGTAGACAACACGGCGCCCGTGATGGACCGCGGTTTCAGCGCGGAGCCGGTGGTGCGCGAGCCCAAGAACGAGGAGTGGTTCGCGGCGGACTTCGAGATCATCTGGTCGGCGGGGGACGGGATGGGGTCGGGGGTGGCGCATCTCGACGGGCCGACGCCGGTGACGGCGGAGGCGGCGGGGGCGGATTACACGGGCCGGTCGGTGGACAACGTGGACAACGAGCGGACGCTGACGGTGCGCGTGAACCTGGACAAGACGGCGCCGGTGGTGAACGCGGGCGCGGACTCCACTGTTGAGGAGGGCGCGGAGCTGGTCTTCTCGGCGACGGTGACGGACAACCTGGACGCGGCGGTGGTGTACGGCTGGACGTTCGGCGACGGCGGGATCGCGGGCCGGGAGCTGACGCCTGCGCACGCGTATCTGGACGAGGGGACCTACGAGGTCACGCTGACGGCGACCGACCACGCGGCGCACCCCGCCTCGGACTCGCTGACGGTAACGGTGACGAACTCCGCGCCGATCGTGACGGCCGGCCCGGACCGGAGCACGAAGGAAGGGTCGCTCGTGGGCATCAGCGCGACGTTCACGGACGCGGGCATCCTGGACACCCATGCGGCGGAGGTGGACTGGGGCGACGGGACGACGTCGCCGGCGAGCCTGACGGAGACGGACGGTTCGGGCAGCCTGAGCGCGGAGCACGTGTACGCCGACGACCGTGTGTACGCGGTGAAGATCACGGTGACCGACGACGACGGTGACGCGGGGGAGGCGACGCTGGCGGTCGCGGTGGAGAACGTTCGGCCCACGATCGAGGCGGGCGCTGATCAGACCGTGGACGAGGGCGCGCCCATCAGCCTGGCGCCGTCGACGTTCCGCGACCAGGGCGCGTTGGACACGCATACCGCCACCATAGATTGGGGCGACGACACGGGCGTGCAGGCGGCCGCCGTGACCCAATCGCCGTTCGGCCCGCCGGGCGACACGGCGGGCCAGGGCGGGACGATAGCCGCCTCGCATGTCTACGCGGACAACGACGCCTACACGGTGACTGTGTGCGTCAAAGACGACGATGATGCCGAGAAGTGCGACACCCTGACCGCGAGCGTGAATAATGTGGCCCCGACCATGGAGGCGGTCACGGACAAGATCGCGGCGGCGGACGGGCGCCTGATCGTGGGCGGCGGGATCCCGGTGCGGAGCATGGATGTCTGGCGGCTTGGGCAGAGCGGCCTGCAGAGCGTCGTGATCGGACCGGACGAGCCTGTGGCCGCTCCGCCGATCGAGTTCCACGACCAAGGCACGCTGGACACGCACGGCGTGCTGATCGAGTGGGGCGACACCACGTCCGACGCGGCGACAGTGACCGAGTCGCCGTTCGGACCTCCGGGCTCGACGGGAGGCGCGGACGGGTCCGCGGTGGCGCCGCATCAGTATACGGCGAACGGATACTATCCGCTCAAGGCGACGGTGACCGACGACGACGGCGGCCAGACGGACGACGGGTACCTGGTGACGGTGGATGTGGAGCCGCCGGTTACGACGATCTCGCACAGCGGGAACGTGAGCATGGGGGCGGGGACCCCGGCGCAGGTTTCGGTGTTCCTGGACGCGGGCGCGATGAACGCGCTGAGCGCGACGGACCCCATGATCAACGGGATCGCCTTCGGCGCGCAGTGGACCTTCCGCAGAGACCTGTCGTTCGAGGGCTCGAACTCGACGTACACGGTGCATGAGGTGGCGTTCAACCTGGCGGAGGAAGGGGTGCACACCCTCGAGTACTTCAGCGTGGATAGGCGGGGAAACGAGGAGACGCACAAGCTCATCACGATCGGGGTGGACCATACGCCTCCCATCCCGGCGCTGGCGGTGGGCGATCCGCATTTCATCCGGTTCGGGCTGACCATCATCGAGCCGGAGACGCCGATCATCCTGTCGGCGGAGGACCCGGTGACTTCCGACGTCGCTTCGGGATTGGACCGGATCACGTACCGGATCGACGGCGGGGAGCTCCTGACCTACGCGGAGCCGTTCACGCTGGATGAGGGGACGCACGTCATCGACTACGGCGCGGTGGACAAGGTCGAGAACGAGGCGCGCGAGACGTTCACGGTGGCGGTGGCGGCGTTCCAAGTGACGGGAGTGGAGCGGGTGGACGGGACCGGGAGCTCGGACATCAAGGGCTTGCTGCGGTCGAACGGCCTGGTGGACCTAGGCGGGTCGAGCCGCGTGGACGGGGACGTGATCGCGGGGAACGTGACGCTGAAGGGCAAGGCGGAGGTGACGGGCACGATCACGGAGGGCGCGTCGCCGGTGCAGGCCGAGCCGATCGACCTGGAGTTGGCGGAGAGCCTGGCCTTGGCGATCAGCGCGACGTCGACGATCCCCGATGAGTTCATGTCGGGCGGAGAGATCGTTGTGAACTCGGGGCGGACGCTGACGCTGGCGACGGGGACCTACGTGGTCGAGGGTCTGCGTATCGCCGGCGGCGGCTCGATCGAGACGGCCGGCGCGGTGAACATCCTGGTGCGGGGCGAGGTTCGGGTGACCGGAGGCGGGAGCTTGAACGCGGCGGGCCACGCCTCGGAGCTGGCGGTGTTCACGAACACGTCGCAGCCGACGCACTTCTCGGGCGGGGCGCTGGTGGTGGGGATATTCTACGGACCTCGGGGCGAGCTGCAGGTCGCGGGCAACACGCGAGTGGGCGGACATCTGTTCGCGAAGACCGCGAAGTTCTCCGGGACGGCGAACGTGGTGGGGATCGGGGAGAGCCTGCCAGAGGAGCTGGAGGATCCGAACGGCGGCAAGGGCGGCAAGACGGCCGGATCGGGGTCCGCCGCTCTCTCCGGGACGGCCGACCCGGGCTTCGCGTTGCGCGCGGCCTACGTGTTCCCGAACCCGGCGGTGGGCGGCGCGAGGCCGACCGTCCACATCGCGGTCGGGATCGCCGACAAGGTGACGCTGCGCATCTATAACGTCGCGGGCCAGCAGGCGCATCAGGTCACGCTGGAGGGGACGCCTCCCGTTATCGACGACGGTAGCGGGTCGAAGTTCGCCTACGAATACACCTGGGACGGACACATCCCCAGCGGCGTCTATCTCTACACCTTCGTCGCGGAGAAGGCCGGAGAGTCCGGCATCCGGCGAGCGGGCAAGTTCGCCGTCATCCGCTGACGGCGCCTCGATCGACCTTCCTTCCGAATGACAAGACGATAGACCCGTGTCCGGGCTCCGCTGGGGCCCTGTCCTTGACTTTCGGGAGGCTTTTGGGGCAGACTACCCGTGCGTGAACCGAACCACCGAGCATTTTCGGAGCGCGGGCGCTCCGGCGTCGGCCTTGGCCGCGCTGCTCCTTCTGGCGCCTCTCGTCGCGGGACAGCAAGCCCGAACGGACGAATCCCGGCCGAGGGCCCGCGACCTGGGCATCATCATCGGGCGCTACCCGCCGGGCCGGCTCAACGCCATCACCGACGTGCGGGGCGTTCGCGTCGGCCATCTGACGCTGGTCTCCGGGGAAGGCAAGCTGCGGCCCGGCAAGGGCCCGGTCCGCACAGGCGTCACCGTGATCGTGCCCGCGGAAGGGGACTTCTGGAACCTGAAGGTCCAGGCCGGCAGCTTCGTGCTCAACGGCAACGGCTCGGCCACCGGCCTCATGTGGATTGGGGAGTCCGGGAACCTCGAGGTCCCCATCGCCCTCACAAACACCCTCAGCGTCAGCGACGTCCACCGCGGCGTCATCGACTGGATGCTGAATAAGTATCCCGCGGTGGGCGTCTCGGACGACACCGTGGTCCCGGTGGTCCTCGAGTGCGACGACAGCACCCTCAACGACATCCGCGGCCGCCACGTCAAGCCGGAGCACGTGCTCCAGGCCCTGGAGAAGGCCTCATCGGGGCCGGTCCCGGAGGGCGCGGTCGGAGCCGGAACCGGAATGATGGCCTATGAGTTCAAGGGCGGCATCGGCACCGCCTCGCGCCTGCTGCCAAAGAAGGTCGGGAGCTATACCGTCGGCGTCCTCGTCAACGCCAACCACGGGGAAAGGCACACGCTCCGGGTGCTCGGGGTGCCCGTCGGCAAGGAGATCAAGGACCTCATGCCGGTCGAGCGCAAGGACGGCTCCATCATCCTCATCGCGGCGACCGACGCGCCCCTCACCGCGCGCCAGCTCAACCGCGTGGCCAAGCGCGTCATGCTGGGGCTGGCACGGACCGGGGCGGTCGCGCACCACGGAAGCGGGGACGTGGCCGTGGCCTTCTCGACGGCCAACCGCATCCCGCATTACCCCAAGGAGCCCCTCGTGGAGCTCAAGGTCCTCTCCGACGCGTGGCTCGATGACCTTTTCGAGGCCGCCGAGGACGCCGCCGAGGAGGCGGTCCTGAACGCCCTCCTGGCCGCCGACACCGTCGTGGGGCGGGACGGCAATACGGCCTACGCGCTTCCCCACGACCGCCTCACGTCCCTGCTCCGCGAGCGCGGCGCGCTCGGGCGGTGACATGGCCTTCGTCGACCGCTTCTTCGCCGTCGCCGTAGACTACGCCTGGGGCTGGCCGCTCATCATCCTTCTGATCGGCGGCGGAGCCTACCTGACCTTCCTCTCGCGCTTCATGCCGTTCTTCGGCGCCCGCCACGCCGTTCAGATCATCCGAGGCAAATGGGACGACCCCAACGACCCCGGCGAGATCAACCACTTCCAGGCGCTCACCACGGCCCTCTCGGCCACCATCGGCGTCGGCAACATCGCGGGCGTGGCCATCGCCATCACCCAGGGCGGGCCCGGGGCCGTCTTCTGGATGTGGGTCGCCGCCGTCGTGGGGATGGCCACGAAGTTCTTCGAGTGCACGCTCTCCATCATGTACCGCGAGGAGGACGAGACCGGCAACCCGCAAGGCGGGCCCATGTACTACATCGAGGCGGGGTTGGGCAGGCGCTTCCGGTTCATGGCGGTCCTGTTCTCGGTCTGCGGGCTCATCGGGTGCCTGTCTCTTTTCCAGGCCAACCAGCTCGCCAAGGTCCTCAGCGAGAACCACGCCGTCAATCCCTGGGTGACGGGCTTCGCCATGGCGGCGATCGTCGCGGTGGTGATCCTGGGGGGCATCCGCAGGATCGGGCGGTTCACCGAGAAGCTGGTGCCCTTCATGTGCGCGCTCTACGTTCTCGCCTCCCTCTACATCCTGGCGACCCGGGCGGACATAATCCCCTCGATCCTGTATCGCATCGTCCACGACGCCTTCACCGGGACCGCCGCCGCCGGAGGAGCGGCCGGGATCGCGGTGCGCGAGGTCATCACGACCGGCGTCAAGCGCGCGGCCTTCTCCAACGAGGCCGGCATCGGCACCGCGCCCATGGCGCACGGAGCCGCCAAGACCAAGGAGCCGGTGCGCGAGGGCCTGGTCGCGATGGTGGGGCCCTTCATCGACACGGTCGTCATCTGCTCGATGACGGCCCTCATCATCCTTTCCACCGACCATTGGCAGCAGGGCGCGATCCGGGGGGTGGCGCTCACCACGCAGGTCTTCGAGTCGGCCCTGGGCGGCTTCGGGCGCCTGCTCATCACGATCTCGGTGGCGCTCTTCGCGATCTCGACCATGGTCGGCTACTCCTACTACGGGAAGAAGTGCTTCGCGTACCTTTTCGGGCAGCGCCGGGGGCCGCTCTACAACTACTTCTACATCGCGTCGCTCATCGTGGGGGCGGTCTGGTCCGTCGGGACCGTGGTCAACGTCCTGGACACCGCCTTCGCCCTGATGGCCTTCCCCAATATGATCGCGACGCTGCTTCTGGCCCCCCGCGTGATGCGGGCCGTGCGCGACTACTTCTCCCGCTACCAGGTGCTGCGGGGCCCATTCGCGGCCGGCGGGCGCTAGCCCGGAACCAGTCCGGAGGTATTGCGCGTCATCCTGCTTAAATCTATACTAGTCCTCCATGCTGCTCGCAAGAGTCCGCAAATTGCCAGTCGGCACCAAGGAGATGCGCTGGCTCGGCCTCACCCTGAGATCGTCGGAGGTCTTCGGCCACCTGAGGGTGGGACAGGTCGAGGAGATCCTCAACGGATTCGTCCTGTACCGCTACCCGAGGGACTGCGTGGTCATCGAGCAGGGCGATAAGGATCAGGCCCTTTACGTGCTCTTCAAGGGCCGCGTGGTCGTCACCCGCAGACGCTGGGGACTGTTTTCGACGCCCATCCGGAGCCTCCTGCCAGGGGACGTCTTCGGGGAGATGGCTCTGATCTACCGGGCGCCCCGCTTCGCCACGGTGACCACCACGGAGCCCTCCGATGTATTCATGCTCTCCGCGGCCGATTTCACGAAGATGCTGGACAAAAGCCCGAAGTTCAAGGACTATCTGACGAAGAAGGCGGAACAAAGAAAAGTGGAGCTCGAAAAATGGTGAAGGCGATAAGACCCGTCAGCGAGAAGAAGCCGGTCCATTTCACCTGGCTGGATTCGGGCGAGCGGTCCCACCGCAAGCCCAAGACCGCGACGAGGGGCAACGAGGTCCGCCTCGATGAGAAGGAGTACCTCTGGCTCGAGAAGGGCATGCGCTCGCTGGGCTTGTTCGCCAAACTGAACCTGCGGAACCTGGCCACCCTTCTGCCCTACATGAGGCTCTTTTCCTTCCCCAAGGGAAGCGTCGTGTGCCGGGAGGGTGACCCGGGAGACAGCTTCTTCCTGATCTACCGGGGCGGGGTGGACGTGACCAAATCCACCGGCATCTTCAGCGGCTCCCCGATCCGCCTGGCGAGGCTGCAGTCGGGAGATTTCTTCGGCGAGCTCGCCCTCCTGCTGAACCAGCCGCGCTCGGCGACCTGCGTCGCGACCAAGGAGTCGAGGATATTCGTCCTCAAGTACGACGACTTCCGCCGCATCCTGGAGAAGCATCCCGTGGTCTTGCGAAAGGTGCGCAAGGTGGGCGAGCAGCGGATGAGGCAGTTGACCAAGGCCTGGGCGCATTAACCCGGATTCCTCACCTCGTCTCCTGTCCGATGGGCCCACTCGGGCCCTAGCAGTCCGTGGCAAAAGTCTTCCGGGGCCTGCAATCGCCTGGAAGCGGCCTGCGCCTGCGTTGCTCCTCGGTCACATCCCGTCGAGGGATGCTCCCTCGTCGCGCCTTGGCTCGACTCGCTCCAGACGATTTCGCCATCCGAAATACTTTTGCCACGGACTGCTAGGCCCCCCGGGCCGTGATTTTGCTAAAATAAGCCCGGTACCGGTAGTCCCACGCGATTAACGAGGGAGAACCTAAATGAGATATTTCTGGGTGGTGGCAGCGTGGTCGTTGTTGTTCGCGGCGCGGCCGGCGCAGGCGGGCGTGGCGCTCTCCGCGGCGGGGGTGCAAGACCGACTGATGATCGTATTCAAGCCCGGCGTGACGGAAACCCAGCAAAGGCAGATGGCCGCGGCCTACGGCCTAGAGGTCCTGAGGGTCTTCCGGCCGATGCGGGCCCTCGTAGTCCGGGCCAAGCCCAACCAGGCACGCATGATGACGATCCGTCTCGGCTACGAGCCCAGCGTCCTACTCACCGGAAGGGATTTCTACACCAAGTGGATCGAGTCGTCTCCGGAGTCCCTGCAGGCGCGGCCCATGCCGACTTTGGGGTCGGTCATGGAGCGGCTTCCCGAGCTAAGCCCCGACCTGGGGAAGAAGCCCTCCGAGGTCCAGTGGGGCGTGCAGCGGGTCAACGCTCCCGCCGCCTGGGCCGCGAACCAGGGCAAGGGCGTGAAAGTGGCGATCGTGGACACGGGGATCGACCCGAGCCACCCCGAGTTCGCGGGCCGCATCATGGGAGGCTACAACGCCATCGACGAGGACTCTCCGTGGCATGACGACCACTTCCACGGCACGCACGTGGCCGGCATCGTGGCCGCCGCCCGCGACGGCCAGGGCGTGGTGGGAGTGGCTCCGGAGGCCCACCTCTACGCGGTGAAGGTCCTGACCAAGGACGGCTCCGGGTCGCTCTTCGGCATCATGGGCGGCATCATGTGGTGCGTCGAGAACGGGATGCAGGTGGTCAATATGAGCCTCGGCGCCGCGCAGGGCCACCCCTTGTTCGAGCACGCCGTCAACGCCCTGGCCGACGCCGACATCCCCCTGATAGCGGCGGCCGGAAACGACGGCAAGGCCGTCAACTTCCCCGCCAAGTACGCGGCGGCGATCGCGATCTCGGCCCTCGACGAGAAGGACGGCATCGCGAAGTTCTCCAGCCGGGGGCCGGAGATCGAGTTCATCGCCCCTGGAGTGAAGGTCCCCTCCACCATCACGGGAGGCGGGATCAAGGCCTACTCCGGGACCTCGATGGCGACGCCGCACGTCACGGGTCTCGCGGCCCTAGCCATCGCCGCCGGCGCCCAAGGGCAGGCGGGGGTGCGCCAGGCGCTCAGCTCGGCGGCCGTGAAGATCGAGGGGCTAAGCCCCACGGAGCAGGGCTCCGGAGTGACCGACGCGGGGCAACTGGTCCGCTAAACGTTATCTGAAAGAAAAGACCCGCCGTCCTCCGGGACGGCGGGTCTTTTCTTCCCCCCTCGTCACTCCTCCAGGCGGGCCCCCTTGAAAGCCAAAGGCCAGAAAATCCGCTGCCATCGGTCCCGGCGGAATGTGATCTTATTCGGGTCCGAGGACTGGTACTTCCACCCGTCGAGCACGACGCCGCTCTCCTTCCAGTCCGCGCCCTTGGGATAGACCACGACCGCGTGATGCTCCAGCCCCCAGCCGATCTTGACGCGCTTGACCTCCAGCGATCCGTCCTTCGGGATGGCGTCGTAGGTCTCGTTCTGATGGCTGATGCAGCCCCTCTTGAGCTGATACTTGCCACGAGAGAACACCCACTTGGCGCTGTCCTCGATGTTGGTCATCGTCCCGCCGCCGTAAGCGTGCGCCACGGCGCTGGGGTATTCCTCGTGAAGCTTACGGATCGCTTTGCTGCCCTTGTCGATCGCGACGCTCAGATCCGAGAGGTTGTCCGGGCTCCAGCCGGACGCGGCAAGGCCTTTGGGGTCCAGGCCGCCGAACTGCTCGGCCTTCATCCCCGCCGGGGCGGCCTCCCCGATCCGCCCGGCCGAGGGAACGGGCTTGATCCTCGCGGAAACGTTCGACTGAGCCGCGGGGAGCGCGTTGAGGCGCGCGAGCTCCGCGCGCGTGAGCCCTCCCGCCGCGGGCAATCCCCGACCGCTCGCGGCGGGCAGATCCCGGCCGCGCCTCAATGAGCCGAGGAGGGCTTGACCGGTCCTCCTCGCCGCCGAGCCGGTCCGCTCCAGATGCTTGGGGGCGAGGGCTCCCTTCGCCAGCTTCTCCCGCGCCTCTTTGAGCGCGCGCGCCGGCGCCTTTGCCCCCGCGCGCGCGGCCGTCCCCGCTGCCGGCGGGATCTTAAGCCGGCCGGAGTACAAGAGTAGCGCCGGCTCCGCGTCGACCCGCAATCCCTCCGCGGCCCGGCGGATCGAGGACCGGAACTCGGAGGCCGTCGCTCCCGCCGCCCGCCCGGTCTGGATCGCCCGCGCCCGCTCCAAGAGACCGCGGACAGCGCCGATCCTGGCCTGGGCCGCGCCCCTGGCGGGCTCGGCCTCGGGCACGCTGCCGTCCAACTCCGGCTCCGGGAGAGCCTTGTCTTGGAGGAAGGCGTCCCCGGCTTTCTTAAGGAAAGACGCGTAGGCTTGGTCGAAAGAAGGCTGCGCCCCCGCCGCCTCGGGTTCGCCCTCCGCGGCCCAGCCCGCGCAGACGCCCAGGTGGAGCGTCAACGCGGCGATCATCCCCAATCGCAGGAAAAAATTCATGGCGCCCTAAGTGTAGACGGGAAACGGGGAATTGTCCAGGGACCCCCCTTTGTCGCACCCCTCGCTGCGCTCGGGGCCTGAAGGCTCGCGCGGTTCTCAACTGGCGTTGATGGAGGTCATGATGTCCTGGGCCGCGACACTCAGGGCGTCCGCCTGCTGCTCCGTGAGCTTCTTGCCCCGCTGGGCCCGGACATGGTTCAAGAAAGCGCCCAGCTTGTCCAGCGCGTCAGCCTCGTCGCCGGCCATCAGGCTGACGAGAGCATTGTCGATCTTCGTACGGAGGGCGTTCTTGATCCCCTTGTTGGGCAGGTCCATCGCGCCGATCGCGTCGCTCAGCTCGGCGAGCGCCCCCTCCGGCGTCTTGACCGTCATAATGGCCGTGTCCTCGCCGGCGGCCCCGTCGTCGTCGGCGACCGTGAGCGTCACCGTGTAGGTCCCCGGCTCCGCGTAGGCGTGCGTCGCGGAAGCACCGCTCGCGATCGAGTCGTCGCCAAAGTCCCACTCATAAGAGACGATCTCGCCGTCCGGGTCCTCGGAACCGCCCCCGTCGAAGGCCAGCTCGAGTCCCGTGAGGGTCTCCTGGTCCGGGCCCGCATCGGCGGCCGGCGGCAGGTTCGACGGTCCCGCCACGCACTCGTAGACGTCGCGGATTTCACCGTCGGCCAAGGCCCGGTTGTAGATCCGTATCTCGTCGAGCTTCCCGTGGAACTGGTACGCGGGATCGTACCACCACAGCCCGAGAGCGCCGGACCAGAAGACGCTGTTCCGGGTGAGGCCGTTGCACTGGGCCATGCTGCCCGTTCCCGCAAGCTCGCCGTCCACGTAGGTCTTGGCCTCGTCGGCGGACCAGTCCACGCTCACGGCGACATGGTGCCATTGGCCCGGCACGATCACGTCGCTGGGGGTGCCGACGCCCCATCTGTTCGAGGCGTTGTTGCATCGTCCGCCGAAACTCATGCCGCCGGCCCAGTTGAGCGAGAAATGGTACCCGTAATACTGATCCGTGCCGCGGCCTTCGATGAGCGGCGCCCAGGCCGCGGGCAGCCTGTCCGCGTTGACCCACATCTCGATCGTGAAATCCGAGCCGCGCGCGAAGCGGTAGGGACTGCCCGCCTGGAACCGGCCGCCGTTGTATTGGGCCGCGTCGCCGATGAGTCCCTGCGCGATCCCGACGTTCTGGAAGAACCAGCCGTTGTTGGCGCCCGCGGTGTCGAGCACCGTGCCGCCGCTCCGGCTGTCGAACGTCCACTCGCCGATCCCGCCGGACGGACGCGGGCAGGAGCCCGCGGGAAGGGAGTAGGCCCTGCCCGCGGTCATAAGAGTAAGCGCTGTGACGAATATGGTCAATCTCATGGCGACACCTCCAACGATGGCATAGTATGGCTCGTATGCGCCGACATTTCAAGGACAACGGCCTGACAGAAGAGTGATAAATACACATAAGAAATAAGTGGTTTTTATATTGGTCAGAAAAGTGAGGCCCCTCTGGGAAAACTCTCTCTAAGTTCATAGTATTTATTGATGCAAAGTCCTTTCCCGTCCATGGTGAAGACGGGAGAGAGGAGGCATGTTATGGGAAGAATTCGCGTTGTCATGCTGATCGCGGTCGCCGCGCTGGCGCTGCCGGCCGCGACCACGGCTTCCACGGGTTGTCCGAGCGACCTGGTGGGCTACTGGGCGTTCGACAACGGAAACGCCGACGATTCCGCGGGCGCCAACAACGGCACGGTCCTCGGCGCGCAGCCGACCGCCGGCGCCGTGGGGCAAGCGTTCGACTTCGACGGGATCGACGACTACATCACGATACCGGGCAATCCGACCCCGACGAACGATTTCACGGCGGTCTTCTGGATCTATTCGCGTAATGACGGCTCCGTGAGGACCCCGCTCATGATCGCGACCGTTCCCGGGAGCTACACGTTCCATGGGTTCTACTTCGAGCACCATGGCGGCAACTTTTACGTGAACTACGACGAGGACGGCGTATCGCCGTGGGTATGCTGGGATGGAACCGTCCTGTGCGGGATATCCCCGAGCGGCGATATCCTCAACGGCTGGCACCAAGTGGCCGCGGTCAAGTCCTCGACGCTGGGGCTGATGACCTATCTCGACGGCGAGCTGACCAACTCCTATCCCGCCAGGACGGAGAACGTCTACTTCGGGTCCGGCGAGCCGATCGAGATCGGAAGGCACAACCCGGCGCATAGACGCTATTTCGACGGGAAGATCGACGAAGTGGCCATCTTCGATAAAGCGCTCACGGGAGACGAAATAGGGGAATACTACCGCCGAGCGCTCGCCGGGGTGGGCTACTGCGGCCCCGCGGACGCGGACGGCGACGGCATCGAGGACGATCTGGACCGGTGCGACGGGACCCCGGCCGAGGAGACCGGGGACGTGGTGCAGGACCCCGCCTCCCCCTTCTACGGCTGCGGCCCCTCAGAGAGGGACCTGGACGGCGACGGCATCAAGGACAACCTGGACGCCTGCCCGAACAACCTGCCCGAAGAGATTCCGGAGGTCCTGGCCGGCCTGGGCTGCGTGCCCGCGAGCCCGTGCGATCCGAACGAGACGGACGCTGACGGCGATGGATTCGTGGACGCCGTGGACGTCTGCCCGTGGACGGACGCTGCCAAGGCCCCGGCCTCGCCGGTGATCGCCGGCTGCTCCTGCTACCAGATCCTGCAGTGGAAGCCGGGCAACAACAAGGGCGAGCTCAAGAAGGGCTGCTCCCAGGACACCCTGGACGAGTTCTCGGGCCGCAACGGCTGGGCCAAGGAGGTCCCGCTGCCTCCGCGGTAAGTCCCGCCCGGACAGGACCGACAGAGAAGCCCGCCGTCGGCAGACGGCGGGCTTCTTCTCGGCACGCAGGCGCCTTCAGTCCAGCCCGGCGCGGCGCACCCGGAACGGCCCGGGATCGTCGAAATCGGTCGGGGGCAGGGGCGGTTCGAGGCCCGGCAGGCGGGCTCTGGCAAGGTACCGCTCTACGGGGTCTTCGTCGCGGAGGAGGGTCGCGACGGGAAGAAACCTCACGCGGGAGCGAGGTCTGAAGGCGGGGTTGATGCGATCGCCCACTTGCGACCCCGACGGCATCGCCGGCACGGGCTCGAGCGGGAAGACCTCCGCTCCGGGAGCCTCGGCCCGATCCCCTCTCCTGATTGCGCCCGCCGCCAGCCACCGGCCGCCGGTCCGCGCGGAGGTCCACACCGACCTCGCATACCTCTCTTGAACCCCGCGGCAACGCCCGCCGGGAGACCGTCGGACGCACGCGGCGACAAGATCGGCCCCAAGCGGCGGCTGTACGGGAACGCTTTCGATCTCCAGCAGATCCGGCCTTCCGGCCGCCAAGGGGAGCAAGGACTCATCGACGACGTTCAAGATCGCCCCCAGCGTGCCCTCGTACCAGTGCGCCAATCCCACGTAGATCACGGGAACGGCGAAATCCGCCAGGACATAGAACGCGCGCTCTCCTCTCTCACCGCCCGAAGTGACGTATACCGCGCTCGAGGCGACCGCTGCGAAGAGGAACGCCTTTGGGAACCATACGCCCACGCCCCCATGGTGACGCGGAATCGTCACGCGGATGTTGCGGGAGATTAAATGAACGGCAAATTCCCAGGTCCCAAGAGCGCTGGGAAGGAGGGAGATGAGCGCTTTGGTCGATGGCCCCGGGGCTGGCCTCGATCAGGACCGCTTGCGCCGCTGGAAGTCGAGCACGACCCGGGCCGGAGACTCTGAGAAGCATGAGGTCCCGGTCGCATCAGCGGGCCCGCGGCTCGCCTGGGAAGAGGACCTTCAGCCCCGATGCCCAGCGCTTCCGTTCTTCTGGCTGACAAATAATAAAAGAGGGTATTTTACATATATTATTTCTACATCAATGTCAGCGATCTGTCCGTGACATGACGGCGGGTTCCTGCTATCATAATCATACCGACCACGATGCCGCGCCAAGGACGCTTCCCATATGAGGAGATATCCCCGATGAAAAAGATACTTTGCGCATTCCGGGCAGGGCTCGCGACAGCTTCGCTGGCGGGCTTCATGCTCATCGGCGGCGGTCCGGCGTTCGCGGATGCGGACGGCGACGGCGTTCCCGACGGGACCGATAACTGCCCGTCGGTCCCCAATCCGGGCCTGGGCTTGCCCGGCTTCTCCGACCCCGTGGCCTACTGGACATTCGACTCCGGAAGCGCCGACGACTCGGCCGGCGCTCATGACGGCAGCGTCCACGGAGCGTCGCCCGTCTCCGGGCAGGCGGGCGGCGCCCTGAGCTTCGACGGCGCGGACGATTACGTGCTCGTACCGAACGCCGCGGGGCTCGATCTGACGGGCGCGCACACCCTGGAGGCGTGGGTCTATTTCCGTTCACTCCCGCCCGTCTGGGCTCCGCTCGGGATCGTGAAGACCGAGGCGTTCGGTCTTTTCTACTACAGCCCCGCGGGCATCGTCAGGCCGCACGTCTATTCCGGCGGGGCGTGGCGGTACTACAACTCCTACGTCACCCTCTCGCCCGGCGAGTGGTATCACTTTGTGCAGGTGTTCGATCCGCCGGTCCTGAAGTGGTATCTCAACGGCCAACGCAAAGGGCTGCAGGACGTCGGCGTCTCCGCCGCGGACTCGTCTTCCCACGACCTCGCCATCGGGCGGGGCTGGGCGCCGACGGGAGGATACAAGGTCGACGGGGTGATCGATGAGGTCGCCCTCCACGGCCGCGCGCTGACGGGGGAGGAGGTCCGGCGGCACTATCAGCACGGGCTCCAAGCCCTAGGGTATTACCCGGGCCAGGCCGACAGCGACGGCGACGGAGTCGGAGACGTCTGCGACAACTGCATGGCCGCCGCGAACCTCCTCCAGGAGGACGCCGATTCGGACGGCGCGGGGGACGTGTGCGACAATTGCCCCCAGTCCCCGAATCCCGGGCAGGAGCCCTCGGCCTGCGTGGACACCGACGGGGATTCCGCGTTCGACCTCTTCGACAACTGCCCGGACGTCCCGAACGCGGGCCAGGAGGATGCGGACGCCCCGGACGCGATCTCCTATTGGAGCTTCGACGACGGGACCGCGGCCGACGCCCTCGGCTCGAACCACGGCGCGATCCAAGGCGGCGCGTACGCGGTGCCCGGGATGAACGGGCAGGCGCTCCGCTTCGACGGCGTCGACGACATGATCACGGTGCCCTTCGACATGTCCCTCAACCCGGAACATGTGACCATCGAGGCCTGGGTCAAGAGGGAACCCGGCTCCGTAGGGCGGCTGGTCGAGAAGGACGGCGCCTACATCGGCGGATACGACCTGCTGATCCTCTACGGCACCGGGGTGTACGGGCACGCCGAACCCGGGCATCTGTCCGCCAGCTTCGGACATCACTTGTGGGGCAACACCTGGGGCGACGAGTACTACGACCACGGCGAAGAAGACCCCGACCCGATGCCGGAGGAGCAATGGCAGCATGTCGCGGTCACCTACAGCGGCGACTATGCCCGGCTCTTCCGCAACGGCGTCGTCGTGGCCGAAGGCCGGACGCGCGGCTACCAGTACTTTTCGAAGCGCAACGGCGCCCTGCACATCGGCAGCAAGACGTTCGCCGGTGAGATCGACGAGGTCATCCTCTACGGCAGGGCGCTCTCGCCCGACGAGGTCCAAGGGCATTACCTGCGGAGCCTGGAAGGCGCGGGCTACCGGGGAGACGGCGTGGGAGAGGTCTGCGACAACGCGCCGGGGGTCTACAACCCGGACCAGGCGGACACCGACGGCGACGGGATCGGCGATGCCGGAGACAACTGCCCGGAGACCGCCAACGTCCAGCAGGAGGATTCCGACGGAGACGGCGTGGGTGACGCCTGCGACAACTGCGTGGCTCTCCCCAACCCGGAGCAGGAGGACGGCGACGGGGCGGGGCTCGGGGACGCCTGCGACAACTGCCCGCTCGTCCCCAATCCCGGCCAGGAGGACGCCGACGCCGACGGGGTGGGCGACGCCTGCGACAACTGCCCCGCGGCCGCGAATCCCGACCAGGCCGACGACGACGGAGCCGTGGCGGAGGGGCTCGTCGCCCGCTGGAAGCTGGACGAGGGGGCCGGCGCGGCGGCGGGCGATCAGACGGAGGCGCACGACGGAGCGATCCACGGCGCGACGTGGACCGACGGGGCCGAGGGCGGCGCCCTCGAGTTCGACGGCCTCAACGATTACGTGAGCGTCCCCCATCACCCCGACTTCAACATCGGGACCACGGGGGAGATGACTTTCTGCGCGCGGGTCAACCTCAAGTCCTACCCGGTCAGCTCCCAGTTCCGCTGTCCCATCGTGGAGAAAGGCGACGGCGGGCGCTGGGAGTACGCCTTATACATCAGCGCCGAAGGCTACCCTTACATGAACCTGTGGCCCTGCTCGGGCTCCTACGACCGCAGCACCACGGGGATGTTTGACCAACCGCTCGAGCTGGGGCGGTGGTACGCTTTGTGCGCGACCGTCAAAGACGGGGTGGAGGCCAGGCTCTATCTGGACGGGCGGATCGTGGGGGAGAACACCGGCTTCGCGGGCGTCCAGTGCGACGGGGACGCGCCGTTCCTGATCGGGACCCGCACCAGCGGCTCCCAGTATCTCAACGCCGTGATCGACGAAGTCACGGTCCACGGCAGGGCCCTCTCCGCCGAGGAGATCGCGGCGCAGTACGGAGACGGCGTCGGAG
This sequence comes from Elusimicrobiota bacterium, assembly GCA_043819795.1. Classification (GTDB taxonomy): domain Bacteria; phylum Elusimicrobiota; class Elusimicrobia; order UBA1565; family UBA1565; genus JBDREN01. Next base: position 42,917 of record JBDREN010000120.1, read on the forward strand.
ACGCCTGCGACGCCTGCCCCGGCGCCTTCGACCCGGACCAGGCCGACTCGGACGGCGACGGCATCGGGGACGCCTGCGATAACTGCCCGGCGGCCCCCAATCCCGATCAAAGCGACACGGACGGAGACCAGGAAGGGGACGCCTGCGACTGCGACGACGGCTTCTGCGACGGACGGGAGCCGCAGTTCTGCTCGGACCTGGGACGCCCCGATCCCACCTGCTGCGTGGATGGCGACGGGGACGGCTACGGCCAAGAAGGATTCACGTCCGGCTGCGCTTTCTCCGGGGCCGACTGCGACGATGGCGACGCGGCCGTGCATCCGGGAGCGACGGAAGCCTGCAATGGGACCGACGACGACTGCGACGGCTTCGTTGACGAGGGCTTCCCGGACACGGACTCAGACACGATCGCGGACTGCGTGGACCCCGACGACGACGACGACGGGGACCTAGACGAGGCCGATAACTGCCCGCTGACGGCCAATCCCGACCAAGCCGACCTGGACGAGGACGGGGTCGGGGACGCCTGCGACGACGACCTCGACGGCGACGGCACGCCGAACGCGGAGGACGACGACGCCAGCCAGGTCATCGGCGAGGAGGGCGGCACCGTGGAGACCGACAACGCGGTCGTCACGATACCGCCCGATTCCTTCGAGGAGCCGGCCACGGTCACGGTGATCAGCACCACGGGCAGCTTCAAGGTCTCGACCAATAAGGGCGAGGCCTTCGCCCTGGCGGACTACGCGATCACGCCGGAGGGGGCGATCTTCGGCGAGCCGGTGACGATCGTGTTCACCTACGACGACACCATGCTAAAGAACCCGCGGCAGGAAGAGAAGATGGACGTCTTCTGGTTCAACCCCGCGACGGAGTCGTGGGAGGCCCAAAACGCCGAGCTCGACATGGAAGCCAACACCCTGACCCTGCATACCCATCACTTCAGCAACTTCGCGGTGTTCGCGCCGGAGGACGCCGACGCCGACGGAGTTTACGACGGCTTCGGGGAGGAGGCGGACGCGTGTCCGGGCTCGACGGCGGACGGCATCGCGCTCAACCCGAACCAGTACGCCCAGAACTCGGGCTTCGGTCCCTTCGAAATCGGCCCGGACAACACCCAGAGCGCGGTCTACGACATGCTCGCGACCAGGGGCTGCACCTGCCGGCAGATCGTGGCGGCCTCGGGCGCGGGCAAGGGCCACCTGAAGAAGGGGTGCTCGCCAGGCCTCATGGAGGAGTGGACGGGTTTGAGCGGCGAGGCGGACCGGGGCGGCAAGGTCAAATAGCGCCGGTCACGGCCGCTTGCGCCGCTGGAAGTCGAGCACGACCCGGGCCGGATTCTCGGGGAAGGCGGCGGGGTCCTCGTTCGGGCTATCGAGGACCTCGTAGACCGTGAGCCAGCGGGGGTTCTCCCCGCCGTCTTCCCGATCCTCGAAGAGCTTCTTGAGGCGGCGGCGCCAGAACTCCCCGAAGACCTCCCCGCGGATGAGGTCCTTGGGCATCACGGCCTCGGCGTCGGCGCGGTAGAGCATCTGCCGCGCGCTCAGGAAGACGTGCGTGACGCCCAGACCCCTGACCGCGGCGTGGAGCTCATCGGCGCTCCTTGCCGCGCGCACGGCGACCCAGAACGGGTTATGGTCGAAGACGGTCGCAGCGATGAAATCCCGCTCGCAGTAGTAGGCCCGCGACTCGCCCAGGAAGAGCACCTTCGCGTCCAGGGGCAGGCTCTCGTTGACGAACTCCATGGCCGCGTAGTACGGCAGCCCGTAGGTTACGTGCTGGCGCTTCAGGTATTCGGCGCGCTCCAGGCGCCCGCGCAACACGTCCCATTGCCCGATCATCTCCCCCTGCCGCAGGACGACCTGAAGGTCGAACAGGCAGGCCATGATGGCGAGCGTCCATCCGGCGCGGCGCAGCCAGCCGGGGAAAGCCCCCCGCTGCACGGCCAGGGCCACCACGCCGGCCAGAAGCGGCAGAACGGGCAGCACGAAGCGGACCAGCCGGCTGGCCAGGCACCAGGACAAGTAGCCCGCCGCGGCGAGCACGGCCACGGCCGTCCATGCGGCGGTGTGCGGGCGTCCGGGCGCCGGGGTCCACTTGAGGAAGAACGCCCAGGGGATGAGCAGGAGAAACGCGGGACCCGCCCAATCGCCGGCGGGCCAGTCCCCCACCGAGTAGGTCCAGGGATGCGTGAGGAAGGCCTTCCACCCGTCGGCCGAACCGAACGTGGCCGCGAGGTCCCGGGAGCCGGCCGCTTCCATGAACGCGCTCCAGTGCGCCGGGGCGGCCCAGCCCAAGGCCTGATGGAAGAACGGGTAGACCGGGTTCCCGTAGAACACTAGGTTCTTGACGAGCCAAGGGGCGAAGGCCAAGGCCGCGGCCGCCGCCATCCAGAAGGTCTCGCGCGCGGGACGGCCCGCTCTCCGTCCCAGCCAAAAACGGACCAGGACGAAGGCGGCGCCCACCGGCAGGACGTTGTACTTCACTCCCATCGCGAAGCCGGCGAGAAGGCCCGCGGCGAGGGGCCAGGCCAGCGGCCTTTCCACCTGCCTGCCCGCCAGCCCTTGCGGCAGGGCGACGAGAGCGAGCGCGATGTAGAAGCTGGCGCCCAAGTCCACCCCGCAGTGCCAGGACGCGTAGAGCGCGACGGGGCACAGGTAGAAGACCAGCGCCGCGAGCAGGCCGGCCGCGTCCGAGGCGTGCCTGCGCATCCATGCCCACAGCGCCGCGGCCGCCCCCAGCCCGAAGGAGCAATGCAGGAGCGCGGCCAGCCCCTCGCCGGAGAGGGCCAGAGCCAGGCCGTAGAGGGACTGCAGCCCGAGCGGCGTCCCGGAGAAAACATTCCCGGGCGTCGCCATGATCTCCCCGCGCAGCAGAAAGAGCTTGGGAAGCGCCAGGTGATAGACCAGCGAGTCGTAGAAGATCTCGGGCGCGGCCGTGGTCACCACGTTCAGAAGAGCCGCGACGGCGATCAGGACGACGGCCGCGTTCTCCCATAGGCCGCGGCGGGCTACTTGCGGGAGCGCGACGTCGGTCTCCTCGGCGGGCGCGGAGCCGCCCGCCTTCCGGCGGCGCCGCCAGCGCCGAATGGCGGACGCGGCCAAGACGGCGAGCCCTCCGAAGAAAAGCCCGCGAAGCAGCTCCGGACTCCAGAGCCCGGCCATACCCAGGCCCAGCAGGATCAAGGAGACGGTCCCGGCGCCGAGCCCCGCCGAGAGCAGGCGGCGCTCCGCTCGGGTCATGCCGGCGAGACCGATCCAGCGTGCGAGGACCCCTCCCACGCCCCCGAACAGAAGCCACATCGCGGCGACCCAAAGCAGGTCCCGGCCCAGGCCCGCGTGCAGGATGCGCGGAAGGTCCGACAGCAGCCCCAGGAAGCTCCGCCAGTCGGACGGCACGAACGTCACGCCCTGGCGCCTGAACGCCACCGCGGCCCACACCGTCCAGACGCACAAGACGGTGGATGCCGCGAGCGCGGGGACCGAGAGCGGGAGGGAGCTGGCCGGCCGGCGCTTCAAAGGTTCTTGAAGGCCCGTGCCGCCGCCTCGAGCGTGCGCTCGAGGTCGAGGTTCGTGTGCTTGACGCTGAGCATGGCGGCCTCGAACTGGGACGGCGGGAAGTAGACGCCGCGCTTGAGCAGGGCGTGGAAGAACCGGGCGTAGGCGCGCGCGTCGGCCGTCTTGGCGGAGGCGAAGTCGCGCACCGGCTGCTCGGTGAAGAACACCGTGAACATCGAGGCCACGTGGTTAACCTGGACCGGCACGCTCGCGAAGCGCGCTAGGCCGCGCAGCTCGGTGACCAGGACCGCCGTCCTCTCGGCCAGGTCCGCGTAGGTATTCTTCCGCTTGAGGACCTTCAGCGTCGCCAGCCCCGCCGCCATGGCCACGGGGTTGCCCGAGAGGGTCCCGGCCTGGTAGACGGGCCCGAGCGGAGCGACGGTCTCCATGATCCGCCTTGTTCCGCCGTAAGCTCCGACCGGGAAGCCGCCGCCGATGATCTTGCCCAGGCAGGTGAGGTCGGGGCGGATTCCCATCGTGGTCTGGGCCCCGCCGTAGAACATCCGGAAGCCGGTGATGACCTCGTCGAAGACGAGGAGGCTGCCGCTCTTGCGGGTGACCTCGCGCAGCGTCTCGAGGAAGCCCTCCCGCGGCGGCACCACGCCCATGTTCGCCGCGACCGGCTCCACCACGGCCGCCGCGATCCGGCGGCCATAGCGCCGGAACGCGCGCTCCACGGCCTCGACGTCGTTGTAGGGAAGGATCAGCGTCGTCTTCGCCCAGGACGCGGGCACCCCCGCCGAGTCCGGACGCCCGAGAGTCGCGGCGCCCGAGCCCGCGGCCACGAGCAGGCAGTCGGCATGGCCGTGGTAGCCCCCGGCGAACTTCACGATGAGGTCCCGTCCCGTGAAAGCCCGCGCCACGCGCAGCGCGCTCATCACGGCCTCGGTGCCCGAGCTCGTGAAGCGCACCCGCTCCATCGACGGAAGGGCTTCGCGCACGGCCTCGCCCAGGCGCAGCTCCGACTCGGTCGGGGCCCCGAAGCTCGAGCCCTTCTTGAGCGCCGCGGCGGCCGCGGACGTCACCTCCGGATGGGCGTGACCCAAAATCAACGGCCCCCAGGAAAGGCAGTAATCGATGTAGGTCCTGCCGTCGGCGTCCGTGATGCGCGCGCCCTTGCCCGAGCGGATGAACAGGGGGGTCCCGCCCACGGCCCGGAAGGCCCGCACCGGCGAGTTAACGCCTCCGACGAGGACCTTCTGCGAGTCGCGGAAGAGGGACTTCGAGCGCCTCATGCTCCCTCCCGGCAAAGGCCCCGGAAACAGCCGGTTATAGCCGAAATGATCATTCCCCGAGCCAGCGGGCCGCGTCCAGCGCGTGGTAGGTGATGATGAAGTCGGCCCCGGCGCGCTTGATGGCCGTGAGCGCCTCGAGCGCCGTCTTGCGCTCGTTCATCCAGCCCCGCTCCGCGGCGGCCCGGATCATCGAGAACTCGCCCGAGACGCTGTAGGCGGCCGTCGGAAGACCGAAGCGCTCGCGCACGGCCGCGAGCACGTCCAGATATGCCAAAGCGGGCTTGACCATGACCATGTCGGCGCCCTCTTCCACGTCGAGCGCCACCTCGCGCAAGGCCTCGCGCACGTTGGCCGGATCCATCTGGTAAGTGGAGCGGTCGCCGAACTGGGGAGGGGACTCGGCCGCGTCGCGAAACGGGCCGTAGAACGCGCTGGAATACTTCGCCGAGTAGGCGAGGATCGCCGTGTCGCGCAGGCCCGCGCCGTCGAGGGCGCCGCGGATCGTCGCGACCTGGCCGTCGATCATGCCGCTCGGGGCCACCACGTCGGCGCCGGCCTTGGCCTGGCTCACGGCCGTCTTGGCGACGAGGTCGAGCGTGGCGTCGTTGTCGAGGATGAAGCCGCCGCCCGCCCGCCGCACGACCCCGCAGTGGCCGTGGTCGGTGTACTCGCAGAAACAGAGGTCGGCGACGGCGACCAGGTCCGGGGCCGCTTCCTTGACGGCTCGCAGAGCCTCCTGGACGATCCCCTTGGGCGCGTAGGCCCCCGAGGCGTGCTCGTCTTTGCGATCCGGGATACCGAAGAGGATGACGGCCGGCACACCGAGGCCCTCCACCTCGGGGACGACCTTGGCCAGCTCGTCCACGGAGTATTGGAAATGCCCCGGCATGGAGGAGATCGGCTTCTTCACCCCTTTCCCGGGACGGACGAAGAAGGGCATCACGAAGTCGGCCGGGGTGAGGACCGTCTCGCGCACCAAGGCGCGCATCCCGGGCGTGACGCGAAGACGGCGCGGGCGGTGGGTGGGGAATGGCATGGGCCCATTCTACAAAAATGCCGGGCTCAACGGCCTCTATCCGACTCGCGCGGGCCATCAGGCCCCGAGACGCAGTCGAGGTGCGACGTATTGGACGGCGGCATGGTCCGCCGACCTTAGTGGGGGTGACCCGCAAGGCCCACTCAGGCGATGTGGGTCTTGCGGGCCCGAGGGGGCGGCAGCCCCCAGGGGGAGCACCCGCGCGAGCACGAAACCTCTCTCGCGCGGGCCATCAGGCCCCGAGCGTCAGCGAGGGGTGCGACAGAGAGACCCTTGACGCTCTAACATAGTCCCACTATCCTTGCTAATAGGATAGCCCGATCGGCCGCCCGGAGAATACCCCTCCGGTCTCCGAGCCGACGCGTGAACATGACCGGCCCATCAGGCGGCCCCCCGGGGGGCCTTGGCGACGGATCCTGGGTAGACCTCATGCAGGTCTGCCGGAACGGCCATAAGATCACCGCCTTCGGGAAGAGCAAGCCCAAGCAACTGGCCGATGCATGCGTCGTCTGCGGCCAGCCCACTTTGACGGCCTGCGGGAAGTGCGGCGCCTGGATCCCGGGATACCACCATATGCCGGGCAAGCCCGAGAACGACAAGACCCGCCCCCCGGACTTCTGCTCCGCATGCGGCGCGCGCTTCCCCTGGCAGGGCGTCCGGTGGGTGGCCAAGCTCCCCCCTAGGCCGGAGGACGTCCCCCTGGTCCCGCCGCAATTCAGGGAACGGCTCGCCAAGACCGCGTCGCGTCTGCGGGGGCTCATGCCCCGGCCGGCCTACCTCGTCATGGGGCTCCTGCTGGCCTCGACCTGCGCGGCGGCGAGCATCGGCGCGCACGGCTATCTCGAGCGCCCGGCCGTCAAGCTGGACGTCTCCATGCCGGCCTACGGCAAGCTCATGCGGGGCGTCCACCAGGTGTATATGGTCGTCGGGATGCGCAACAGCGGCGGAAGCCCGGCCCTGGACCACAAGGTCTATCACGCCTTCCTGAGGCCGCGGGGAGACATCGAGGATTTCCAGTGGAGCCTCGCCGACAGCCTGGAGCCCGGCCAAGCCGGCAGCCTGCTTCTCCGCAACAAGATCGCGACCGAGGACGTGGCCTCCTCCCTGAAGGCTTTGGGCCGCCAGGAGCTCCTGATCGTCTCCCAGTTCAAATGCAAATGGCCGATCCTCGGCGCGGCGACCTTCCACCACGTGCTGCGGCTCGGCATGTCCTACCCGCTCGAAGAGACCCCGATCGAGACGCTGGGCAGCGCGCGTTTTACGACATGGTTCCGGAGCGACGAAGACGCCGCGAGGAAAGCGATCGAGTCCATGGTTGATGCCGAGAGCGCGCCCACGCGCGACCCCGGGACGGAAGGATAGCCCGGGATCCGCCCTCCGCGAAGAGCCGAGCCCTCTCCGGCAGGATACGTCCGGCGGCGCCGGCGCGCGCCAAGCCGGATTTTGTCGCCGATAGCCTACTTTGCTATCATTGTGCCGCACGCACGCTGCGGCCGTGGGTCCTGTCCATCCTCACCGGACTGAAAAGATGGCCGCTCAGGCATTCGGCAGCAAACACGTCCATTGTTGGCTGTCGACGGGAGGAAAGCGATGGCGCGATATCGTAAACGGCGGCGGATCGTCGGCGCAAGCAAAAACGAGAAGAAGGTTCAGCGCAGGCGTGTCGCGGGATTCGAGCCCGCCAACGCGTCTCTCCTGCGGGAGATCCACCCCTCCGTCACCCGTCTGACGATCCAGTTGCGCTTCATCAGCCCGGAACAACAGCTGGTGGGGGAGGAGACCCGGACGTTCTCCCCCCAGGATCCGTGCAACTTCGCCTCCGCGTGCCCCGGCTCGTGCGGTACCGGCGCCTTCGACGTCGAGGCCAAGATCGGGGAGATGGTGGAGACCAACGAGACCCATGCGGAGAGCACCGGACGGTGCGAGCGGGAGCGCTTCGGGGGCATCCCGCAGCCTTGCGGCTACGAGCTTCACTGCGAGATCGATATCGCCTACTAGATAGCCCGGGACATCCGGCAGGTGATCGGAAGGGCCCGCGACCCAAGGTCGCGGGCCCTTCGGTTTCGACGACGCGGCCGCCTATCCTAAAGGCTTGACGTTCCCCGCGCGCGGCCCCTTCGGAGAATCCTCCACGTCGAACTCGACCTCCTGGTTCTCGCGGAGACTCTTGAATCCATCGGCCATGATCGAGCTGTGGTGCACAAAGAGATCCTTCGAGCCGTCCTCAGGCGTGATGAATCCAAAGCCCTTCTGATCGTTGAACCACTTCACCGTACCTTTCATGAATCGCCTCTCCGTACCTGCCGTAAGTTTCGGTTTTGAAGCCGCGACCGAGCCGATGTCGCAAGATTCAAGCTTACGCCGTCCATCATACCAAGAATTCGCCTCAAGGAACAGAATTTCTTCTCCCACATGTCAGCGCCGGTTGCGCGAAGCGCGGAGTGCGACATATTAGTGCGCCGCATGGGCGGCGCGCCTTAGTGGGGGTGACCCGCAAGGCCCACTCTGGCGACGTGGGTCTTGCGGGCCCGAGGGGGCGCAAGCCCCCAGGGCGAGCACCGAGCGGAGGACTTTTCCTCTCGGAGCGAGGCTTCAGTCCTGAGCGCAGCGAAGGATGCGAAAAAGGGGCGGCCTGTACCCCGAATTCTGTCCCCCATCCCGAAAGACGGGGGGAGGATCATTTCTCTGATGCAGCTACCGGGCGGTTCCCATCTATCGATGGGGCGCGGACAACGCGTCCCGCCCTATGCCTTGCTCCCGGTGGGGTTTACCTAGCCCCCGGGGTCGCCCCCGGAGCGGTGAGCTCTTACCTCGCCTTTTCACCCTTACCCTCGGCCCGAAGGCCGAAGGCGGTGTGTTTTCTGTGGCACTTTCCATGGCGGCGGGCTTTGGCCCGCCGCCTCCCGCCTTTCAACGGGCACCGCGTCCTGCGGAGTTCGGAAGTTCCTCCCCCCCGCCCGGAAGGCGGGAAGGCGACCCTCCGGCCGCCCAAAATCTTACTTCAGGAGCTCGCGCGAGACCTCGAAGCGGCGGATGACATCGGGAGCCGCTCCGTCAAGCTTGCCCGGGCGGAATACCGGGCTTTTTTTTACGGCGTCGAGGGCGTCGTTGGCGAGACGATCGGCCCGCTTGTTCTGCTCGCGCGAGATGTGGACGACCTCCACGGTCTTGAACTGCTTGCGGAGGTTCCGGATCTGAAGCATGTACTTGAAAAGGCGCTCGTTCTTGACCCGGTACTCGCCGCTCAGCTGCCGCACGAGCAGCTGGGAATCGGAATGCACCGTGATCTCGTCGGCCTTCATCTCGCCGGCGAGGCGCAAGGCGTCGAGCATCGCCGTGTACTCCGCGACGTTGTTCGTCGTCTCGCCGATATAGCGGTGGTACTCCTTGACGGGACGGCCGGAGGCGTCCTGCAGCACGACCCCCACGGAGGCCGGCCCCGGGTTGCCCCGGCTGGCGCCGTCGATGTAGATGCTCAGCTTCATGTCCCGGTCTTTTCCGCCGCCCTCGGCTCGATCTCGTAGAGGATGCGCTGGCAACTGTCGCAGACCGATATCAACTTCCCCTTCTTCGCATGGATCAGGACCTGCACGGGCAGCGTCATGTGGCATTCGCTGCAGGTCTCGCCTTTTACGCGGGCCAACGCGATGCCGTCGCGGCGCTCGCGCGTGGCGTCGTAGAGCTCCACGATGTCCTCGCGGATCCCGCCGACGTACTCCTTCCGCTTGGCCTCGGCTCCGGGGACCTGCTTCTCGAGGTCGGACCTGCGATCTTCGAGGGTCTTGATCCACGCGTTGCGCTCGCCCTCGAACGCCTTGAGGCTCTCCTTGACCGCCTTCTCTTCCGTCAAGACCGCGTCCGCGTCGTCCATCAGCGTCAGGATCGCGGTCTCGAAGTCGCTGACGGCGGCCTTCTCGCCGTCGATCTCCTTGAGCAGAGCCTTGAAAGCCTCGTTGGTCTTGATCTGGTTGAGCTCCGTCTGATGCTTCTTGATCGCCTCCTCCTTCTCGGCCATCGCGAGCTCTTTCTCCTTCTTGTCGGCCTGTAACCGCTTGGTCTTCTCGTGGATCTCGTGGAGGCGGGTATTCTCCTGCTCGATCTCGGCGCGCAGGGCCGCGATCTCGCCGGGCACCGAGGCTATAGATTTTCTGAGGGAGTCCAGGAGATTGTCCTGTTCCTGCAAGAGCAGCAGCTTCTCTAGATCTTCTTTGCTGATCGCCATAGGAGGAAAGCCATTTAGATTATACAAAAAACCCCGCCGAGGCGGCTGCGCCATGCGCATGGATCGCGTTCGGAGGCCAATCGTCCGATCACGGCGGTCACGGCCGGGTCGTCATCCGCTGCTAAGGGTCCGGGATACGAGACCTCCTACGATAAGCAGGAACGGGCGGGGCCTGGGACGGGTAGGCGCAGCGACGGCGTAGGCGCGGGCGGATGGGAGCGGCGACGCGGAAGGCCCTTCCCGCTTACCGGCCGTAGCGCCCGACCAGCTCGGCCTGGGCCAGTATGTGCCCTTCCATGGCTTGCAGAAGCCATGCCTTGTCGGCCTTCGGTGAGAGGTCAAGGGCCGTATCCAGGGCGTAAAGCTTGAAGTAGTAGCGGTGCGGTTTCCCAGGCGGCGGGCAGGGACCGTAGTAGCCGACCCGACTGAAGCTCTCCACCCCCCAGCAGGCGCCCTGCTTCGCGCCTCCGGCGAGGGTCTCCTTCTTCTCCACGCCCTCGGGAAGGCCCTTGGCCTCGCCCGGCATGTCGTAGAGCACCCAGTGGACCCAAGCGCCGGAAGGCGCGTCCGGGTCGTCCATGATCAGCGCGAGGCTCTTCGTCCCTTCCGGCACGCCGGTCCAGGTCAGCTGAGGGGACGCGTCGTCTCCGTCACAGGTGTACTTCTTCGGTATCGTCCCGTTGTTTTGGAAGGCGACACTCCGAATATCCATGGGCATGTGGGCGGCCTCCGTCCCGCTCTCGGTCCGGGCGGCCGGCTCGAGCGCGCTCCGGCTCGCTGGGGGAATCCGTTCCCCGCAGGAGACGAATACGAGCGCTCCGACGGCCACGACAACCTGGCGGTTCAGCATGACGACATTATATAACCCTTTGCCGGGGAACGCGATGCTCTCTTGCCACCGCGCGCCGCGCGCTTCGCTTGACAGGCCCCGCAGCGCGGACTAAACTGCCCGAAGAAGGGTTCATGAGCATGGAAGGGCTTCTCTGGATCGAATTCGCGGCACGCCAGTTCGTCGAGGTATTCCTGCATCCTTTGCTGCTCGGGCATCTCTACGGCATCCTAGCCTTTACCTTCCTGTCCCGGAAAGCCGTCCGGCACGGCTTCCAGGGCCTATCGTGGAAGGCATGGACCGCCTGGGGGCTCTGCGCTCTTCTGCCCAGCGTGATCCTAGCGTGGCTCTGGCCCGCGCCGTTCCTCGGCGCCGGCGACGCCTGGGAGGAGCTTTGGATGGCCCGCCTTCTGGCCGACGGCGAGGTCGCGCGCTTCCTCGCCGAGCACCGCCACGGCGCGCTGTTCCCCTATCTGGGCTCCTGGCTGATCCCGGTCTTCGGCGAGTCTCCCGCCGTCTCGAGCGCGCTCACCCACGCGGCCGGGTTCGGCAACGTCCTGGTGATCTTCCTCCTGACCTACTCATGCTTCCGCGACGAAGCGGCCTCGGTGTGGGCCGCGACGCTATACGTCTTCTCCCAGTCCTACTTCCGCTTCGTCTTGGCCCTCAAGGGGGCGCCCACGGTCTCCCTGTTCGTCATCGCGTCCGCGGTCCTTCTCTGGACGATCGCCTACCGGTCGCGCGAGATCCGCCTGCACCTGGCCGCGCTCTGGGCGGCCGCGCTGCTCGTGAACGTGCGAGTGGAATTCGGGGTCTACCTCCCGCTCTTCGCGGCCGGATGGTTCCTGCTCTCGGGACCGAAGGAACTGGGCCCGCTCCTGGCGCGGCGCCCGAAGACGGGCGCGGTGGGGCTGGGGCTTCTTCTCGTGCTCCTGGCGCCGGCGTGCACCAACCTGCTGCCGGGCCTACGGCTCTTTCAAGGCCCCTCGGTGATCGAGAACCTCGAGGCCTACGGCTGGGGCTCGGCCGGCTACGCGTTCTATTTCGCGCGTCGTGTGCCTGATTGGCTCCGGTATTGGTTCGGCGGGCCCCGCCTTCTACTGCTCGGCGCGCTGGCCGTCTGCTTCCTGCGTCTCAGGCCCGAGCACCGCAGAACGGCCCTGTGGCTGCTGGGGGGCTTTCTGCTCCACAACGCGGTCTATATCGCCTTCGTGAACGGGCTCGAAAGGCGATATCTGGTGACCACCTGCGCCCTTCTGCTGCCGCTCCTCGGATACGGCATGGCCCGCGTATGGGACCTCCGAAGCCGCCTGGCGAAGGCCTTCCTGGTCGCGGCATTCGTCTTTTCCGTGAGCAAGGACCTCCGCCCGTTCTTCCATCCCTCGGACGACCCCAGCGAGCACTCCTGGAGGCGGCACCAAAACGTGGCGCGCGCCGAAGCCGCCATCAAGGTGCACGCGCGTCACGCGGGAAGGAATGATCCGATCCCCATCCTGGTAGGTAAAGAGGAGTTTCGCTACTCCTGGCTATTCCTCACCGACCGGACGGTGCTGTCCTTGCAGGACGCGCTCATCTCCGAGCTGGACGCCCGCCGGGAGGAATCCGCGGGGACGGATCGCCGGAAGACCGCGTTGCCCTCGCTGGCGGGAGAATCGGTCTACTACGTGCGCACGCCGGACAACGGCGATGCCGCGCGCTTGGACGTGCATCCGTTCGACCGGATGATAAGCGAAGCCTGCCGGGCGGAGCGCGTGGCTCTCGTCGACGATTGGGAGGTCCTGCTGCTCTCCGGCTGCGGCGATCCGAGAACAAAGAGGAAGTCCCCGCCCCGCAGGCCCTTCAGCTCCGAGATCCGCCACCGCCTCGGCCTCGCGCACCTGCGCCAGAGACGCTTCGCTAAAGCCATCGAAGCGTTCCGGGAGGCGCTCCGGCTCGATCCTCGCCACCCTATGGCCCGTCGCGACCTCGGCTTGGCTTACCGCCTGGCCGGGCGGCCCGACGAAGCGCCGGCCGCGAACGAAGAATAGTCTTGGGCATAGCGCGGGTTTTTCATACCATCTCCCATCGCTTGAGCACATCCCCGGGAGATACATCATGACGCGACTGACCCTATCGCTCGGCCTTCTCGCCACGCAGGCCGCCGCCGAGCCCGCGCTCGCCGATCCGAGAGACTTCACGAAGGACGCCGAGATCGAAGGCTACCGCGTGATCAGCCTATACCTCGACGTCCAAGGCCAGCCCATGGGGGCCCGCTTCCGCCACGGCAACGGCATGCCGGTCGATATCATCCGGGTTCCCTCGGTCCCGCAAGTCTCGCTCAACGTGGCCACGCCGCCCGATTCGGACAAGGGGGAGCCCCACACCCAGGAGCATCTCATCCTGGGCAAGGGGAAGACCGGCATCTATCTCAACAGCCTGTTCTCTATGAGCCTGGCCGACCACACCGCCGCCACGTACGCGGACGTGACCAACTACCAGTTCCATACCGCGGCCGACAAGGAGACGTTCTACCGCCTCCTTCACCAGTTCTTCAAGGCCTTGATCCGTCCCGACTACACCGACGAGGAGATCCGCCGGGAGGTGGCGAACCTAGGCGTGGTCGAGGATCCGAAGTCCGGGCTGCTGCGTCCCGAAGAGAAAGGGACCGTCTACAACGAGATGGTCTCCACGATGGAGAAATCGGACAGCGTCAACTGGTATCAGATGACGCCTCTCATCTTCGGGAAGGACAACCCCATGGCGCGCAACCAAGGGGGGCTGCCCTCCGCGATCCGCGAGATGACCCCGCGGGACATCCGGCGCTTCCACCGGATCCGCTACCACTTCGGGAGCAACATGGCGCTGATCGCCGCTCTCCCGGCCAGCTATCCCTTCCGCGAGTTCCTCTCGCGCCTCAACGGCGTCATGAAAGCCGTCGAGCCCGAGGCGCTCGACGCGGCGCCCGGCTGCCTGCCGCGGACCGGAGGCGGGACCGGTGAGCGGTGCGCCCGCTATCCCGCGATCCCCCCGTATAAGCCGGCGAAGGGAGCCCCCATCGTCATCGGCTCGTATCCCGGAGAGGACCCGAACCTCCCGCAAAGCGTCGCCTTCTCCTGGAAGCCCCTGAAACGAGCGCTCTCTCCCCGGGAATCGGTGGAGCTGGGCCTGCTGTTGTCGGTCCTGGCCGACGGCGAGACCTCATTCCTCTATCGGGACCTCATCGATGAGAAGACGCGCGCGATGGGGTCGGGCGCGACCAACGTGGGCTCCTACTTCCTGGAGGCTCCCGCGAACGTCCCGATGGTATTCCTCTCGGGCCTGCCCCCCTCCGACCTGACCCGGGACAAGCTGGGCGAGATCCGGAAGGCGGTCATGAACCGCGTCCGTTCCCTCCGCGAGGCGCGGCGGCGCTCCCCCGTGCTCAAGGAGCTCAACGACAAGGCGGCCTCGCTGCTCTCGTCCCACCGGCGCAGCGCGCTCAAGTTCATCGACGCGCCGCCCGGCTTCGGCCGCCGCCATTCCGGGATATCCTGGCACCAGCATCTCGACACCCTGCACCAAGCGCCGGGGTTCCGCAAAGCGTTGGCCATGACCCCCTGGTTCGACGCGGTGGAGAAGAAGCTCAAGAGCGGAGACAACTTCTGGGAGTCGGTGATCCTGCGAAACGGCCTCGATAAGGAGCCGATCGTCAGCGCGGTCAGGCCGGACAAGTCCCTTTTGGAGTCCGACAGGAAGGCCAAGGCCGAGCGCCTCAAGGCGCATGAAGCCCGTCTTCTGCGGAAGTTCGGGACCAAGGACGCGCAGCGGGCGCTCGCCCGCCACAAGACGGAGCAGGAAAAGAAGACCGCCGAGCTCAAAGAGCAGGAAGAGTCCGTTAAGCGGCCCCGCTTCGTGGGCGATCCGCCCTTGACCCTGGACGAGATGATAGACTGGGAGGAAGGCGTCCTGAGCGGCCCGGTCCGGGTGGTGACCAGCCGCTTCCCCTCGACGCCGTTCACCGACGTCCACGTGCTTTTCGACCTGCGGAGGCTTCCGGAGGAGGACCTCCCCTACCTGCCGGTCCTGCCCCCGCTGCTAACGGAGCTCGGCGCGACCACCCGGGACGGCGAGCGCCTCGACTACGTCGCGATGCGGGAGCGCTGGCGCGCGGAGATCTACGGCCTGAGCGCCAGCCTTTCCGAGAACCCCCGTACCGGGCGGCTCGAGCTCTCGCTCGCCGCCTCCGGCTCCGGCCCGCGGGAGAACGTGAAGGCCGTCGAGTGGCTCGAGAACTGCCTCTTTCGGGCGGACGTTTCCAGCCGTACGACCGGCCGCCTGCGGGCGGTCCTCCGCGACCGGATCCGCGGCTTGCGCCAGATATTCCAGCTCTCGGAGGAACGCTGGGTGCGGCAGGCCGCCGACGCCTACGCCTATCAGGACGATGCCCGCTGGATGAGCGTGAAGAGTCCCTTCACGCGTCTTCAGCACTTCAACCGCGTCTATTTCCGCCTTGCGGGTTATCCCGACGCCGGGACCCGGGCCCTCGTCGAAGAGACCCTGCGGGACCTGGCCCGCGAGACGCGCGAGGGGACCCGCGCGCGGATCATGGAGCGGATCGACGGCCTGGCCTCGGGGGCGGGGCTGCGGCCCGAAAACCCCGAAACGCCGATCCTCGTCGACTTCGGCCAGTACCTGCAGGCCGAGCTGGCTTGGCTGCCCGAAGGAAGCTGGCGCAGGGACCTCGCGCGGATGATCCGGCAGACCGCGGCCGACCTGGCCCGCGACCCCGCCGCCGAGATGCGCCATATGAAGAATATCCTGTCCGACACGCTCACCAGGCGGAACGCGCGCGCGGCGCTGACCGGGAACCCGAAGGACACGAGGGACATCCTCCCGGCGCTGCGCTCCTTGGCGGAGGCTCTTCCGAAGGGCAAAAGGCCCTCGTCCCGCCGAGGACGGACCGGGTCCGTGGTCCTGGCCCGGCTCCGGGAGCGCCATCCGGGCCTCAAGAGGCCGGTCCACGTCGGACTCGTCAACAACAGCACGAAATCCGGCGTCTATGTGCTCTCCGCGGCGGCCCCTTCTTATTGGGACCGCGGCGAGGACGCGGCGCTGGATTACCTGGCACTGGAGGCGTTCTCCGGAGCCGCGCCCCACTCGTTCTTCATGCAGACCTGGGCGGCCGGCCTGGCCTACTCGAACGGCGTCAGCCCCTCCCTGGACCGGGGGCGCGTGGCCTACTACGCGGAGCGCTGCCCGGACCTGACGGCGACGATGCGGTTCGTGACGGAGCTGGTGCGCGACACAGAGATGGATGATGTTTCCTTCCTGGATTTCGCCGTGGCGAACTCCTTCGGGGACTACCGCGGAGCCGCCGGCTTCTCCACGCGAGGCTCCGCCATGGCGACCGACATCGCCGATGGGAAGACGCCCGAGGTCGTGCGCCGCTTCAAGCGCGGCCTCTTGCGAGCCGCGCTCGTTCCCGGCGCCCTGAAGAGCCTGCGAAAGCGGCTGCCGTCGACTTTGGGCTCGGTGCTGATCGGCTACGGGAAGAAGATGGCCAAGGCCCTGCGGGCCGCGGGCGTCGTCATCGGCCCGGACCGGCTCCTCGACCGCTACGCGGATTTCCTCAAGGAGAACGGCGAGGCCCGGCGCCTGATCAAGCTCTATCCCCGGGACTTCTGGTTCTTCGACGCCGAGCGGGGAGCGCGTTAAGCGCCCCCGGCTGCAAAGGCGACGGCGTCTCAACGGCGTCAACGACGTTGAGTTTGTTGACTAACTGGCGACCACATGCGGACTTACTCGACAAACTCAACGCCCACTGTCTTCTTCGATTGACCGCGAAACCGATCGGGGCTATACTCCCCGGGGGGGGATCATTATGCTCTGTCCAAAGTGCGAGAAGTCCGAACTGACGGCCCACCGGGTCAATATGCTGCTGGAGACCGACCATTGCGCCAGGTGCGGCGGGGTCTGGTTCGACCAGCAGGAAGTGTACGCCCGGATCAAGCGGCCCGCGCAGTTCTTTGAGGTATTCAAGGCGGCCTACGCCGATTCGACCGACACGAAATACGCCTGTCCCCGGGACGGCAAGCCCATGATCCAAGCGACGATCGAGGCCGCGGAACTGCCCTTCGAGGCCTGCACTCAATGCGGCGGGATGTGGTTCGACGAGGGCGAGGTCGAGAAGCTCAATCGCTACCTCGATGACTGGGACGCCTGCTCGGCGGAAGGCCCCAAGCCCTG
Organism: Elusimicrobiota bacterium; assembly: GCA_043819795.1. Lineage (GTDB taxonomy): Bacteria > Elusimicrobiota > Elusimicrobia > UBA1565 > UBA1565 > JBDREN01. The sequence continues at coordinate 60,000 of JBDREN010000120.1, forward strand.
ACCCCCATCCACGCCCTCGCTGAAAGGCACGCATGATCGAGAATGCGCGGCATTATGTGCTCGCGGCGGGGCTGACCGAAAAGAATCAGGCGGGACCTTGCTCGGACCTCTCGCGCGGCCGATCCCCGGCATTTCGCGCGCGCCTCAAGTAATACAGGCCCGCGTAGATCCTCGGATCCACGAGGAGCCCCTTGGCTTGCTGCCGCCTGAGCCAATCATCCACATCCGGGACCGGCACTTCATGGACGGATATCGATTCAGTATGATCGCCGCCCCCCTCTCCCGCTTTTTCCAAGCCCGTCGCATGGAAGAAAGAGAGGATATCGGATGTCGAGGCTTGAGAAGACGGCCCCTCAAAGATCAACTCGGCGTCGGCCGCCGCGTACCCGGTCTCCTCCAGGAGCTCGCGTTTCGCGGCCTCCTGCAAGGTTTCACGCGGACCTGTCGCGGAATCGTTGGCAAGTCCCGCCGGGAATTCGATCACCTTGCCGCGGACCGGGATACGGTGCTGTTCCACCAAGACAAGCTTGTCCTCATCCGTCACCCCGATGATGACCGCGATCCCCGTGCAATTCACTCGCTCCGTATATTCCCACCCATCACGGCAAACGAAACGCCGGTACTTCCCTTCATATAGGACCATCTTCCCTGTGTTTCCCATAACCCGGTTCTTAGACTATCCGGGACGCTCCGGCCTGTGGGTGAAGAAGCGCCCCTGCGCGTAAGTCATGCGCATCCGGGCGTTGATCGCCCACCCGGAGGCCTCCAGGATGGCCGCGAGGTCGCGCCGCCGGAGCTTGAAGAAGGCCGCGGCGATCGCGGGCAGGACCACGGCGAAGACCGCGCCCGCGGTCCCCGCGAGGACTTTGTAGAGGGCCACCCCCGCGAGGGTCTTGGTGATGAACGCGGCCGCCGACCCGAGGGCAGCCGTTCCCATCATGATGCCGCCGATGGCCACCGCCGGCGAGGCGCCGCCCGAGATGAGGGAATCGAGCTTCTTCTCGGCGCCGCCCGTGATGGACTCGATCTTGCCCATCAGGGTGCGGCCCAGCCGCCCGAACGGGGCCACGATCGCCTCCCCGAACCCGATGGGGTTCTCGATGATGTGAACGACCCTCGCGTCGCGCTCCCGGCCCTGGAGGTCCCAAAACAGCCCGCGCTTGCCCACGCAGAGGTTGCCGCGCCCGCCCGAGGTCACGGGGATGGCGACCTCGTAAGCTCCCCCGTCCTGCTTGGCGTCCACCTCGACGTACATCACGAACATCTGGCTCGCCTCCGCGACCTTGACATGCCCGGCGCGTTCGCGCACCCGCACCGCCAAGCAGAAGCGGCGGCCGTCCATCACCAGGGTCCCCGCCTCGAAGAGCGCCCGCCGGTCGTTGACGTAGAGGTCCGGGAAACTCACGAAGTTGTTCGCCAGAGACAACAGATGGGCCTGGTACAGGATGAGCTTCTCGATCAGCCGGACATCGTCCATCGCGGCAGCCATCGCCCGCCCGCGCGCGATCAGCTTCCGTACGCCCTCGGCCTGCTTGCCGCCGAGGTAAGCGCGCAGCTTCTCGAGCCCGAGCGGCTCGACGACGGCTCCCGCCTTCTTCTCCTCCCACGTCCCGTGCTCGGCGAAGAAGGCCCGCACGGCCCGCCAGTCTCCCTCGGAAAGCTCTTCGACCGCACGCCCGAGCGCCGGCTCGATCGCCCGCTTGCGCAGCTGGAGCAAGTCCGGCTCGAAATGGGGGTTCAGCGGCTCCGCGAAAGCGAGTATCCGTTCCGGCCTCGGCCGCGAGAGCGGCGCCTTCTTGAGCAGATCCTCGAGCACCGAGCGGTCCGCGAGGTCGAGCTTCTCCAGCTCGCCGGGACGCGCGCCGAAATGCCCGTCCACGCCGCCGTCAAGGACAAGGAACCGGCACTGGGCGAAGTACTGGTCCACCTTCTCGCCGAGCGTCCGGAGCAAGGCGTAGGCGGGCGCGGTATCCGGCCCGAGCGGCATGATCCCCGAGCGCTTGTCTCCGTCGGCCAGCGTCCCCCGCTCCTGCCAGCCGAGGTAGGCCTTGGCCTCGTCGAGGAACTTCGCGAGCTGCTCCTCGCCCACGCCCTGCTTGCCGCCCGGGTGAGCGGCCCCTCCCACGGTCGCGAGCACGTCGGCCAGAAACGCCTTGAGCTCGGGGGTCTCGGCGGCCTCCTCCAAGACCACGCCCTCCTCGCTGACCGGAAACTTCTCCATCCCGGCCTTGATCCCGCGGACCTGCTCGAGAGCGATCTCCTTGTCCCCGTCCCGGCCCATCCGCGAGAGCAGCCTCGCGGCCGCGTCCCGAGCCCGGCGCCCCTCCTCCGACCCGCCGTCGATATGGGCCAACGACAGGGTCCGGCTTCCGGCCACCACGCCCGCTTCCTCGCGCAGGCACGCGAGGGTCCATTCGATCGCCTGCCTGATGTCGCCGCAGAGCAGGCGACCGTCGCCGTCAGCGTCCACCAGACGGAGGAAGGTCTTGTCGCAGTAGATGGCCTCGACCGGAGCGCCGGTGGCCACCCAGTGCGCCTCATTGAGCTTGAGCACGGACCGCAGGTCCGCGACCGACTCGATCACCAGATGCCGCGTGCGGCCGTAGCGCCGGAATCTCATGGCTCTAGCTCCTCAATGGGGGTCTACGGCAAGGCAAATCATACCCAAATAGGCCATTCTCATTATTACATTTTTTCAGACGGCAAGCCGCGCACTCCGGCCGGCATCCCCGTCTCCCCGGAGGATTATTGCATAATACCGCGATGAACGGCCCCATGGCGATGGCACTCTTCCTCGCGACCGTCATATCCATCTACCTCGGGATGCAGTACTACGTCGCCTTCTGGGTGATACGGTATTTCCCGGGGTTCCCCGTCCACCCCGCCATCATACGGTGCGCGGTTTTGCTCATCGCCCTTTCGTCCCCCTTTTCTCTCTTTTGGCTGAGGCGTCATGGCGGGCCGGCGGCCGAGGCCTTCGCCTTCGCGGCCTGCGTATGGCTGGGAGTCTCTTTCGTATGGCTGGTGTGGGGCCTGCTCGGAGACCTGGTCTGGGTCATCGCGCGCATCGCGGGGACGTCCACCTCGGTCAAACGGATCATCGGCCAGACGGTGCTCGCGGTCGTCGCGGCCCTGTGCCTCTACGCCTTCTGGAGCGCCTCCCGGCCGCCAGAGCTCAAGCGGATCGAGCTAGCCGTCCCCGGCCTGCCCGCGGCATTGGACGGCTTCTCCATCGTACAGATATCGGACCTGCACCTCGACACCACCATCCCGCTGAAGAGGCTCGAGCAGGCGGCCGCCATGATCGCCGCCATAGGCCCGGACCTTATCGCCTTCACCGGCGACATCGTGGAGCCGGGATTCCGCAAGAAAGCGCGGCTCAAGGAGCTGGGATCCCGTATGCGCGCGAAGTACGGCGCGGTAGCGGTCTTGGGCAACCACGAGTTCTATCTTGGGACGAAGACCGCGATCGAATGCCACGAGAGCCTTGGGGCGCGCCTGCTGAGAGACGAGGTCATCGAGCTACCCGCCGGCATCCAGGTCGCGGGGGTGGACGACATACGCACGTCCCGGATGACCCGGGAGGAGGTCCGGCAGGTCCTCCGGAAACTCGATCCGGACAAGCCGTCCGTCTTCCTCTCCCATCAACCCATGATGTTCGACCTGGCCGCGGAGCACGGAGTGGACCTGATGCTGTCGGGGCATACGCACCGGGGACAGATATTCCCCTTCCACGCTTTCGTCAAGATGTCCCACCCATACTTCCACGGGCTCTACCACATCGGAGACTCCCGCCTCTATGTGACATCGGGCGCCGGCCATTGGGGACCGCCCATGCGCCTCTTCGCCCCCTCGGAGGTGGTCCACATCACGCTGCGCTCCAAATCCTCGCGCCCATGATCGCCTCGCGGTGAGCCGCGGCGGCCCTCAGGACTGTTTGCGGCCCTAGCAGCCCGTGGCAAAAGTATTTCGGACGGCGAAATCGCCTGGAGCGAGCCGAGCCAAGGCGCGACGAGGGAGCATCCCTGACGGGATGTGACCGAGGAGCAACGCAGGCGCAGGCCGCTTCCAGGCGATTGCAGGCCCCGGAAGACTTTTGCCACGGGCTGCTAGCAGCGGAAAGGATCGGCGATGGACAGCCTGACCGCGGGACCTTTGCCCGTTTTTCCCTAGGCCTTTTCCCATGGCGCCCATGGGCCTTCCGCCCCCTGCGCGGACGCATGGACACGGCCATACTATCCCAGCGGCGGACACGCCGTCGAACGCATGCTACGGCATACGCATACTCTTTTAAGGAAAGGCATCGCCTCGGCCCTGGCCGCGACGCTGGTCATGGTCGCGCCGGGCACCGGCTGCTACCAAGCCCTGGCCGGCGCCGTCGCGGTGAACGTGGGGACGCAGATCAACGCGGTCCCGGGCGCGCAGGCGGCGGCCGGCGTCGCCCGGATCGCCGCCGGCGGCGCGCAGGGATCTCTTTCGGTTTCGCCGCGCGCGCTCAGCCTCCAGGGCGCTCTGCGGCTGACGCCCTCGGTCCGGCCTTCGCTTTGGACATCTCCCGAAACGGCGGCCATGGCGCTGCCGCTTCCCGCCGCGGCTCCGACGCCGATCCAGAGCGAGCCGGGCACGGCGGGTTTCCACGCGCCGCTGAGCGGCGCCGCGGACGCGGTCCGGTCGCGTGGGCCGGCCCAAGCGGCGGATCCGGGCGCGCCGTCTCTCAATAAGCTCCTCTCCGCCCGGCGGGACCTCGCTCCGCCGGCCGCCGAGATATCCCGCATGTCCGTCGGCGGCGCGCGGCATCTCGGGCAGGCCGTGATGGACCGTATTCTGGGCCGCCGGGGCGCCGGCAGCGCGCATTTCGAGGCCGAGGCGGCGGATGTCCGGCCGCTGGGTCACGGCGTCGGCGATCCGAACGGGAGATTGGAGCCGTACGCTCCCCGGGCGGGCTTCGCGCGGGAGACCGCGGCCGTCCCTGAGCCGAGCAAGCCCGGCCCGAAGGCCAGCGACCTGCCGGGCGGGGACAGCGAGGCCTTCAGCCCGACGACCGCCGGCGGCCAGTTCCTGGCGGGCGTGACGCACGCCGGGCTGGCGGTCGGGGCCTATCACTCGGCGCAGACCCTCCTCGGATTCACCGGCTGGGCCGCCTACGCCGCGTGGGGCATGTTCGGGCTCTCCGCGGTGCTCGGCGTGGGCGCGGCCGGCTTCGCGCTCCTCGCGTTCCGGATCGCCCTATCGAGAGGCGGCGAGACGGAGGCCGGCCGGCCGCGGGTGCTCAAGCCTCCGTACACGTTCTTCCAGAAGGGGGGATTCCGGAGGATCTTCCTCACGGCGCCGGTGGGACGGCCGCCGGTCTACATCACGAAGGCCGCGGCCCGCCCCCTGCAGTTCCACAAGAGGGTCAGCGAGCGCTTCGGGCATTTCGCGGCGTACTCCCTGCAGGGCTTCTCCCACATCAGGTACATCATCGGCGAAACCGCCGGCCTCGTGCGGGCCGTCGCCGGCTTCGGTATGCTGATCCGGGACATGTTCCGCGGCAACCCCGAGGTAGCCCCGTTCGTCCAGCGGCACAAGAAGCACGTGCACGTGCTTCGCGGCATCAACATCGTCCAGGCGGCGATCGGCGTGGGGACGAGCTACATCGCGGGCTCCCTGGTGGATACGGCGCTGGCGAAGAACGCCGGCATGGGCTGGGTGCTGGGCGGAGCGCTGGTGGGCATCGCCGTGGCGAACCTCGTCATGAATACGGCCTACGCCTGGCTCAAAGGCCGCCTTAACGGCCAGGTGCTGCGGGACTTCCGGCTGCGCGTCTTCCGGCACGTCCTCACGCTGCCCTTCGGCTTCTTCGCCAAGGAGAAACCGTCGAAGGTCGCGGCGCGCCTCAGCGAGGACGTCGACCAACTCGCCGCCAAAAACATCGACATCCCGGTCCTGCTCCCCTATTACGCCGCCATGGCGGCCGTGGCCGGAGTCATGATGGCGATCACCAGCTGGCAGGTGACGCTGATCGTGACCGCCGTCGTGCCCCTGATGGGGCTCATCTCGCTGATCTACGGCAACAAGGCCGAGAAGCTGAACGAAGCCCAGATGAACGCCCGGGTCGAGGTGATCAGCGCGGCCGAGGAGTCCCTCGCGAACATCCGCGACGTCCGGGGCTTCTCCGCCGAGAACAAGGAGGGGGAGCGCTACGGGAAGCGGGCGGAGCACTATCTCGGCATCGTCTTGAAGAGGGAGCGTCTGGCGGCGGGCTACAACGGAGCGATGGGCCAGATGTACCGGTTCGCCTTCTACCTCACCGTCCTTTTGATCGGGCTCTTCTCCTATATCTACACGGGCGCGCCGAGCGTCGGGCAGACCACGGCGATGGTGGGATACGCGGGCTTCCTTCAGCAGGCTCTGGCCGGGTTCCTGAACCTGTACACGCGATACCGCGAGACGACCGGCGCGGCGCGGCAGGTCCTCGACTATCTGAAACAGAAGCCCGCGGTGAACGAGGCGCCCGACGCCGTCGATCCCGGCCCGCTGAAGGGCCGCGTCGAGTTCAAGGGCGTCTCATTCTCCTACGACGAGAACACTCCCGCCCTTGAGGACGTATCCTTCTCCGTCCAGCCCGGCCAGAGGGTCGCCATCGTGGGCGAGGCCGGCGTGGGCAAGAGCGCCATGCTCGACCTGATCCTCAGGCTGCACGACCCCGACATGGGAGGCGTCGCCTTCGACGGCAAGGACGCGCGGGCGCTACGCCTGAGCCCCCTGCGCCGACAGATCGCCATGCTCCACGACAAGGGCATCTGGATGGACGGCACCCTGCGGGAGAACCTGCTCTACGGGGTATCGGAGGGCACCACGGACGCGGACATTCTCGACGCCCTTCGCCGGGTCGACGCCGACTTCGTCGACGACAGGTCCCAGTTCCCCGAGGGGCTGGACCCGCGCGTGGAAAGGAGCGACCGCCGGCTGACGGAGGCCCGCCGCAGGCACCTGGAGGCGGCCCGAGCCCTGTTGACGAAGCCGGGGATCGTGCTCCTCGATCGCCCCACCGCGGGCCTCGACAGCAAGGAGGAGGGGAAGCTGCGCCGGGGTCTGCAAGCGGTCCAGCGAGGCAAGACGACCTTCATCGTGGACCAGCGCATCAGCTCCGCGAGGAACGCCGACGTGATCCTCGTCCTTGAGGGCGGACGTATCGTGGAGAAGGGGACCCACGCGGAGCTGATGGCGGCGAACGGCCTCTACCAAAGGCTCTGGAACGCCGAGATGTCCAAGCGGTCCTCCTCGAAATAGCCGCCCGTCACTCGCGACGACGCCGCGCCTGACTCCCCAGGTTCTTCCAGATCCCCAAGCCCTTGGCCCCCATCCTCAGCGCGGCCCGGCGCAGCCTCTCAGCCAAGGAGGCCTGATGTCCCCAGAGCGCCGCCTTGTCCAGATCCTCCAGGCAGCCGGCGCCGTCGCCCAAGGCGAGCCGCACCTCGGCGCGGAGCCGGTGATGCCAGCCGGGCTCGGGATGAAGCCGCGCGCAGCGGTCCAGGTCCCGCAGGGCGGGCTCGAGCCGCTTCAGGCTCAAGAGGCACCGCGCGCGCCACGCTAAAGCCTGCCCCCAATCCCCCCGTTCGGCGACAAGCCGCGAGAAATGCCGCTCGGCCTCCTCGAAATCCCCCCCCTCGCACAGGCGTCTGCCGGTCTCGAGCGCGGAATCCATCCCATCGGGACCCGTCACGTCCGTCCCGGCGGCCGCGGCCGGCGCTCGGGGATCGGTCGGCTCCGAGGCCGCCGGCGGGATATAAAGCGTGTTGAACTCGTTCGGGCTCTTCAGCGCTTGGGCGAGCCCGCTCAACGGCAACGTGCGCTTGCTCCCTTCCGGGTTGGCGATCCAAGGGCACTCGACCAGGGTCACCGGATGCTCGGGCGGGTAGAAGCGCCCCAAGTGGTCGGCCAGAAGGCGTAGGCGGCCCTCCTGCTCCTCTTTTTGCAGGTAGCCGATCTTGACGATCAGGGTGGGCACCGAGGGCTGAAGGGGCGTGACGCTGATGAGCCCCGAGAACCCGTCGGCGTCGTAGACGTGCAGGCCGCTCCAGAGCGCGGTCAGCTCAAGGAAGCTCAAGACCGCGTCCAAAGAGGACACCGCGTTGAGTATCCGGTAGCCGATACCGCGCCTCCGGCAGGCCGCGATCAGGCCCTGAGAAAGGCTTGAGAGGAAAGTGGCGTGCCCGTAGTTGAGCACCGCGACGCGGCGGCCATCTTCCACGACGCGAAGGACCTCCTCCACCTTCCGCGACGCCACCTCGTCATAGGAGCCGCTTCCGGCCAGATCGTTGAGGTCCCTCACGTCCCCGCAGAGGCGCAGCACCAGGCCGGAAGTCTTGTCATCCAAGGCGTCGGTGAAGACGACCGTCGCGTCCTTGAGGGCCTGGCTGGTCTCCAGAGTCATTTGGGGCAGGTCCAGCCCGAACCCGCAGATCGTCAGCGAACCCTCCCGGCCGCCGCGCGAGGGGCTTCCTTTACCCATATCGGCCGCCCCACAGCGCCAGCGTCAGGACGTCCCGCCGCAGCAGCACGGTAAGCACCGCGCCGAGGAATATCCAGAAAGCGAACGGCCTGGTCTTCTTGAACGCCACGACCTGCAGCGCGCGGCTCCGGCACCAATGCTTGAACGCGCCGGTCTGCTCCGGCGTCAGCCCGTCCGGATAGAGGCGGTCGAAGTGGTCCCTGAAATACTCCGGGTCCTGCCTCAGGGCTCCGATGGTCTCCTCGGCGGGCACGAGGTACGGATGCACCTTTTTGAGAGGGAGATAGACGACGTCCTGCTCCAAGAATGAGGAGACCAGGAAGTAGGCCAGCCCGCAGAGCGTCCCCCACAGGGCCCAGCCCAACAGGCCCGACGCGCCGGCGTAGCCGAGGCGGGCGAGGACCGCGCCGGGGCCGATGATCGAGAGGATCAGGGACCCGATCCAAAGCAGCGCGAGGAAACGCTCCCGCACTCCCAGAAAGACTCGAACCATGGCCTTGCCGGCATCCATGGCCGCCATGAAGAAGAGCCATTCCCACCAGTTGCCCCAGAAACGCGGCCAGTCGCCCGGAGCCGCCTGGTACGCGGCCGCCGCGAGAGCCGCCAGGCAGAGCCCCCACGCGACGCGCTCGCCGGCGGCGCGCCGGAGGAGGTCCCAGACCAGGAAGACCCCGATAAAGAGCGCCGGCTCCGGCATCCCGACGAAGGCGCGCGCGCCGTCCAGCCAGGTGGCGGCGGCGGCGCCCACCACGGTGAAACCCATCCTGCCGGCCAGGCCGTAGGCGGAGGCGCGCGGGTCCCGGCGCAGCCCGGTCCAAGACTCCGCCAGCCTCCGCGAGACTTCGGCGCGCAGCTCGGCCTGGCTCTTAATCAAGTAGGGAAGCAGGCGGAAGAGGCCCAATTCCCGGAGGAACCCCGCCCCGTGCCTCAGCTTGAACCTCCATACCCACCACATGGTGCGCGCGACCACGAAGAGCGCGGCCGGAATGAAGATGTTCATCAGGAAAGCCAACGCCAAACGACCCGGCAGGAGCGCGCTGCCGGGATCGACGATAGGCAGCCACAGGCACAGAAGCAGAAAGAGCTTGGCGTCGCCCGCCGGCCACAGGCCGAGCCGCCAGATCAGCACGCCGGCCGCGACGGCCGCGGCCATATGGACGAGGATCGCGGGATAGAACGACCATGCGGGGTAGGCCCGGAGGAAGGGAGCGGGGAGCAGGCCCTTCGAGGCCAGGGCCGTCCATCCGATATACGCCGCGTAGGCGAGCCCCACGACCTTCAGGCAGGCCAGCAGCATGCGGTTGGGGATCCTCTTGTACTTGTGATCGGTGTAGAGGACGACGACAGCCGCCGCGAGAGTGAGCGCCGCCAGCGGCCAGCGCACCGCCTCCGCCACGCTCATCCGCTCATCTTCTCTGCAAAAAGCAGGAAGCCGAGCGCCCGGGAATCCCCGCCTGAGCGGGCCGGGGGCCTCATGTGCCGCTGCCGTGCGAGCCGTGGGAGCCGTGGGAGCCGTGGGAGCCGTGCGAGCCGTGCGAGCCGTGCGAGCCGTGCGAGCCGTGGGAGCCGTGCGAGCCGTGGCTCGTATGGCTCCCCACGCCCCCGGAATTGTGCAGCCAATTGTTATGGTAGGGCGTCGCGGCCAAAGCCACGTCCACGGCCGAGCCTATCAAGCCGAGGGCGATCGCGGTCTTGACCACGTCCTGCTCCACGATCTTGCCCTCCTCGCTGCTGAGGAATACGGAGGCGTCCTTGGCCGCCTTCGCGATCAGCTTCTTGCCTTTCGTCCTCGATGTCTTCTTCCGCTTCTTCTTTTTCGGCCCGGCCATGGCTATCCCCTCAGGCTGTCTCTACGGCTTTTTCTTTCCGCCCCTTCTCAGGAGCCCCGCCGCCGGCGGGTACCGCCTGAAAAAACGTCCAGGTGACCTTCTTATTGAGCTTCCCCGCGGCGCTCAGGGAAACCGGCTCAGCCGACAGCTCCCAACCGGCTTCGCGCAGGTCCCGGGCCACATGCGCTCCGATCTCGGCGGGCTTGTCCGGCTCCCCGCTCCCTTGGCCCCGCCTCCCGATAAATTCGAGGTCCGCCAGCCCCACCGAGTCCATCCACATCACGAGCCGGCCGTCCTTCACCGGGTTGCGCTCCCGGAGCCAGCGCAGGACCAGGACGCGCAGGGAGGGCGGGATCGCGCGATAGACGTTCGAGAGGACCGTGGCTTCGAACGGACGCCCGGGGGACGGGAAGAGCCGCTCCCAGCGCTCCGCGCGCGTCTCCTCTAGGTGGATATGCCCGCTCCCCTGCGCCTGACAGATCTCGAAGGTGTCGTCCTGAATCGTCGATAGGACATGGATCATATGGGAACCGCGGCAGAACTGCTGCTCCCCTTCCACCTTCTCCCACCCCATCCAGCGCATCCGGCCGCTGCCGAAACGGACTCCGCCCAGAAGCTTGAGAAGGATCGGCCGGAACGCCCGGACGCCCAGTACCCGATCCCACAAGACCCGGCTCTCCTGAGAGCGGAAAAAATGGCGCAGCGCGGGCCACTCGTCCGAGCGGCCCGCGGCCTCGAGCTCGGCCCGGGTGAACGCGGCCAGGGATTCCAGGTACTTAAGGCGTTGCTCGGCCGCGAGCCCCTCCCACGCGACCGGCTCCCGGACCATCACCTTCCCGAGGGCGTCATAGCTGGCGTACCACGAGCGGTTGAGCCTCAGGACGTCCCCCCCTCCGTCCATATGCCTATAGACCCTCTCGTACATGTCGACCCAGGGCGTGCGGGGGACGGAAGCCGAATCCTGCGGACGCCCGACCTCGCCGACAGTCTCCAAGGCCCGCCGCACGGGCCCGTACTTGTGGACGGTGAGCACGCGGATAGTCAACCAGTCGCATTTCTCGATATCCTCTTCCGAAAAACTCTCAGTCGAGACGATCCGATAGGGCGGCTCCTTCTGCGCCCGCGTGATGCCGTAGATCTCCGGATGCCTGCCGTATTCGGCCCCGGGCAGCGCGAGAGCGCGCGGAAGGAACATGGACTTGGGCTTCTTTGCGAGCACCCATTCGAGCGAACGCCGGTACCCGGCCGCGTCGTCGTCCGGAAGGCCGTGGATGAGCTGAAGATGCGTGCTGGCCTGCGGCGCGAGCTTGCGTAGGTTCCGGAGGGAGCGCTCCGCGCCGCGAAGGCTGAAGCCCCGCGCCATGCGCTTGAGCGCCTTGGGCTGGATGGTCTCGACGCCGGCGCCCAGAGAGAACTTGAGAGAGTCCAGACTGCGGGCCAGATCCTCATCGATATTCGTCAGGTTCGTCTGGAAATGCCAGTGCACGCTGGCGTCGCCCGTAGCCCGGTCGAACTCCTCCAGCAGGTAGGCCGCGCGGCCCTTATCGCTGAAGACGTCCGCGTCCGTGACGAAATAATACATCCCGGTGGCCTGGCGATGGACGGCCTCCACCTCGCGAACGGCGCGCTCCTTGGGGAACCAGCGGGTCTTCTGCCCGTTATGCCAATCGCAGTACCGGCACCGTTTGGGGCAGCCCCTAGAAGTCTCGAGCGCGAGGCAAGCGTCGTCCTCCCGGATCTCGAAAGTCCCGTCCAGATAGGGCGAGGGGATGACGGACAAATCCTCGATGAGCGGCCGCTCGGGCGTCTCGACGGGACGGCCGGCCTCGCGGTACGCGAGGCCGGGAACCCGGCCCAAGGAGCGGCCCCGCGCCCAGGCCTTGAGGATCTCGGCGAACGTGACCTCTCCCTCGCCGCGGACGACGACGTCCGCCTCGGGGATATCGCGCAGGACCGCGGCGGCGCGAACGCTCACCTCAGGACCCCCGAGCACGATGCGCAAGCCGGGCCGGTCCTTCTTGAGCTCCCGGCAAATCGCCGCGACGCGGGCCATGTTCCACAGGTAGCAGGAGAAACCCACGACGTCCGGCTCCTCCTCGAGCACCGCGCCGCCGACCACATCCGGTTTCGATTGCACGCTGTGCTCCAGGAGCGTCGTACGCACGAGGCCCTTGAGCTCCCGCAGCGAGTCCGCATAGGCCTTCAGATAGCCCAAAGACAGCGTATGGCGGTAGTAGTCATGGTAGCGTAGGCCGACCAGTACCGCGGACAATCTCGCCTTAGCCATGTTCGGATCTCCCCGGAGCGCCCCGGACCGGCCGGCTCATGCGGCCTCCGTCGAAAAGACCGTCCAGCGGCTCCCCGCGGCCGAAAGGGACTCGGGCTCGGCCCGGAGCCTCCAGCCGCAGCGGCCCAGCTCCCCAGCCAGCTCTCGAGCCCGGATGGGGGACGCCTCCGGAGCGCTCCCTCCGGAGGACAGCCAGAACCGGTCCCTTTCCAGGAGCGAGGGCGCCGCCAGATCGTCGAAGACGGCCAGCCGCGCGCCCCGCCCAGCGCGCCGGCGCAGTCCCGAGAAGAACCGCTCCCGTTGGGACGGAGTGAGAGAACGGCACACCTGGGAGACCACCGCCCGCCTCAGGTCCCGGGAGCCCGCCCCCGCGGGACGGCCCTTCTCGAGGACCCCGCGCTCCACTCCCCGCTCGAGATCGTCCGCCCTGAAATGGAAGCCGTCCGCGCAGTGGTCGTCGAACTTCACGAGCGGAGATACCCAGTGCAGGCGCCGCGCGCCGGGCAGGAAGCGCCCTCGGCCGCCGAGAACTCCTCGCACCCGATCCAGCAGTCCTCCGCCGCGGGGCCGCGTCCGTTCGCGGAGCCTCCGACGAGCTTCTCCACGAGGCGATGGAATGCGACCGTCCGCGTCAGGTCCTTCCACAATAGGACGCGGCGCTGGCGCTCCAAAAAAGCGTCGAGCGGCGGCCAGGCGTCCGCGCGGCCGGACTCCTCCAGGGCCCGGCGCGCGTAGGCGCGGAGCCGGTCGACGAACTCCCGGCCGTGGGCCCGCAGGAAATCGTGTCCCCAGGGCTCCTCGTCGAAGGTGACGAAGCCCAGCAGGTCCTTGCGGGCCCGGCGATAGAGCTCGCTCAGATCCAGAGGCGTCCCCTCCAGCGAGCGCGCGAAACCCTTGAGCGAGCGGACATAGCTCATGGGAACCCCGCCCGCGAGGCTGGCCCCCAGATAGCGCAGCGCCCGCGCGACGAAGCCCGCTCCCTGGAATGTGAAGTTCCAGAAGGCCAGCATGTCGGCGGCGCGCAGGTCCCGCGCGCTGAAGGAATCCGAGGACAGGACGCGGTACGGCGGCTCCTTCTGGCAACGGAGCCCGTAACGCTCGGGGTCGTCCCCCATGCCGGAGCCGGGAAGCGCCAGCGCCGGGAACAGCATGAGGGTATCGGGCCACAAAGACAAGGCGTACTCGATGGAAGCCTCGAAGCCTTCCAGGTCGTCTCCGGGGAGGCCGTAGATCAGCTGCGCGTTGAGCTTGGCCCGCGGCGCCAGGCGGCGCAGGAGAGCGGCGTTGGCCCGGGTCTTGGCGTCGTCGAAGAATCGGGTGAGCCCCCGCAGGACGTGAGGGTTGACGGACTGGATGCCCACGGCCAGGGTGAACTTCTCCGAGTCCAGAGACGCCATGAGCTCCTCGTCCATCCCGAGGTTCGGCAGGTAGGTATGCAGCTCCCAGACGCAGCGCTTGCCCTCGCCGGCGCGCCGGAAGCCGCGGATGAGCCGCCGGCCCCGCTCGCGGTCGAGGAACATGTCCGCGTCGCACATGAACACTTTGGCCCGGGGAAGCTTCTCGAGCAGGAGGCGAGTCTCCGAGAGGACCCTCTCTTCGTCGAAGGTCCGGACCCGGCGCTTGTTCTTCCAGTCGCAGAACTTGCAGTCGAACGGACAGCCGCGGTCGGACTCGAAGCAGAGGTGGGGATAGCCGCCGAGCGGCAGTATGCCCTCGAGAAAAGGAGAGGGGATCTCCCCGAGATCATCGACAAGGGGACGGGCCTCATTGAGCCGGACTCCCTGTCCCCCGCGCCAAGCGAGGCCGGCCACGCGCTCCAGGCGCTCGCTTCCCCCGCCCGACAGGAGCGCCCGCAGCAGGTCCGCGAACGTCGCTTCCCCCTCCCCGACGACGATGAAGTCGGCCTCCGGGCATGCGTCCATGTAGCGCAGAGGGCGCGCAGAGACTTCGGGACCGCCGAGGACGACCATCAACTCCGGCCTCGCGCTCTTGAGACGGCGCGCCAGGGCCGCGATCCAGCGGACGTTCCAGAGGTAGCACGAAAGACCCACCATGCCGGGAGAGGAGCTCAGGACGCGGTCGGCGGCGGCGGCGACCGCGTCCGAGGTCGAAAATACCTCGATCCCGATGGAGAGCCGCCGCTTGAGCCCGGGGCGCGACTGGGCGTAAGCTTGGAGATAGCCCAGAGCCAGGCCGCAGTCGTACGCGCAGTGGCGGACCCCGACCAAGCGGACGCCGAGGCGTTCCGTCATTCGTTAGCGCTCCTCCTCGACATCTTCCCCGACCTCTTGCAGCCTTTCTTCCCATGTCTTCGGCGCCGACTTCTCGGGAGTCCCTTTCCCCTTGCCGCTCCCCGCTTCGCGCTTCCGCATCTCCTCTCGATGCCGGCGGCGCCACTCCTTCTGCGTCTTCTTCTCCTCTTTCTCGATCCGCCGCCGCTCCCGCTCCTCGGCCTCATCCTGCCGAAGGCCGCCCGTGGCCTTACGCCTGTCGCAGAACAGGCGGGTCCAATACCGCGCCGCGGCCCGGCATTCCGCCATGGGCGCCTTGGCGAACGCGGCCCGGCACGCCATTCTGTGCCGCTTGTCCTTGGGGCAGAGCCTCCGGTCCTTCTCGGCCAAGGCCGCGATGAAAGCGCGGCGCACGTCACAGAGCCTCGACTCCTCCTTCATGGCGCTCTCGTACCGGGCGAAGCGTTGCTTGTCGAACTTCAATGAGCGCTCTTGCGAGAATCCCTCGACGGCCCGCATAAAGTCGCCTTCCTTCATCTGCGGCTGCCCGCAGGTCTCGCGCGAGGGCGC
The DNA here is from genome assembly GCA_043819795.1 of Elusimicrobiota bacterium. GTDB lineage: Bacteria > Elusimicrobiota > Elusimicrobia > UBA1565 > UBA1565 > JBDREN01. The sequence continues at coordinate 75,411 of JBDREN010000120.1, forward strand.
TATCGTTAAGGTGCAGTACATCTTGAACACCCGGGAGATCCCGGCCGGGACGACCTCCGACATCTCCCGGCAGGCCGAGCCGGAACCGGTGCGGATGACGTCGACCCCCGTCTTACAGAGCCTGGGGCAGTCCAGACGGAATTGCGCCTGGACATAATCCTCGCACCAGCGCCGGCAATGCCGGTCCGCGTCGGGATAGTCCTTGTGTTCAAGGGCGCTGTGCAGCCTGAGCAAATGGTGATCCCTGCGGCAGTCGGCATCCAGCAGGTTGGCGACGGAAAGGCCGTCGATCCCGCCAAGCGGGGCGCACGCGTCCTCATCGTCCTCCACGAAGGCCTTGCACTGGTAATAGCCGGCTAGCAGGTTGACGGCGTCCGCGCCCTGCTCCGGAGAAAAGCCCCAATGCTTGGCGCCGGCCTCGACCAGCATGGGGAACGTCGCGGTGGACATGCACGCCTCGTAGGTGGTGGGAAGCTGGGACCCAAAACCGCCATCGCCTCCTTGGGCCTGTGCCGCCGGCGCCGGAAGCGCCAGGATGAATCCCGCCGCGAGCGCTCTCAAAAAAAGCCTCCCGCCAGGAACGGCGGCGGCGCCTGCCCCTCCCTCCACGGGGACGGAGCGGCCCACCTCTCGAATATCACGCGCGTGCCCGGATCACGGAGATGCTCGAAAATCAGGTCGAAATAGCCCATATACATCGCGCAGCGGTCGCTGGTGGGATTCCGGCCCCATATCGAGCCCTGAGCCGCGTAGTTGTAGACGGGCGAGACCCCGCAGAACGGCTTGTAGGCGCACTGAGAACAGAGGGGCTGGGCGCCCAGGTCCGAGGCGATGGTCGCCGCCTTGACCGTGGGGTGGTGCACAAGGTCCAGGAACCGCTCGTCGACGCTGCCGATCCGGAAGAAATCGTCCCCCTCCAGGTCGGCCAGCCCCCTCCCCTCGTCGCTAAGGAACACGTCCCCGTTGTGGTCGTAGCAGAGCTGGGCCAGACCGCCGCCGCAGGGAGAGCGCAGCTCCGTGTGGCCGGGGTCCTCGCCCCGGAGGATCTTGGTCAAAAGCAGGGCGGCGTTGCCCTCCATGAGATCGCATCCCGCGCGGTTGAGTTCCAGCACCCGCCGCAGGCAGTCGGCGTAGAACCCCAAGTACTCCTCGGCCGAGTAGCCAAGCTTCCGCCAGCGCTCCCGCGCCGCGCCCGCGGGAAACAGGGGCCGCGGGAACACCGCCGGCAGCTTCAAACGGGCGCATTCGGCGACGATGTCGCCCGCACGCGAGAGTGAGTCTCTTGTCACGGATAGCCACGCCTCCGGCGGCGCGGCGTGGGGGTAGCGCTCGGCGATGACCGCCAGCCAACGCGCCGCCTCCCCGTGGCCGCTCCGATCCCGGCGCGGCACGTCGTTCGTGGGCGGGAGGCGTCCACCGAGGAAGGGGCGGTGCCGGTCGTGCAGGTCCGCGGGACCGTCCAGGGGTACGCACAGACGGACCTCGTTCTCCATCAGGAAGGCCAGCTTATCGTCGTCCAGGAGGCTGAGGTTGGACACCATCGCCAGACGCAGGCTGCGTCTGGCGAATTCGGCGAACGAACGCGCATGGCTCACGATGAATTCCACCGCCGGCCAGTTCAGCAACGGCTCCCCCCCGCGCAGCTCGATCGTTATCTCGGAGGCTTGGCTGTCGAAGATGGATTTCACCACTCGGCGCGCGACCGCCAGCCTCATGTCGGGCCGGTCGTCTTCCGGAGGCTTGCGGGACGCGGGCTGGTAGGGAGAACCCTGGTTGCGCCGCCGCGTCACCGCGACGACGTGCAGCCCCGGGGCGCTCCGCAGGTAGGCGGTGCGCCTCTTGTATCGCTCGATCAGCAGGGGGAAATCCAGGTGGTCGCGCAGGAAGCCCTCGCCGCAAAGAGCGTTCCACAGGGGCGTCTCCTTGGCGATCCCGCCGGAGATGAACCGGCGGAAGTCCTCCGGCTCCAGCCACAAATGCCCGCCCCACTCGTTGGTCAGCTGATAGCCGCCGGCCAGGCGGCGGAACAGGCAGGGCCCGACGGAGCCTGGCAACTTCCTACCGATCAGGGGCTTCAGGGTCGCCGATACCGAGTTCGTCCAAGACCTTGAGTCTTTCATTGAGGTCCACCGCTCCGCCCCGTCCTTCCACTTCGTCCTTCCCGGAGCCCACGTTGAGCTCCCATTCCGCCTCCCGGATCAGCTCTTGGATCTCGTTCTGTTCGTTCCCGGAAGGGCCGGCCGACCGGGCCGGATCCGGCCGCTCGCCGCGCTCTCCCGCGGCGGCCAGCAGCGCCTGGGTGATGATGAATTCCCGGACGGAGCGGTTGTCCGCCGCGATGCGGCGGCGCAGCTCCTGGGCGATGGCCTCCTCCGAGAACTCCTCGGCCAGCGCCTCGAGCGCCCGCCGGCTGGAGCGCTTCTTGGGCCTGAGGGTGAGTCCGTTCTTCCGGACCCAGACCTCGGCCTTGCGCGTAAGGACCTGCGCGGCGCCCAGGACCGCGTCGGGATGGATCGCCCCGGGATCGAGGGTCACCGAGACCGTCTGGTCCTTCTCGTTGAGCTTTCGCTTTGACATGCCTTCTCCCCGCTCTCCGCCTCCTCGCCCATGGAGGCCCCGGGCGGATACCTCAGCATGAAAGGGACGATTCAGGCACGCTCCGCCTGCGGGCATGGAGCCCCGAAACGGTGAGGCCTGGCGCTCCATAATGGCGCGGACACCCGGTTCTTATTTAGTCATTTATCACCAGCGTTGTCAACGCGCGCGATGTCGCGTGCGCGATGTCGCGTGTCGTGCGATGTCGCGTGATGTCGCGTGCGACCCTGACGCAGGGCGCCCGATCCGGCTATGATACAATCAGGGCAGGTGGACTCGATGAGGCGGCAGCTTCCTCGGGCCGGCCGCCCGGGGAAGCTGTGTCGGTGGCCAGTGCTGGGAGAGCGTCAAAGGTCCAAGGAATCCGATTAGATGCGGATAACGCGCGAAGGAGAGCCCCGTTTTCCTTTCAGCGGCTTTTGGCATATGCGGCGGCTCGTCGATATCCACATCCCTCCGCGACTCCGCTACTGCCTTGCCCTAGGTGTCATCATTCGGATCATAATCGCTTGCCATATCCCATTTCAGACAGACCCGGGGAGCCACTCGTATATCGCGTTGGCTCAGGAGTGGATTGACACCGGCCGATACGCTTCTCTAGGCACCATCCAACGCCCTCCGGCATACGTAACGTTTCTCTTCGTCCTGAAGAAGCTGAGCATATCGCACCACGGCACGATTCTCATTCAGCACCTGCTCGGCCTATTGTCTATCGGCCTCCTCTATTGGACCGCCAGGCTGGCGTGGAGCGACAAGAGCGTCTCTCTTGCGGCGGGCCTTTTGTTCGCCGCGCACGCGCACCAGGCCTACCGAGAGCGCTGGATCATGCCCGAGACCCTCTTCGTAGCGCTCTCATGCCTAAGCCTTCTCTGCGTGCTTTCACTAGTCAGATCGAGAGACAAACCGCTCGGCGCATACGCGGCTATCGGAAGCCTATGCGGCCTGACGGCGTTGTGCCGCTTTGAGTTTTCGTTGTTTTTCTTGTTTCCGGCCTGGCTCATCTGGAAATCAAGCCCCCTAAAGAAACGTCTCGCACGGTCTGGCCTCTTCAGCGTCTGTGCAGCCTCGATTCTATTGGCCTGGACATTAAGAAACGGAGCGCTCTTCGGCTATTTTGGCCTTTCACCTGTGGGCAAGATCAGCATGATGAGCCATGCCGCCCCCCTCGTTCCCTTCGACAAACCGACGTACGCCGAGGCAAAAAAGGCATATCAAACCGCGAGGGAGCGCGACCCGTACTCAAACAACAGCGGCATCGCGAACAGAACGGTACTCCACCTCTGCGTTGATTACGGATACCGACTCCAACAAGCTTGGAAAGAGGTCGGGGGCATGGCATTGGAGGGGCTCCGCGCTCACCCAGCGCGCTATTTCGCCGGCGTCTTGAAGATATTCGCTTCCTACTGGCTGATCGACGTCTGGGACCCCCCGATAGGAGCCGGTGGGAAGGCGCTTGATTTCTGGAGGGTGGCGGACGCGATCCTTGGGAGCGTCGCGGGCGCCGTCGCCGTTTTCGGTGTTTGCTGCATTGTCTTCTCAAGAAATGAGCGGGCCAGCCCGGCGGCCATCGTCGTCTGGACCGCTGTCGTGCTCATCCTGTCGGTGGCCGCCTGCGACGACCGGATCAACCGCATCCGATCCGCGCTGGAACCGCCCTTGTTCTTGCTGGCTGCGTTCGGTTTGTCGCGGCTGCGACGTCCGGCGCTCGGTTTCAAGATTCCTCGTTAAGGCGACGCAATAACAGCCTCCGATAAATCCTATGGGGGGGGCACGTCAGCCTCTCCCACCGGGACAGACGCTTTTTGTGGTGGGCCTTTAGGCCTGATTCCGCAGGGGCCGGTATCCCGCCGCCGGCTTCCCCGTAAGGCCCTCGCTGCCGCGCCGCAAACTTCCTATCCTGGTAGTATGCGCGGCGCTTGGCTCGCCTTCGGCGTTCCGTTCGCTTTGGCCTCGGTAGCGGCCGTTCCCGGGCACGCCCGGGGACCATCGAGCCTCGAGCGGGACTGGGCCCGCGGGACGGAGATATTCGACGGAGGACGCCTGCTGCCGAGGGCCGTCCCGGTCCGCGGGGCCCTCTCGGGCGCCGCCGACGCCCGCCCGGCCCGGCGGCTCGACCCGCGCGTCTCCCTCCTGCTGCGGGCCGAAGCCTTCAACCGGAAAGAGCCGGTCTGGCCGGGGTATTCCGTACTGGGTCAGCCGATCCTGCTCTACGAGGGGGGCGAGCGCTCGACCTTGATCGGCCATCCCTCTCCGCCCCCCGGATACCGGACCGTGCGCGGACGTCCGGCCGCGATCTACCAGAAAGAGGGTCCGGTCCCCGGTCTGCAGGGGGCCTTCAACTTCCATCGCGACGTGAACGGCGTGGACACCTTCGCGTACCGCTTCGAAAGCGGCAGCGCCCCCGCCGAGGACCTGGCGACCATCATCCACGAGCGTTTCCATGTCCATCAGGAAACGAGTTTCTCGCAATTCCCCTACGGGCATTATTACGGAGTCGCCGACGCGCGGGACCTGGCCCTGGCCAAACTGGAGCACAGTGTTCTTGGGCGCGCCCTCCTCGCCTCCGACAACGCGGTCTCGGCCCGCTACGCGAGGATGTTCGTCGCCGTACGGCGCGCGCGCTACGCCGAGCACGGCGACGCGGCCCGGCCGGTGGAGGACTCCCAGGAGCAGAGCGAGGGGATGGCCCGCTATGTCGAGCTGAAGCTGACCGCTCCTCCCGGCCTCGGGGGCCGCGGGCGCGCGTGGCTCATCGGCGACCTCGACAGACCGGTCACGCTCAAGGACATGGGCAAGTGGCGCCTCTACGCGACCGGAGCGGCGCAGGGCTACCTGCTGGACCGCGCCCGGCTCGACGGCTGGAAGGAGGCTGTCCAGGACGGCACGTCCCTCTTCTACGTGACCACTTTGGCCTATCCGGTGGACCCGTCCCGGGAGCCCGGCCTGGTCCAGTCGGCCAAGCGGGAGTTCGACTACCCCGCTCTCCTTGCCGAGGCTGAAGACGAAATCGAGGGCCACTCTCGCGAAAAGCAGGCGGCGGTCCGCATGTACGAGTCCCAGCCGGGCCTGGAGCTGATTCTTCCGCACGGCCCTCGTCCGATCCCCACCTATTTCTCGGGGGGCGGCGAGACGTACTCTTTCGACGACGGCTCCTCGCTCATCACGAGAATGAAGGTGATCGAACAACGCGGGACGGACTACTCGCTGATCGTCGAGGACCGGCCCGCCATCCTCGGCCCCCAAGGGATGACCCGGTTCCACATCCCGGAGACCGCCTCCCTCGTCATCGACGGACGGGCATCCGTCCTGGCGCCGGGCGTCTATCCGTTCAGGTCCCTCCGGATGTCCGCCCCGGGATTCGAGCTATCGGCCGACATCCCGGGGACCCTCACCGTGGACGACGATCGGGTCCGGGTGGAGTGGCAGGGACGGCACCAAGGCAGATACGCCCGCCGTCCGCCTCCGGCGGACGACACATTCCCAATAACTCAGTGGTACAAGCGACCGGTTGGCGCTTCGCGCAACCGGCGCTGACTCCCCGGCTACCAGCTGCTCGCCAGAGGGCCCCGCACCGCGGTCCGGCATGCCTCCGGAGGGCGCGTCTTGAGTATCCGGTGCAGGCCCGGTCCGAAAACCGCGGGCCTGACCGGCTTCTCCACGAAATCGATGACGTTGGACTCCTCGCGGATCATGTCGGCCGTCTGCCGGTCGATCCGCCGCCCCGTGATGATGACTACGGGGACTCCGCGCGCCTCGCCCATCTGAAGCTCCTTGACGACCTCGTATCCCCCGATGCCGGGGAGCATGAAGTCGAGCACGATGAGGTCCGGCGTCCGCTCCTCGACCTTGCGGAGCGCCTCCTGCCCGTCTGAGGCCCGCTCGCAGCGGAAGCCTTCCCGCTTGACCATATGCTCCAGCAGGTCGAGAAGGCTCTCGTCGTCGTCGACGATGAGGATCAGCTTCTGTCTTGGATCGGCGAACTCCGGCAAACGCGGCAGCCCTTCTTCTTGCATCCCGTTCCCCCTTCTCGGCGCGAGCACGATTCGCAATGAGTATAGGACCCGCGTATGTCCTTTTTTTTAACGCGCCGCGCGCTGGACGGACCCGCAAAAATACTAGAATACCTTGACGGTCCATAGTCGAGACCACCGGAGCTTCCCCATGAAAACTACCCGCTTGGACAGCTTTAAATCCCGAAGCCCGCTAAAATCCGGCGACAGGACCTACGACATCTTCCGCCTCCAGGCCCTCGAGCGCGAGCACGAGATCGAGCGCCTGCCCTTCTCCATACGCGTTTTCCTGGAGAACTTGCTCCGCAACGAGGACGGCCGCCACGTGTCGGCCAAGGACGTCGAGGCCGTGGCCGAATGGGCCAAGCACCGCGGCGGCGCGGGCGAGGCGTCGTTCATGCCGGCGCGAGTGATCATGCAGGACTTCACCGGCGTGCCGGCCGTCGTGGACCTCGCGGCCATGCGTGACGCGGTCGTGAAGCTGGGCGGCAGCCCCGGGAGCATCAACCCCCTCGTGCCGGTCGACCTCGTCGTCGACCACTCGATCCAGGTCGACGAGTACGGCAAGCCCGAGGCGTTCGCCCTCAACTCGGCCGCCGAGTTCCGGCGCAACAAGCAGCGCTACACGTTCCTGAACTGGGGCCAGAAGGCCTTCTCGGACTTCAGGGTCGTCCCCCCGGAGACCGGCATCATCCACCAGGTCAACCTCGAGCACCTCGCCCGCGTCGTATGGACCCGCGAGGAGAACGGCGCGACGCTGGCCTACCCGGACACCCTCGTCGGCACCGACTCGCATACGACGATGATCAACGGCCTGGGCGTCCTCGGCTGGGGCGTGGGCGGCATCGAGGCCGAGGCCGTCATGCTCGGCCAGCCGGTGGCGATGCTGGTGCCTCAAGTGGTCGGCTTCAAGCTCCTCGGGAACCTCCCGGAAGGCGCGACGGCCACCGACGCCGTCCTCACCGTGGTCCAGATGCTCCGCAAGAAGGGCGTGGTGGGCAAGTTCGTCGAGTTCTTCGGCCCCGGCGTCGGCGCTCTGCCCGTGGCCGACCGCGCGACGATCGCCAACATGGCGCCGGAGTACGGCGCCACCGCCGGCATCTTCCCGGTGGACGCCCGGACCCTCGAATACCTCGCGATGACCGGGCGGCCCCAAGAAGTCATCCGCCTCGCGGAGGACTACTGCAGGGCGCAGGGCCTGTTCCTTCCCAACGGGAACCCGGAGCCGGTGTTCACGGACACCCTGGAGCTCGATCTCGGCGCGGTGGAGCCTTCCATCGCCGGCCCCAAGCGCCCGCAGGACCGCATCGTCCTCTCCGAGTCCAAGAGCGCCTGGGAGACAGCTCTCTCAGAGCTCCTCTCCAAGGACAAAGACGCCGATCCCGCCGCCAAGGCGCCGGTCATGATGGCCGGCGAGGGATTCCACCTCGGGCACGGCGACGTCGTCATCGCGGCCATCACCTCGTGCACGAACACTTCAAACCCTTCGGTCATGATCGGCGCCGGACTCCTGGCCAAGAAGGCGGTGGCCAAGGGGCTCACGGCCGCCCCCTGGGTCAAGACCAGCCTGGCCCCCGGCTCGCGGGTGGTGATGGACTATCTGCGGGAGGCGGGGCTCGTGGAGCCCCTCGAGCAGCTCGGGTTCCACCTCGTCGGCTACGGCTGCACGACCTGCATCGGCAACTCGGGCCCCCTCGCCGGGCCCATCGTCGAGGCGATCGGGGCCAAGAACCTCGTGGCGACCTCGGTGCTCTCGGGAAACCGCAACTTCGAGGGGCGCATCAACCCCCACGTCCGGGCCAACTACCTCGCGTCGCCGCCGCTCGTCGTCGCCTACGCGATCGCCGGACGCATGGGCATAGACCTGAAGACCGAGCCGCTCGGCAAGGGCTCCGACGGCAAGCCCGTGTTCCTCAAGGACGTCTGGCCGACCGACGACGAGATCCAGCGCCTGGTGCAGAAGTCGGTCCAAAAGAGCATGTTCGAGACGCAATACGCCGCCGCGGCCGAAGGAAGCGCTTCCTGGAAGGCCATCACCTCCCCGGCCGGCGAGATCTACGCCTGGGACCCGGACTCGACCTACGTCAAGAACCCCCCCTACTTCGAGGGCTTCGACGGGAAGCCCCGGACTCCCCGCGACATCCGGGGCGCGCGCGCCCTGATGGTGCTCGGCGACTCGACAACGACGGATCACATCTCCCCGGCGGGGACGATACCCGCAGACGGGCCCGCCGGGAAATACCTCATAGAGCGCGGCGTCGCCCAGGAGGACTTCAACTCATTCGGGTCCCGGCGCGGCAACCACGAGGTCATGATGCGCGGCACGTTCGCCAACATCCGCATCCGCAACCTCATGCTCGACAACGTCGAGGGCGGCCACACGCTGCATCTGCCGGACAAAGAGCGGACGACGGTCTACGAGGCCGCCGTCCGCTACCGTGAGGAGGGCGTCCCCCTCGTCGTCATCGCCGGGAAGGAGTACGGCACGGGCTCCTCGCGAGACTGGGCGGCGAAGGGCACCACCCTGCTCGGCGTCCAGGCCGTCCTCGCCGCGAGCTTCGAGCGCATCCATCGCTCGAACCTGGTGGGCATGGGCGTGCTGCCGCTGGAGTTCGTCGACGGGCAGGACGCTGGATCCATGGGGCTCACGGGCCTTGAGAGCTATTCCATCGAAGGCATCGCGAAAGCCGGCGGCCTCGAGCCCCGGATGCGGGTGACGGTGAAGGCCGCGGCTGAGGACGGCAAGGAAAAGGCCTTCGAGGCTCTCGTGCGGCTGGACACCCCGGCCGAGGTGGAGTACTACCGCCACGGCGGCATCCTGCCCTACGTGCTCAGCCAGATCGCGGCCTCATCGAAGGAGCCCGCCGTCGCGTAGCCGCCGCCGGAGACGACGCGGAACGCGAGCCGGCGGCTCGTCTACCCGGCGCCCAAGGCCGCGATCCGCGCTAGTGTAGTGTCCCGTAAATAACTGGCCATTTGGCTGGCCGATTTTGGCTTCTGGCTAGGCGTGAGGAACGAGCATACCTGTAGGTATGTGAGTGACGAACAACGACGCCAGAAGCCAAAAGCGACCAGCCCTCCCTTAAAAGGATTTCGCAATTTTATTGCGAAATCCTAAGTCGGGAAGGGAGGCCCGATCCTGGACGATTTCTGCGTTGCTCCTCGCTTGCATAGCTACAGCTATGCGCGCTCGTCGCGCCTTGAAATCATCTCAGGCTCGGACCTCCAAATGGCCAGTTATTTACGGGACACTACACTAGCAGCCCGCGCATGTGGAGACAAGACAAGACGGAGACGGAAGACTATGTTAGGCTATGATTACTTGGCTTTTGGAACTCTTGCCTTAAACGCTTACCTCGCGAAAAGTCCGACAAATCATAAAGTCACAGCCTGACACCTGGCTCAGGCATATTAAGAGAAGCGGTAGCACGCGAAAGAATGACGTCCTTCCCGGGTTACCAGCCGACTTGACGGATCACTCGATCCAGGAATCGACGATATAATCCAGCTTCGGGAAGCCCTGCCTGAGATAGGCGTTTCCATTCATCTGGAACGGCCCTTGCTCGGGGCCGCGTCCTCCACTCGAGGCGGATTCCCCGTAGCCGCTGTAAAGGCTGTCCACGACCTCCATGCCGCTGACGACCTTGCCAAAAGGCGGGAAGCCCATCGAATCGAGCCTCGAGTTGTCGGCGAAGTTGATGAAGACCTGCGTGGTGCGGGTGTTGGGCCCGGCCATGGCGAACGTGACATAGCCGCGCAGATTGGACGCTTTCCCTACGGGATCGTCCGGGATCCCGGCGGGACGCCACTTCGCCATGATCTCGGGCGATCCGTGGATGCCGAACTGGGCCATGAACCCGCCGATGATGCGGAAGAAGGCGATATCCTTGAAGAACCCGAGCCGGACCAGGTTGTAGAAGCGGTCGGCTCCCCGCGGAGCCCAGGATCGGCGGACCTCGACCACAAAGTCGCCCTTGGTGGTCTTGAAGTGAGCCTTGAACACCTCGGGGGCCGTAGCGGTGGCGTACTCCGGGAGAGGCTTGCCGGCCGCCTCCCTCCTCGCCGGGACCGCGGGCTCCTCGCTCCTGATGGGGGCCGCGGGCTTCTCCACCCGAGAGGGCGGGGCCTCGGCGGGAGGGGCCTGAACGGCCGGTTCTTCCTTTCCGTTCTGCATGCAGCCCGTCTGGCCGAGGACAGCCAGGAAAAGGGCCGCGGCCGCGACGGCCGGCACGGCGTACGAGATCGCTTGATGTCTCTTCATAAAGGGAAGTTTAGCCGAATCGGCCGCCTTCCGCCAGGGCTTGCTACAGGGCTTGCTACAGGGCCGCGCCCCGATATCGCGCGGCCTTGGTCGAAAGGGAGACTCCTTGAGCGCCCCGGCCCACCCACGGATCGACGTCTGCTCGCCGAAGATGAAATGCTATCATCACTGGGCAGCGACACCGTTGATCCCACGGTCCTATTGCGGAGGCCCCATGAAGCTCCCCACCTGTCTGGCGGCGGCTCTATTGACTCTGACGCTCTTCCCCGACGCTTCGGCGCTAGAGAACAAAGACATCGACGCGAGCATCGCGGAGCTGCGACAGACCGCGGAGACGCTCCTGGCGGGCGAAGCCGGACTTATGGTACGCACCGCCGCGAAGGGGGACCCGCAAGAGGATGACTGGTCCGAGCCCCGGGCCTTGTCCCGGGAGCGGTCCTTGGAGTTCGTGTATCACCAGCTGGCCGGCCTCGAGTATCAGAAGGCCCTCGACACCGGACGACTGCCCGACGGCGAGCATCAGAAGGCCTTGACCTCTCTGGAGGACGCCATTCGAAGCGAGAAGACCCTTTTTGATGACGCCGAGGCGGTGTCCATAGACCCCGCGCAGCTCGAGAGCGCGAGTTGGTGGGGCTTGGCCTCGGCCTACGCCGACCGGCTCCAAATGCGCCGTTACGAGTTCCGCACCCCGACCGTCTCGCCGGCCGTCCGGGGCGGAAGGAAGCTCGACAAGAGCCTCGACGAGAATATCTCGAAGCTGGACGACCGGGCGGTGTCCGTCTCCCGCGATATCGATTCCGCCGCCGATCCCGAGGAGAAGGCCCGCTTGCTCTTGGAGAGCGCCAGGATATACGAGCGGATGGCCTCAGCGGCCGCGTCCGCGGCGAAGCCGGCCGCCAAGGCCGAAGGTTCGCCCACGAGCAAGGAGCCGGAGAGGGAGGTCGCCGCGCTGGAGCTTGAGGACCCCGCGCCCCCCATCGTGGAGCTGACCCCGCGCGAGATCTACCAGCGCGCGGGACCCGCCGTGGTGTTGATCATCTGCCGCGGCGCGGGCCGCGATGGAGAATTGGGGACCGGGAGCGTCATAGACGAGCGGGGACATGTCCTGACCAATGCCCACGTGGTGATCTCAGACTCCACCGGGAGACCGTTCAAGGACATCCGAGTGTACTTCAAGCCGGCCAAGCTCACGGGCGACCCGAAGAAGGACCTCTCCGATCCGGTGACCGCGCGGGTCGTCAAGAGCGACCGGGATCTGGACCTCGCCCTGCTCGAGCTATCCAAGATCCCCTCTCTCAAGGCCGCCCTCCCCATAGACGACGCGGACGACGTCCAGCCGGGAGACCCGGTGGTGGCCATCGGACACCCGGAGCAGGGAGGCCTGTGGACGCTCACGTCGGGAGTGGTGAGCACCGTGGTCGCGGACCATGGGGGAGTGCCCGGCAAGCATGTGTTCCAGACCGACGCATCCATCAACCGGGGCAACTCCGGCGGCCCGCTGATCAACCTAAGGGGGAGCATGATCGGCGTGAACACCTCCATGGCGCGCAGGGCCGCCGACGGCATCGCCATCACCGCGGTCAATTTCTCCTTGAAGTCCAGCGTCGTCAAGACGTGGCTTTCCGACGCGCGCGTCGACATCCCTGAAGCCCCGGCCGAGACTCCCCCCCAACCCGCGGCGAAGCCCATGCCGATGCCCGCGCCCGGGTCGAGGCCCGCGGCGAGGCCCGCGTCCCCGGCGGAAAGCGAGCCCCGCATGCTCACTCCGGCCAGGCCCTACAAACGCGACATGCTGATCGAGGGGATGACGGAGATGGAGGACATGATGGAGGATATGCGCCGGATGCTCGACAGACGCCGCCGGCGCCCCCGGCGCTGAAGCCCCTGCTGCTTCTACTCCTTAATCCTGCCGACGAAGCCTTTAAAGACCCGCGATCGAATTCGCGGCGAACTCGATCAGCTGCCGCGCTTCTTCCTCGGTCAACTTCTTCTTGCCCGCCTGAGCCTCCACCTGATTGATGAACGCCTTCAGGATGTTCTGCGCGGCCTTGCGGCTGCCCCTTTCCGCCGCGTCCGCGGCGTTCCCGGCCTTCCCGGTCAGCGAGGATTCCACCCCGGCGGGCAAGTCCAGGGACTCGATCGTCTCCGCCAGGTCCTCCACGGAGTCCGCGCACCCGTTCTGGTCCGCGTCGCGGCTGGAGGCGTCCTCGTCCGGGCAGTTGTCGGAGGCGTTCGGGACCCCGTCGCGGCCGGTGCGGAGCTGCGCGCGGATCAGGCCGGCGAGCTCCCGGGCGATGATATCAGCGTCAGGTGTCAACTTGTCAACTAACTCCCGGGAGAGGCCCGGTTAGTTAACAAGTTAACATCTGATAATCATCTAGAGGTCCCCTCCCGCAGGTTGTATTGTTTCGTTGCGAGACGAACATTCCAACCCGAGGAGGGGACAGATGAAATTATACGCAGGAATCGACCTGCATTCCAACAACAACGTGCTGGTGATCTTGGATGAACGCGATCGGATCGCATACGAGCGTCGTCTGCGAAACGATCTTCCGTTCGTCTTGGCGCAGTTGGCGCCGTATCGGGAGAACCTGGAGGCCATCGCCGTTGAGTCGACGTTCAACTGGTACTGGCTGGTTGATGGGCTCATGGAGGCGGGCTATACCGTGAAGCTGGTGAACACGGCGGCAGTGAAGACCTACGACGGGCTTAAGTACACGGCGGATGAGCATGATGCCCGTCATTTGGCTCACCTGCTGCGGCTGGGGGTTCTGCCGACGGGGCACATCTATCCGAAAGAAGAGCGCGCCGTGCGCGACCTATTGCGCAAGCGTGCCCAACTAGTGCGGTGTCGCACCGCGCAGATCTTGAGCATCCAGAACTTGGTCAGCCGCAATAGCGGGAAGAAGATCTCGGTGGCAGATATTCGCCGGCTCGACGAAGAGGTGATCGACCGGATGAATGGTGGTGATGGCACCCGGGCGTTGGCGATACAAAGCAACCTGGCGGTATTGCGCTGTCTGGATGAGCAGATCCGAGGACTCGAGCGCGTGGTGCTGGCGCAGGCAAGGCTTAAGCCGGCCTTCAAGAAGCTCTTGACCGTCGCTGGCATTGGGAACATCCTCGGCATGACCATTATGTGCGAGGCTGGAACCATGGATCGCTTTGCAAAGGTTGGGCAGTTCGCATCCTATGCGCGTTGCGTGGGCAGCTCACGCTGGAGTAATGGCAAGAAGAAGGGTGAGGGCAACCGGAAGAACGGGAACAAATACTTGGCCTGGGCGTTTTTCGAAGCGGCGCATTTTGCCGTGCGCTACAACGAACGCAGCCGGCGATTTTATCAGCGGAAGAAGGCCAAGACCAACGGGATCGTTGCCATCAAGGCGGTCGCCCACAAGCTGGCT
>JBDREN010000121.1:0-33973 GCA_043819795.1 Elusimicrobiota bacterium
GCGGATCTTGATCAGGACGTCGTTCTCGGCGACCTCGGGCTCGGGGACCTCGTCGAGCCACAGCCCCTTCTTCCGGAATTTCTTGACCAGCGCTCTCATCTAGCCATATGTATCACATTTTGATGCGCGAGGGAACGCGTCGAACCGTGGATTGTCCGTTATTTTGTAGAATCCGGACATCCATGGGCCCGTCCATCGCCGATATCCTCAAGGCCATAAGGAACGCGGGCGTCGTCGGAGCCGGGGGAGCCGGCTTCCCCACCCACGTCAAGGCCGCGGCCAAAGCCGAGATCGTCATCGCCAACGGAGCGGAGTGCGAGCCCCTCCTTCATAAAGACAAGGAGCTCATGAAGGCCCACCCCGAGCGGATCATCGAGGGCCTCGAGCTCATGATGCGCTCGACCGGGGCCGGCAAGGGCGTGCTCGCGGTGAAGGCCAAATACAAGGACATCATCGCCCTGCTCGCCGGGATCATCAAGGACCGCCCGGGCCTGGGGCTGCACGCTTTGGGCGATTTCTATCCGTCCGGCGACGAGTTCAGCCTGGTGCACGCGGTGACCGGCAAGCTCATCCCCCCGGGCGGCATCCCGATCCAGATCGGGGCCGTGGTGGACAACGTGGAGACCCTCTACAACGTCGCGAAGGCCGCCCAAAGCCCGGTCACGGACACCTTCTTCACCGTCACGGGAGCGGTCAAGAAGCCCTGCACCATCATGCTGCCCCTGGGCGCCTCCTTCTCGGACGCTCTGGCGCTCGCGGGCGGCCCGAAGGTCCCGGACTTCGCCGTGCTCGACGGGGGAGCCATGATGGGGCGGGTCGTCACGGACATGTCGGAGCCCGTGACCAAGACGACCGGCGGGCTCATCGTCCTGCCCCGCGAGCATACCCTCATCCGGAGGAAGTCGGCCCCGCGGGAACACTTTTCCCGGGTGGGCAAGTCGGCCTGCGACCAGTGCTCGTTCTGCACCGAGTTCTGTCCCCGCTACCTGCTCGGCTACGGCATCGAGCCTCATCGGGTGATGCGGAGCCTCTCGTTCACGGGCTCGCGCGGGGATCTGCTCAGCGAATGGGCGCTTCTGTGCTGCGAATGCTCGCTCTGCAGCCTCTACGCCTGCCCCGAGAGCCTGGACCCGAAGAACGTATGCGTGGCGGCGAAAGGCGACCTCCGGAAAGCCGATGTCTCATGGAGGAACGCGAGCCTCAACTCCGGGAAGCCCCCCTCCGCGCATCCGATGCTGGAATACCGGAAAGTCCCCATCGCCCGGCTTATCAAGCGACTGGGGCTTTCCGATTATCAGGCGGACGCCCCCCCTCGTCGAGGCCGGGCGCCCGATCCGCAAGGTGAGTATCCCTCTCAAGCAGCACTTGGGGCAGCCCGCGGAGCCGGTCGTCTCCGTCGGGGAGAAGGTGGCCAAGGGACGCCTGATCGCGGACCTCCCCGCCGACAAGCTGGGCGCCCCGATTCACGCCAGCATCGGCGGTGTGATACAATCGGTTGATTCGGCGGTCACCATCCAAGGATAAGGCATGGACAACGCGATCGGCGGCGTCGAGACCAGCTCCATGGCCAAAGGCCATGACGTCTCCGACGCCATGCTCAAGACGGCGCCGGTGCGCCTGCTTTTGGCCAGGACCATCTGCCCGGGCAAATACGTGGTCCTGGTGGCGGGAGAGGTGGCCGCCGTGGCGGCCAGCGTGGAGGCCGGCGCCGCGCGAGCCCAGCACTGCTTGGTGGACAGCTTCGTCATACCCAGCATCCACGCCGACGTCTTCCCGGCCATCGAGGGCACCGCGCAGGTCGCGGACCTGGAGTCCCTCGGCCTTTTGGAGACGTTCTCGGTGGCCTCCCTCATCGAAGCGGCCGACGCGGCCGTGAAATCGGCGCCCATCCGGCTTATCGAGATAAAGCTCGCCATGGCCATGGGGGGGAAGGGCCTGGTCCTATTCACCGGCACGGTGGCGGCCGTGGAGACCGCCGCGTCCGTCGGGGCCGAGAACGCCGGCAAGAAGGGCCTTCTCGTGGAAAAGGTCGTCATCCCCCAGCCCCGGCCCGAGCTCCTGCGCGAACTCATCTAAACAGGCGCGGCAGGAGATCCTAGACTTGAATCTCCTGCCGTGCGCGACCTTACGGGGTCGCTTACATCCGCCGCGGCTGTCAGAACCGCACGTCGGAGCGGAACTGCGTGGTCCGGACCGGACGTCCCATCTCGTCGAAGGTCTGCTTCATGACCCCCACGATCCGCAGGTTCGCGTTGGGCATGTAGGCGATCTCGCTGGTGATGATGGTGTCCGGCCCCCGGGTGCGGCCTATGAAGCTCCACTTGTCCACGTTGCGCTGCTCGTACCTCGAGGCGAGGCTGAACTTGCCCAAGAGCAGCGACGGGTCGGTCCGCGCCTCCGCGCGCACGCGCGGGTACTGGGCGAGCGGGTCCACGTTCAGGCTCTCGTAGGAGCCGCCCACCGTCACCTTGCCCAGGATGTCGGCGAAGAGCTCGACGAGCGGGCCGGTCCGCCGGGGGCTCGCCGTCCCCGCGATCGTGTCGGCCTTGTACGCGCCGGACGTGAAGCGGTCGATGTCGTAGTAGCCGTCGAAGAAGTTGGGCACGAAGTTGTTCTCGATGGAGCGCATCTCGGCCCGGGCGTCCAGGAAGAACACCTTCGCGCCGAGCCCGGCGGCCAGGCCCTTCCCGTAGTTCTTGCCGCCCGTGGTGGTGTAGCGGGAGCCGAGGTGCATCACGGCGCCGTCCGCGTAGAGCTTGGCGCTGAGATTCTCCTGTTTCAGGATCGGCAGATCCAGGTCCACGCCGTAGACGCTCACTTGGTCGTTTTGGGTCCCCTTGTTGTCGTCGGGGTCCCGGTCCGTCACCCCGGTGAGCCCGATCGCCATGCCCTCGAGCACCGGCAGCCCCCCGCCGTGCATCGGCCGCGCGTAGACCCGGCCTCCGAGCAATGTCGCGCGCCGGACGTCGGTCAAGACGGACTCGAAGCCGACCCAGCCCGCGTCCAGGTCCAGCAGGGCGCCCACTTTCCGGACGTTGGGATAGTCGAGGCGGTTGGTGTAGCCGCCCATGATGAAGCCGTGTCCGATCGTGGTGTTCGCGAGGCCGCCCAGGCGCGCGTACACGGGCTTTTCCCCCTTACTGCCCCAGCGGGCGTACCAGATCTTGCTCACGAAGTCCTCGGCCGTGTCCCAGTCCTCCTCGCGCGCCTTCCCGTCCGAATCGAAGTACACGAAGAGGTCGAGCCCCACCCCGAGCTTGCCGAAAGCCAGCTCCGGCTGCAGGGAGATGGTGTTGAAGATCTCCGTCTCCCCGGTCCGGGGGTTGGTGATGGAGGCGGCGCCGACATTCCCGCCGAGATCGAACTTCCAAGGATCGCCTCCCTCCTCGGCCATGCCGATAGGCTGAGGCTCCCCGATGGGCATGGTGTTCTTGCTGCAGAGCTGGCCCAGGACCGCGCCCGGAAGCGCGCCGAGGAAAGACGCCGCGAGGATACACGCGCACAATCTCTTCATGATTCCCTCCGATCCTTCAAGATGCGTTTCGTTCCCTTCATGAACGGCAGTACTTGTCGATCGACCCGGCCGCCCTGTGGCCCGCGGCCACCGCGGCGACGACCGTCGCGGGACCGGTCACGGCGTCCCCGCCCGAGAAGATCCCCGGCTTGTTCGTCTGCATGGTCTCCTCGTCCACCACGAACGAGTCCCATTTCGAGATGTCGAGCCCGTGCCCCTCGGGCAAGAACGAGATGTCCGGCCGCTGGCTTATGGCGGGGATGATGACGTCCGCCTCGATCCTGAATTCGGAACCCTTGACCGGGACGGGGCGCCTCCTGCCCGAGGCGTCCGGCTCCCCGAGCTCGCACTGAATGACCTCCATCCCGGTCACCTTCCCGTTCTCGCCGAGGATCCTGACCGGGGCGGCGAGGTAGTGGATCTTCACTCCCTCCTCCTCGGCCTCCTCGATCTCGGTGTCATTGGCCGGCATCTCCTTGCGGGACCTCCGGTAGACGATGTGCACCTCGTCGGAGCCCACGCGCAGGGCGGTCCTCGCCGCGTCGATCGCGGAGTTGCCGCCGCCGATGACGAGCACCTTCCGGCCAGGCTTGGCCTTGTCGCCGAGATTGACTTTGGCCAGGAACTCGAGGCAGTCCAGGAAGCCCTCATAATCCCCCTCGCCCGGGATGCCCATCTTGAGCCCGACATAGGCGCCCACGGCCACGAACACCGCCTTGAACCCTTCCTTCAAGAGCCCCTCGGGGGTGAGGTCCTTCCCGAGCGGGCTGCCGTACTTGAGCTCGATCCCCAAAGACTCCAGGTCCGCCACGAAATCCATGATGACCTCGCGGGGCAGCCGGTACTCCGGGATACCGAGATGGAGCATGCCCCCCGGGCCCGAGGACCTCTCGAACACCGTCACCTTGTAGCCTTTCCTCGCCAGATCGTACGCGCAGGTGAGGCCGGCGGGACCGGCCCCGGCCACGGCCACCTTGCCGAGGTCCACGCCGGCCGGGGGCGTGGGCCTGGGGATCTCTCCCCGCTTCTTGAGCATCCTCTCCATGTCCCCGAGGTATCTCTCGATCTGGTTGATGTTCACGGGGTCCGCCTTCTCGCCCCGCACGCACGTGACCTCGCACGGGTGCGGACACACCCGGCCGAGGATCGCCGGCATGGGGTTGGTCTCCTTCAGGACGGCGATCGCTTCCTTCAGCTTGCCCTCCATGAGGAGATCCATATACTTGTACATCTCGTTGTGAAGGGGGCAGTTGGGCAGGCACTTCGGCTTCTTGCAGAGGATGCACCGGAAGACCTCCTGGTCCAGGTCCTCTTCGGACATGCCCAGGTTGACCTCGTCGAAGCTCTTGGCCCTGGCCGCCGGGTCGAGATGTCTCGCCTTGCGGCGGGGGATCTTCATCCTCCCCTTCATGTCTTTCTTGTCGGGTCTCTCTGAAGACGTCATCGCATCCATCCTTTCGGAAAATTCCGCTCAAATCTTAGCAAAGGATAAGGCGTCAGGTGTTAACTTTGTTAACTAACTCCCCGGGGGCAGGTCCGATTAGTTAACAAAGTTAACACCTGACGCCAAAAAGACCGGGGGCCCGCTGGGGCCCCCGATCCTTTTCCGCCCGACGGGAACGGTTTACGCCCCGACCGGCTCCTTTTGCGCCTTCTGGGCGACCTCTTCGAGCATCGCCGTGGTCAGCGACTTGGGGCGCTCGAGCGGATAGCCCAAAGCGCGGTCCCATACGATGTTGCAGCACACGCCGAGGGCGCGGCCGATGCCGAATAGCACCGTGTAGAAGTCGTACTCCTTGACCCCGTAGTACCACTGGATGACGCCGGACTGGGCGTCCACGTTCGGCCACGGGTTCTTGGCCTTGCCCTGTTCGACCAGGATCGGCGGCGTCACCCTGTAGAGCATGTCCACGTACTTGAAGATGGGATCGTCGGGGAGATGCTTGAGGCAGAACTCGCGCTGCGCCATGTAGCGCGGGTCCGTCTTGCGCAGGACCGCGTGCCCGAAGCCCGGGATGACCTGCCCGCCCTTCAGGGTGTCCCACACGAACTTCTTCATCTCCTCCTCGGTCGGCGTCTTGCCGCCCATCTTGTCCATGACGCCCTGGATCCAGCGCAGGACCTCCTGGTTGGCCAGGCCGTGGAGCGGCCCCGCCAGCCCGTCGACCATGGCCGACAGCGCGTAGTAGATGTCGGAGAGCGCGCTCGACACCAGGTGTCCGGTGTGGGCGCTGACGTTGCCGCTCTCGTGGTCGCTGTGCAGGATGAAGTAGAGCCGCGACACTTCGTCGTAAGGCTTGTCCACGCCCATCATGTGCGCGAAGTCGCCCCCGAAGTCCAGGTTCGGATCGGAGGGGATGATCTTGTCGTCCCGGTACTTCAGCCTGAAGATGTGCGCGCCGATCTCGGGAAGCTTGGCCAGGAGGTTCATGGCGTCTTCGTAGGTGGGGTCCCAGTAGTCCATCTTGCTGAGCCCCTCGCTGTACTTCTTGGCGTACACCGACTCCCTCTGCATGGCCAGGATCGCCGCCGAGAACATGGTCATGGGGTGCGTATCCTTAGGCATCGCGCGGATCACGTTCCAGACGTACTGCGGGACCTTCTTGCGGGCCTTGAACTCCTCGGCGATCTCCTTGACGTCCTCATCGGTGGGGACGTCGCCGGTAAGCAGCAGGTAGATGAAGCCCTCGACGTACGGCATCTCGCTGCCGGGGACCTTGGGGAGCTTCGCCAGCGTCTCCGGGATCGTGAAGCCCCGGAAGCGGATGCCCTCGACGGGGTCCAGGTACGAGATGTCGGTGACCAGGCTCTTGATGCCCCGCATGCCGCCGATGGCCTGCGCGATCGTCACGTCGCCGAGCTTGACGGCCCCGTGCTCTTTAAGCAGCTTGGTCGTCCGAGGGCGCCAGCCCTTGATCTTCTCGAATAGCTTCTCCTTCAATTTGGACATTAAGGTCCTCCTGCGCTGGGGATATGGGTCTTGCCGTCGTATATTCAATGTACGTAACTTTCGGTCGGGCCGTCAAGCCGGCGCCGCAGGCTTGCCCTGCGGCGCCCAGTCCGCTGCGTTATCGGGAACTCCATCGCAAGAGTGCCGTTAGCCTTCCAGCTCCTGGATCGCTCTCCAGACCTTCTCGCGGGTGAACGGCGGCCGGCGCAGCCTCACGCCCACGGCGTTGTGGATGGCGTTGGAGATGGCCGGCATCGGCCCGTTGATGCAGATCTCGGAGACGCTCTTGGCCCCGAAGGGACCCGTCTTCTCGTAGCTCGGCACCAGGATCGTCTTGATCTCCGGGATGTCGCGCATCGAGAAGATGCGGTAGTCCAGCAGGGTCGGGTTGGTCACCCTCCCCTTCTCGTTGAAGAGGTACTCCTCGGTGAGCGCGAAGCTGATGCCGTTGAGCAACCCCCCCTCGGTCTGGCCCTCGGCCAGCTTGGGATTGATGGCGGTCCCGCAATCCACCGCGGCCACGTACTTGATCACGCGCACCTTGCCCGTGAAGGTGTCCACCTCCACCTCGGCGAAATGCGCCGAGAAGGGCGGCGGGGACTTGTGGGTGATATGGGAGGCCATGTCCCCGATCTGGAACTGGTTGGCGGCGTACAAGGACCGGAGCGCGATGTCCGCGAAGCTCACCTCCTTGCCGCCGTCCTTGGTCACGGCCTTGGAGTCCTTGAGCTCGAACTCCGAGGGCTTCCTCCCCGTCATCTCCGCGGCGACCTCGATGATCTGCTTGCGCACCTTCATCGCGGCCTTCTGCACGGCCGTTCCCGTGAGGTACGTCGTGCTGGACGCGTAGGCCCCGACGTCGAAGGGCGTCAAGTCCGTGTCCGAGGAATAGACGATGATCCTGTCTATGTCCGTGCCCAGGACCTCGGCGGCGATCTGGGCCAGGATCGTGTCGCTGCCCGTGCCCAGGTCCGTGGCGCCCATCAGGAGGTTGAAGGAGCCGTCGTCGTTCATCTTGAGGGAGGCCGCGCCCATATCGATCTCCGGCACGCTCGAGCCCTGCATGAGGCAGGCCATGCCGATGCCGCGGCGGATCCGGCCTTTCTTCTTCGCGTGGGGCTTCCTGCTCCTCCATCCGATCTCCTTGGCGCCCACGCGGATGCACTTGTCGAGCTCGCAGCTGTCGATCGTCTGCTCCACTCCCTCCTTGCCCTCGCCGAGTGCCTCGAAGACCGGGGAACCCTCGCCCTTGCGGATGTGGTTCCTGCGCCGGAACTCGAGCGGGTCCATCCCGATCGCCTCGGCCAGCTCATCGACGAGCGACTCCAAGGCGAAGGCCGCCTGGGTGGCGCCGTAGCCGCGGTACGCCCCGGCGACGGGAAGGTTCGTGTAGACCGTGGTGCCGGAGAACCGTATGTTCTCCGTGCGGTACAGCGGAAGGGCCTTGCTGCCGCAGTTGCAGACCACGGTCAGCCCGTGCGAGCCGTAGGCCCCGGTATTGGAGAGGACGTCCATGCCCAGCGCCTTGATGCTCCCGTCCTTGTCCGCCGCGCCCCGCATCCGCACCCTCTGGGGGTGCCGCGTGCGGCTGCTCACGAACTCCTCCTCGCGCGTGTACTCGAGGAGCACGGGCTTGTCGGCCCTCAAGGCGAGCATGCCCGCCAGGTCCTCGAGCAGGACCTCCTGCTTGGTCCCGAAGCCGCCGCCGATCCTGGGCTTGATGACGCGGACCTTGCGGACCGGGATGTCGAGGGTCTGGGCCGCGATCCGCCGGGCGTGGAAGGGGACCTGCGTGCTCGTGACGATCACCAGGCGCCCGCTGGAGTCCGGATACGCCAGCGTCACGTGCGGCTCCATGGGCGTGTGGTGGGCGTAATGGGTCTCGAAGGTGCGGTCGAAGCTGACGTCGGCCTCCTTGAGCGCCTTGTCGATGTCCCCCACGTTCATGTCCACCTTGGCCACGATGTTCTTCTCGGGCTCGTAGGGCACCGGGATGGGGATCGAGGCGTCCGGCTCGTCGTGGATGACGGGCGCTCCCTCTTTGAGAGCCTCGTCGATGGAGAGCACGGGCTCGAGCACCTCGTACTCGACCTTGATCGCCTCGACGGCCCGCTCGGCGATCTCGGCGGTCGTCGCCGCCACCGCCGCCACGCGGTCGCCCACGTGGCGGACCTTGTTGTCGAACAGGAACGTGTCGTAGGGCGAGGGCTCGGGGTAGCCCTGCCCCGCCGTGGTATGGGGGATCCTCGGGACGTTGCCGTGGTGGAGGACGGCCTTGACCCCCGGCATGCTCTCGGCGGCGCTCACGTCGATGGACTTGATCCGGGCATGGGCGTGCGGGCTCCAGAGGACCTTGGCGATGAGGGCGTCCTCGGGCGCCAGGTCGGCCACGTAGAGGGACTTGCCCAGGGCCGCGGCGAGGGCGTCCTTCTTCTCGACGGACTTGCCGACGACGTTGAACTTTCTAGCGGCCATCGCCTTTCCCCCCCTCCGGAGAGCTCACCCTGCGGAGCGCCTCCTCTATCTTCACGTAGCCCGTGCAGCGGCAGAGCACGCCGTCCATGTGCTCCTTGAGCTTGCTCTCGCTCGGATGCGGGTCCTTGTCGAGCAGGGCCTTGGCGGACATGACCATCCCGGGGGTGCAGAATCCGCACTGGACCGCGCCCTCCTCGGCCAGCGCTTTCTGGAACGGGTGCGGGCGGTCGAAGTCTCCGACGCTCTCCACGGTCCGGACGTCCCTGCCCTCGGCCTGGAAGGCGTGCAGGATGCAGGAGTACACGGCCCGGCCGTCCATGATCACGGTGCAGCATCCGCAGCTGCCGTCCTCGCAGCCCTTCTTGACGCCCTTGAAGCCCGACCGCCTGAGCAGGCCCAGCAGCCTCTCGTCCGGCAAGCAAAGGAACTGGCGCTCCTCGCCGTTGAGCGTGAACCGGATGATCCTTTTCTCAGCCATTGAAGCCCTCCCCGGCGCCCATTGCCGACGCCTCGGCCGCGGCGTCCGCGATCGCGTCGCGCACCGTGACGACCGCGAGCCTGCCCGCGTACTCGTCGGACAAGCCCCATTGCCCCCGCCACTCGATCCCGGCGGCGCCCTCGGCGACCTCCTTCAAGAAAGCGTCCTCCCCGAGGGCCTTTCTCCGGACCGCCCGGCCCGTCAGGAGCTTCTCGACCTTTTCCAGGCGCCGCGGGAAGGGGAGCGCGGCGCCCACCGCGGCGCGGACCCGCTTGATCTTGTTGCCGTCGAGCTCGACCGCGGCCGCGGCCGTGGCCGCGCTGAAGTCGGCGGCGGTGCGCACCTCCTTGCGGTAGCCGAACCCCGCGCCCCCGGGCAAGCGCCCGACCCTGACCGAGGTCAGGATGGCCCCGTCCTTGAAGAACCGGTGCGGCGGCGACGACAGGTACTCCGCCCCATCGATGACCCGCTCGTCGTCGCCCTTGACGGTCATCGCGCAGTCGAGCGCGAGCAGGGCGACCGGAAAATCGTTCCACCTGAAGATCCTCGCCAGGTTGCCGCCGAGCGTGGAGATGTTCCTGACCTGTTGAGTGGAGAAAAGGCGGGCGACTCGGTCCAGGACCCAGCCCTCGGCCCGGAACTCGGCGAGGTCCGCTATCCGGGTCCCCGAGCCGATCGAGAACCCGTCGGGATCCTCCGCGATCCCCTCAAGCCCCAGCCGGCTTATGTCCACCGCCGTCCGGCTTCCCTTGCCCTTCTGGAAGACGAGCGATGTCCCCCCGGCCACGAGATACGCCGATTCCCCGAGCTCTTTGAGGATCGCTCCGGCGTCCTCCAATCGCTCCGGGATCCTAAAATCGCTGAATTTCATCCTTTCCTCCTCAATGGTAAGAGATCTTCCGCTTCTTCTCCGCCGCCTCGACCATCCTGGCGGACACCGCGTTGGCCTTATGGAAGAGAGCCTCCTCATCGAGCCCTTCGAGCCGCCCGTCCCGGACGAGGACCTTGCCCGCCACCACCGTGAGATCCGCCCGCTGGCCAGACCCGCAGAAGAGCACGGCCGAGGCCGGGTCGTGCATGGCGCCCGCGAAATCGATCCGGTCGAGGCGGAAGAGGGCCAGGTCGGCCGCGCTCCCCGGCTCGAGCACGCCGAGCTCGGGATGCCCGAGGACCGCGGCCCCGCCCCTGGTGGCCATCTCCAGCACGCGCCGGGGCGGCATCGCGTCCACCGCGGTCCCGACCCTGTGGACCAGAAGGGCCGTCTGCATCTCCCTGAGCATGCCCGAGGAGTCGTTGCTGGCGCTCCCGTCAACGGCGAGGCCGACCCTGACGCCCGCCTCGAGCATCTTGGGGATTCGGGCGATGCCCGAGCCCAGACGCAGGTTCGAGACCGGACAATGGGCGATCCCCGTCCCCGTCTCCGCCAGACGCTTGACCTCGTCGTCGTTGAAGTAGATCCCGTGCGCGAACCAGACGTCCCGGCCCACCCACCCGGTCTTCTCCATGTACTCGAGGGGCCGCATGCCCAGGGTATCGAGGCAGTAGCGCTCCTCGTCCTTCGTCTCGCACAGGTGCGTATGGAGCAGCACGCCCTTCTCCCTGGCGAAGCGGGCGGTCTCCTCGAGGAGCTCGGTGGTCACCGAGAAGGGCGAGCAGGGAGCCAGGGCGATCCTGCACATCGCGAAAGGCTCGGGGTCGTGATATTTGGCGATCAGCCTCTCGCAGTCGCGGAGGATGGTCTCCGGGTCCTGCACCACGTCGTCGGGAGGAAGCCCGCCCTCCGACCTGCCCCGGCTCATGCTCCCGCGCGTGGGATGGAAGCGGATCCCCATCTCCAGCGCGGCCTCGATCTCGACGTCGAGCAGCTCCTTCGAGACGTCGCTCGGGAAGAGGTAGAAGTGGTCCGTCGTGGTCGTGCACCCGGAAAGAAGCAGCTCCCCCACGCCCACCCGGGTGCCGATGGCCACGGCTTCCGGACTCATCTCGCGCCAGACCTCGTAGAGGTCCACGAGCCAGTCGAAAAGCTTGGCGTTCTGGACCTTCGGGATGTTGCGGGTGAGCGTCTGATAGAGGTGATGGTGGGTATTGATGAAGCCCGGGTAGACCACCCGGAAGCGGCCGTCGATCACCTCGTCGCCGGGCTCGGGCTTCAGGCCCTTGCCGATGGCCGCCACCTTGCCCTCCTGCGCGAGGAGGTCCACGTCATGGAGCGGCGCCTCACCTTCGGCCATGGTGACGAGGGTATGGATATTCTTGATCAGAAGCCGGGGCATTTTCGTTCCTCAAACAATAATACGGCAGAGGCAAGCGCAAGGATTTTGCCAAAAAGCGGGCGTCTAGGCAATATGATAAAGTGTCCGTGTCCGCTCGGGAGGAAGACGCGATGGGTATGGTATTGTCCGAACGGGAGCTAGAACGCTACGACCGGCAGCTGATGATGGGGGAGATCGGCGCCGCGGGCCAGGAGAAGCTCCGGAAGGCGCGGATCGCCGTGGTCGGCGTCGGCGGCCTGGGCTCCTCCGCGGCCGCCTACCTGACGGCCGCGGGCGTGGGCCGCATCACGCTCGTGGATCCCGATAAGGTGGAGCTATCCAACCTCAATAGGCAGATCCTGCACGGCGAGGGCGACATCGGGAGGCCCAAGGTCGATTCCGCCTGCGACAGCCTTAAAGCGCTCAACGGCGGCGTCGACATCGTCAAGCTGGAGCGCAAGCTTACGCGGGACAACGCGGCCGAGCTCCTCGCGGAGGCCGACGCGCTGGTCGACGGCCTCGACAACTTCGCGGCCCGATTCGTCCTCAACGAGGCGGCGGCGAAGCTCCGCAAGCCCTACTTCCACGGGGCCTGCCGGGGCTTCGAGGGAAGGGTAATGACCGTCCTTCCCGGCGAGACCGCTTGCCTGAGATGCGTGTTTCCCACGGACCCGCCGGAGCAGATGTGCCCCGTCCTGGGCACGACCCCCGGGATCATCGGGACCATGTTGGCCATGGAAGCAATCAAGCATCTGACCGGCGCGGGGGACCTCTTGGCCGGCAGGCTTCTGATCTTCGACGGAAAAAGCTGGGAGTCCCGGCTGATCCGCGTGCCGAAGGACCCGGCCTGCCCCGTCTGCGGAGGAGGCCCTCGATGAAGGTCGACATCAAGATCATCGGGACGCTCATCCGGCCCTTCGGGAAAGACGTCTTCCGGCACGAGTGCGCGGGGGGCGCGACCCTGCTCGACCTGCTCCGCGACCTGAACTACAGTGAACGCCACATCCCGCACATCATGGCGTCCGTGAACGGCGAGCTCAAGCACCACGACGCCGTCATAAACGACGACGACGCGGTCACGCTCTCGGTCACGGTCGGAGGAGGCTAGCAGCATGCCGACCACCCAGGCCCTCGACAGGATCGCCATCCGCGTCAGGTCGCACAAGCTCCTCAAGCAGCTGCTCCGGGAGAACCCAAAGCTCGAGGAGATCATGCGCAACGCCAAGAACGAGACGGAGGCGCTCGTGGGGGTGCGGGACTGGATCCTGACCGAGCACGTATCGAGCCCCGACGTCCTGAAGTTCTACAAGCGCGAGCGCGCCGGGCGGGAAGCGTTCGAAGCCCTGCAGTGGAGCGACTTCGCGGCCATCCGCGTCCTCGACTACATCGACAACGCCGGCAGGGAGTTCCTGGACCTCAACCTGAGGGGCGAGATCGCGGTGAGCAACCCCATCAGGCTCATCTGGCTCGCGGTCACTTACGGCACGGGCGGGGCGAAGCCCTTCTTCTTCGAGGACATGCTCCACCTCTTCCGGCAACTCACCGGCAGGAGCCGGCGGGCGATGCCGTCGCGGGCCGAGCTGGAGGAGTGGATGAAGCGCTATCCCTCCGGGCTGGACGCCCGGATCGTCAAGCTCCGTGAGGAGAACCGCGAAAGGATCATCGACTTGATCATCGACAGGATCGACAACGGGGTCTTCAAAAGCGCGCGGTTCAAGTTCAAGCCGGGCATGTCGCGCGAGCAGAAGTTCCTGAAGGTTTCGGAGTGGTGGGACGACGGCACCTTCCATCTCCAGTTCGCGGTCCGCTCCCCCTCGCTGCTCAATGAGATGCTCGGCATGTCCCTGGACCCCGACACCATGAAGATACTGGAAGACGCCGAGCGCGCGGGCATCCCGTTCTTCGTCAATCCCTACTACCTCTCCCTTCTGCACGTCCGGGTGCCCTACTTCGCGATCGGGGCGGATCTGGCGATCCGGGACTACGTCGTCTACAGCAAGCAGCTCGTCGAAGAGTTCGGGCATATCGTCGCCTGGGAGAAGGAAGACGTCGTCGAGCCCGGCAAGCCCAACGCGGCCGGGTGGCTGCTCCCCTCCGCCCACAACATCCACAGGCGCTACCCCGAGGTCGCCATCCTCATCCCCGACACCACCGGCCGCGCCTGCGGCGGCCTATGCTCGAGCTGCCAGCGCATGTCCGAATTCCAGAGCGGGCGCCTCAACTTCAACCTCGACGCCCTCGCTCCCAAGAGGTCCTGGCCCCGGAAGCTGGCCAAGCTCATGCGGTACTTCGAGAAGGACGCGCAGCTCCGGGACATCCTGATCACCGGCGGCGACGCCCTCATGAGCTCCGACGACGACATGGCCCTGCTGCTCGACGCGGTCTACGAGATGGCCCGCAGGAAGAAGAAGGCCAACGAGCGCCGGAAGCCCGGCAAGAAGCACGCCGAGCTCGTGCGGGTGCGGCTCGGCACCCGCCTGCCCGTTTACCTTCCGCAGCGGATCACCCCCGCGCTCGCGAAGATCTTGTCCGACTTCCGGAAGCGCGCGTCGAAGATCGGGGTCAAGCAGTTCGTCGTGCAGACCCATTTCCAGTCCCCCATGGAGGTCACTCCCGAAGCCCGGGAGGCGGTCCGGAGGCTGCTGTCGGCGGGCTGGATGGTCGCCAACCAGCTCGTCTTCTCGAGCGCGGCATCGAGGAGAGGGCATACCGCCAAGCTCAGGCGGGTCCTCAACAAGATCGGGGTCCTTCCGTACTACGCCTTCACGGTCAAGGGCTACATGGAGAACTACCACAACTTCGCGCCCAACGCCAGGACCGTGCAGGAGCAGGTGGAGGAGAAGTCCATCGGGAGCGTCCCCGAGAAGCACTATCCGACGCTCGAGAAGCTGCCGCTCGCGCCGGAGCGCGCCGTCGAAAACATCGCGAAGCTGCGCAAGGAGGCGGACCTTCCGTTCCTCGCCACGGACCGGAACGTATTGAACCTGCCCGCCGTCGGCAAAAGCCTTACCTTCCGGGTCATCGGGATCACGCGCTACGGAAGGCGGATCCTCGAGTTCGACCACGACGCCACCCGCGTGCACAGCCCCGTCATCGAGAAGACGGGCAAGATCGTCGTCATCGAATCGAAGTCCATAAGCGAGTATTTGGAGCAGCTCAAGGACATCGGCGAGGACGCCGCCGAGTACGAAGGGCTCTACGGATACTCGATCGGCGTGACCGAGCCCCGGCTGCCGGTGTACGAATACCCGCCCTACGGCTACAAGGTCACCAAGGACGTCTCGAACCTCGACCTGAGAGCGTACGAAGCGGAAGCGGCGAGTTCCTAGACGGGCGCTGCAGGCGGGCGGACGGCCATCCCTTTCGCGGCCCTTCGCGGCCGCCGGCTTATTCCTCGGAGCCCTTGCGCGGCCACGTCTTCCAGATGGCGTACAGGAAGAACGGGAACAGCAGGATGATCATCCAATGGTGCACTTGATCGGAAGGCCTGCCCAGCAGGTAGGGCAGCGCCAGGCCCGCGAGCGCCGCGACCACGACAACGGTGGGAATAATCTTGTAGATCATCTCCGGTCCCGGTAAAGCATAGCCCAAAAAGCCCCTGGAACGCCAGGGACAGATTGGGACCGCCCGCCTTGCGATTTTCCCCCTATTTGCCGTATACTCATGGCGGATGCCCCTCCCGAAACGGAGGGCCCTGAAGCCGGCGGCGCGCCGTCCAGGCGCCGGGCGGAGGAGGAACGCGACAAAGTGGCCCATTGCCCGAAGTGCAAGTTCATCGACATAAACGAGATAGACTCCGGCCTCGGCTGCATGATCGACGAGTGCCCCGAGTGCGGCGGACGCTGGTTCGACTTAGGCGAGCTGGAGAAAATCGCCGAGCACCCCGAAAAGCTCCGCGAGGCCATCGAGTCCGGCCCGATCAAGCCCCGCGAGTCCGAGCGGGAATGCCCCCGCTGCGAGAACAAGCTGGTCAACGCGGGATTGATCAACCAGTTCCTTCGCGCGGACTTCTGCGCCCAGTGCAGTGGCATCTGGCTCGACAAGCACGAGCTGACCCTGGTCGACAAGCTGCTGGCGGCTTGAAGTCCAGCGCACCAAGCGCGACGCGCTTGGTGCGCTGGCAGCCCTCGTTCGTCAGGGCCCTCCGCCCACCTGTCGCACCCTTCGCTGCGCTCAGGGCTGAAGCCTCGCTGCGAAAGGAAGGCCTCTCCGCTCGGTGCTCTCCCTGGGGGCTTCCGCCCCCTCGGGCCCGCAAGACCTACATCGCCTGAGTGGGCCTTGCGGGTCACCCCCACTGAGGTCGGCGGGCCATGCCGCCGCCCAATAGGCCGGACCTGAGCCGCCCTAGAGCCTGATTGAATCGGGCAACTCCATGTGGTATCTTGTTGATAGAAGAAAATCCGTGCCTTTCAGGAGGCTTCTCCCATGACGAAGATCGGCGTCATCCTTTCAGGCTGCGGCGTCAACGACGGCGCCGAGATCCACGAATCGGTCTCCACCCTTCTGGCCATCGACCGCGCGGGCGCCAAAGCCGTTTGCATGGCCCCCGACATCGCGCAGGCCGACGTCGTCAACCACCTGACCGGCCAGACCGCCGACGAGAAGAGGAACGTCCTCGTCGAGTCGGCGCGCATCGCCCGGGGCGACATCCGCGACATCCGCGACGTAAAGGTCGAGGATATCGACGCGGTCGTGCTTCCGGGAGGCTTCGGCGCGGCCAAGAACCTTTCGTCTTTCGCCAAGGACGGCCCCGGCTGCACGGTCAACGAGGACGTCGCCCGGCTTTTGAAGGACATGCAGGCGGCCGGCAAGCCCATCGGGGCTCTGTGCATCGCCCCGGCGGTGCTCGCCAAAGCGCTGGGCTCGATCGGACCCGAGCTCACGATCGGCACCGACGCGGGCACGGCCAAGGCCCTCGAAGCTATGGGCGCCAAGCACAAGGACTGCCAGGCGACCGGCGTCGTCGTCGACGAAAAGGCCAAGATCGTAACGACGCCGGCCTACATGCTGGCCGGCCGGATCTCCGAGGTATTCGCCGGGGCCGAGAAGCTCGTAAAAAAGATCGTCGAGCTGGCCGAGAAGAGCGTCGCGGCGGCCTGATATAGCCTCGCGAAACGGCAAGCCGAAAACCCGATTTCTCCGGAGGGCGGCATCCCTCCCTCCGCGAGTCGTGATGTTATGCGCCGAAGGCGGATGAGGGCGATACTTGTCTAGCCGACGGACCACCGGCACGGGCACGCCTGTCCGGCTTCGGCGAGGAGGCAACGGATGGCGAGCAAGCATTTCGGGGCGGGACTATTCACGATCATCTTAGGGTCCTCCATGGTCTTGGCGGGCGCGGGGCATGCCTCGGCCGAGCGGGCGGCCTATTACGGCTTCGATGAGGGGGGCGGGAGCGTCGCCCACGACGGCAGCGGCAACGGCAACGACGGATCCCTGTCCGGCCCGACCTGGACCGCCGGCTTTTCGGGCAACGCCCTGAGCTTCGACGGGAACGACTACGTTCGGGCGCCGGACGACGACAGCCTGGACATCACCGGCTCGCTCACCGTGGAAGCTCGGGTCAAGATCGCGCACAAGGACGGCGTGGGCACCGACTGCATCGTCGCCAAGCAGGAGGCGCTCGGATACGACGTGAACTACCACATGTCGTACCGGAACCAGAACGACGCGTTCCAGTTCCGCGTCGGGAACCTCTCGGCCTCCACCCCGGTCAACTCCCAGACCCATCCGGCGACGGGCGTCTGGTACCACCTCGCCGGGGTGTACGACGGCTCCAGCGTGAAACTCTACGTGGACGCCAAGCTGGAGGACGCCTCCTACGACGTCGTCCCCTTGGCGGGCAACAACGGCCCGCTGGAGATCGGCGCGAGCCACACAAAGGACACCGCCCCCAATTACTGGTTCAACGGCGTCATCGACGAGCTCGTCATCCACAAGAGAGCCCTGAGCCCGGACGAGGTGGCCGCGCGCTACGGAGCCTGGCTGCGCGACGCCTACGCTGAGGACGCCTCCGGTGAGGGGGCCGGCATCCAGGCTGGCGACGAGGCGACCATCCGCTTCAGCTATGCGACGGAGGGCAATCCGATCACCGCCGCCGACATAGACACCGCCCTTTCCTTGGACGGCGGTTCGTGGCTGGACGGAAACGGCGGGATAGGGAGCGCCATCTGGAGCACCGGCCGCTATCCCAACGACACCCTCACGATCGCGTTGAGCGTGGACGGCGGCGTCCCGACCGTCGCTCCGGGAGCGGTCATCACTCTGGACGGCGCCGCCATCAAGAACGGCTTGGGCGAGCCCATCGAGGACTCCGTGGCCATCCGGGGCAGCTTCGATCACAGCTATCCTCCGGACGTTGCCGGCCACTGGAAGTTCGACGAAGGTGAAGGGATCACGGCCTTTGATGCCACCGGCCACGGCAATGACGGACGGATATACGGGGCGACCCGGGAGACCGGGATCGCGGGCGGCGCCCTGAGCTTCGACGGCAACGACCAGGTCAAAGTGCCGAACGCCGACAGCCTGAACATCGCGGGCCCGCTCACCGTGGAGGCATGGGTCTACATGACCCAGAAGGACGGCGTGGGCACCGACACCATCATCGTCAAGCAGCAGCGCAGTGGATACCGGGTCAACTATCACCTGGCGTACAGCAACATGGAGGATAGATTCCGATTCAGGGTCGGCAACATGTCCAGGGATACCTCTCTGTATTCCGAGACCGTCCCCGAGACGGGGCTCTGGTACCATCTCGCCGGCGTCTACGACGGGACGAGCATGAAGCTCTACATCAACGCCGAGGAGGAGGCCGCAACATCGGCCGCGCCGCCTCCGGGCGGCAACGACGGGCCTTTGGAGATCGGCTCGGGGCATACGAAGGATACCGCTCCCAACTACTGGTTCAACGGCCTCATCGACGAACCCGCCGTCTACTCCAGAGCCTTGAGCGCCGAAGAGGTGCGCCGCCGTCATAGCCTGAACGACCCACCCGTGGCGGTGGCCGGCGCGGACCTGATCGTGGCCATGGGAGACCCGGTCCAGCTCGACGGAAGCGGCAGCTCCGACCCGGATTCCAATCCCCTGAGCTTCGCCTGGGGCTTCGCCTCCACGCCTTCGGGGAGCTCGGCCGAGCTGAGCGACCCTGCCGCGGAGCGGCCGGAGTTCACGCCCGACGCGGCCGGCGACTACCTCCTAAGTCTCGTGGTCAACGACGGGTACGTGGACAGCGAGCCCGACACCGTGACGGTGACGGCGCTCACAGTCGAGGACAAGCTGACGCAGGCGTTGGACGAGAGCGTCGAGACGATCGAGGCTATCGCGGACGAGGACATGAAGGCCCCGGACCAGAAAGGCGCGCTCGGCAACAAGCTGGACGTGGTGCTCAAGGAAATCGGTCGAGGGAAATATTCGAGCGCCCTCAAGAAGCTGAAGACAGACATCGCTCCAAAATCCGATGGCTGCGCCGGCGCCGGCGCGCCGGACGCCAACGACTGGATCAGGACCTGCCAGGCGCAGGGCCGGGTCCGCCCGCTGATCGACGAGGCCGCGCGCCTCTTGGACAGGCTCATCAACCCATGACCCAGAGAATCTACCGATACGGCTTCCCGACCGAGATCCACTTCGGCGCGGGCTCGCGAAAGCTCTTGACCGAGAAGCTCGCGGAACTCGGCTCGTCGCGTCCCCTCGTGGTCACGGACAAGACCGTGGCTAGGCTTGGGTTCTTCAAGGAGATCGTCAAGCTCGCTCCAGGATCCGCCGTCTACCGGGGAGTGGAAGGCAACCCCGTCGGCGCGCAGGTCGCCGAGGGAACGAAAGCCTACATGGATCACGGCGCGGACTCCCTCGTCGCGGTGGGCGGAGGCGCGGCCATCGACGTGGCCAAGGCCGTGGCCGTGACGGCGAACCACCCGGGGAGCATCTTCGATTACGAGGACGGCGTCCCCGGCCAGAAGCCCATCGACGGGGAGGTCCCCGCAATCGTCGCGATCCCCACCACGGCCGGGACCGGGAGCGAAGTGGGAAGGAGCACGGTGATCTCGGCCGACGACACCAAGCGCAAGAAGATCATCTTCTCGCCGAAGCTGATGCCCAGGATCGTGCTCATGGACCCGGAGCTGACCGTCGGTCTTCCCGCCGGCGTCACGGCGGCCACCGGCATGGACGCGCTCAGCCACCTGGTGGAGGCATACCTCACCCCGGCGGACTACAACCCGCTCTGCGACGGGATAGCCCTGGAGGGGCTCCGCCTGGTCGCGAAAAGCCTGGCCAAGTGCGTGCGGACGCCCGGGGACCTGGAGGCCCGAGGCGACATGATGAACGCCGCGCTCATGGGCGCGGTGGCCTTCCAGAAAGGCCTGGGGGCCGTGCACTCCTGCGCGCACTCCCTCTCCACGGTAGTGGACCTGCACCACGGGCTCGGCATCGGGATCATGCTCCCCTACGTGATGGAGTTCAACCAGCCGGCCGTTCCCGAGAAGTTCGACATCATGGCCAGGACGGTCCGGGCCTCGGACTTCGTGGGGTGGCTCAAGGGCCTCAAGGAGGTCGTGGGCATCCCCAAGACCCTCGGCCCCGCGGGGGTCAAGGCGGAGCACATCGGTCCTCTAGTCGAGGTCGCGGTGAAAGACGTGTGCCATCCCCTCAATCCCCGGCCCGTCACGGAAGAGGACTTCCGCCGCCTCTTCGAAAAAGCGTTGTCCGGTTGAGACTTATTCGCCTTTCAACACCTGCCGCCTAAGGTCCTAGGCCCCGGGCCTAGGCCGTCCTGGGACCAACGTCTCTCGCGCGCGTACGGGATTCCGCCTAACGTAATAGTATGAGACGGATCGTAGCCGGAATCCTCGCCGCAAGCCTGGCCCTCCCCTCGTCATGCTTGGCGCAGATCGCCAGGGTGCCCGTCGTCCGGGCACCCATCACCGGCGCGGCTGGCGTTGCGGGCATGGCCGGGGCGGGAGCGAAGACCGGCCTTCCTCAGTCGAACGCGCTTCCGGCCGCTTTCGGTCTCCCCTCATCCGATTTCTACTGGCCCACGGTCCTCGCTCCCTTGGGAACGCCGGCGGCCCAGGCCCGGCCGGCCGCCGCGGCGAGCTTCCAGAAGGCGAAGGCCGCCCCCATCCGCGCGGCCGCCGACGCGGCGCCGTCTGGCTCCGCTGCAAACGGATACGTTTCCGCCTCGCCGGCTTCCCCGAAGAAAGGGGTCCGCGCCGGCCTCACGCGTCTGATCGAGCGCGGCCCCCTCGGCCGCGCGTCCCTGTCGCGGCTCTTCGACGGGTTCCGCGCCAAGCGCGCGCCCGCGGACATCGCGGCCCCGACGCATTACGGCCCCGAGCTGACCGACGCCGGCCGCCTAAGCGACCGCCGCTACGCGGCTTTGATCGAGGCGGCTCCCAGGACGATCTTCCGCGACCGCACGGTGCCCGCGCCGAAGCCGGGCCGCCGCCACAAGCGGGGCGCGCGGAAGCCCGCCCTGCTCGAGCGCATGCGCAAGACCGACGCCAACGTCTACTCCCACATGGCCCGCGTCGGCCTGCTGGCGGGCCTCGTGGCCCTGAAGATGGGCCTCGGCCTGGACTTGGCCCGGCGCGTGACCTGGACCGCGACCCTTCACGACGTCGGCAAGATGGAGCAGGAGATTTTGGCCGTCATCAGCAAGCGGGGCAAGCTGAACGAGGAAGAGCGGCGCGTCATGGAGCGCCATACGGTCCGCGGAGCCGAGATGCTGCTCGAGGCCGAGGACCTGGACCCGGAGATCCAGGCCGACGCCGTCCTCGTGGCCCTGAACCATCACGAGCGGATGGACGGAACGGGCTATCCCCGGGCCCTGCCGGGCTCGCAGATCCCTATTCAAGCGCGCATCACCTCCGTGGCCGACTTCCTGGACGCCCTCATGGAGAACCGGCCTTATCAGGACGGCCGGAGCCTGGAGAAGGCGATGGAGATCATCGAGGGTGAAGCCTCCCGGCTCGATCCCCTCGCCCTGAAGGCCTTGCACGGCATCATAAGCGATATGATCCGGCCCGAAGCCGCCCCGGCCGCCGGCGCCCGATAGCCTCAAGGACCCGTCTCCCCCTAACCCGTAACCGCCCGAGCCACCCCGATCCGGCTTTTTGATAGGATAGTCCCGTCCCATGACCCGGCGCATGCGAGACCTCTACACATCCGACGCTCTGAGCGTGGCCCTCTACGACGCCCTGGAAGGGGCTTCCCTGGACTCCCCCATCCACGGCGACCGGGAGTTCTTCCTCAAGGTTGCCCGTAAGACCGGCGGCCCTGTCCTCGAACTGGGGGTGGGCACCGGCCGGGTGGCGCTCCACCTGGCGGAGAAGGGCTTCATGGTCACCGGTCTCGACGCCTCGCCGCATATGCTCAAGGTGGCGCGCGGCAAGCTGACGCCGGCCCTGAAGAGCCGGGTACGGCTCGTGCGCGGCGATATGGCGCGCTTCGACCTGCGCCGGAAATTCCGCCTCATCATCATCCCCTTCCGCGCGTTCCAGTATCTCAAGACCCCGGCGAAACAGCGGGCCTGTCTCGGATGTGTTCGCCGCCATCTCGCTCGGGGCGGCCGTTTCATCGTGGACATCTTCGATCCCCGCCTGGACTACTGCCTGCCGCCTCCCCGAAAGACCCCGACCTGGCGCAAGAGGGTCAGGCACCCCGCGACCGGCGACCGGGTGGAGGCCCGCAACAAGGACAGACGGCCCGACCCGTTCACCCAGACCTTCGCCGAGACCACGGAGTATACGGTGCAAGACCGGCGGGGACGCGTGAAACGCCGCTCGTGCGAGAGGCTCGCCTTGCGCTGGACGTACCGCTACGAGATGCTATACCTGCTGGAACTCGCGGGCTTCAAAGTGCTCGCCTGCTATGGGGACTTCAAGGGAGGCCCCCCTCGCTACGGGGCGGAGCAGGTGTGGGTGGCGACGCGAACCGAACGGAGCCGCGGAAAATGACAATACGCGCATCGAAAGACTGGTGGAAAGGATTCTTCGACCCGGCGTTCTATACGCCGGCCGGGCCGGCCCAACTCCGCCAGGCCAAGATCGAGGCCGCGTTCGCGGCCAAAGCCTTGGGCCTGCGGCGGGGGGCGGCCGTCCTCGACCTCTGCTGCGGGCCGGGGAGACATTCCATCGCTCTGGCGCGGAAGGGCTTCCGCGTGACGGGCCTCGACTACTCGGCCCCCTATATCCGGGAAGCCCGGCGCAAGGCTCGCGAGGAGCGCGTCGCCACCCGCTTCGTCAAGGGCGATATGAAGGCCCTCGACTTCCGAAGCGAGTTCGACGGCGTCATCAACGTCTTCACCAGCTTCGGCTACTTTCACAAGCAGAGCGACAACCTGAAGGTCCTGCGCGGCGTGGCGAAGGCCCTGAAGCCCGGCGGGATGTTCCTGATCGAGATGCTCAACGGAGACTGGCTCCGCCGCAACTTCAAACCTCGCGACTGGTTCCGTCTCGACAAGGGAGGATACCAGCTCGAGGAGCGCAAGCTGACGCACGGACAGCGGCGCGTGCTCGCGAAATGGATACATATCTTCCCGGGAGCCCGGATCGTCGAGAGGCAGCTAACCCATCACCTCTACGACAAGAGTTCCCTGTCCGGCCTTCTGCGCAAGGCGGGCCTGCGGCCGGTCCGCTTCTGGGGCGGGCTCGACGGCCGGCCCTTCGGGAAGCATCCCCACCGCCTCGTCGCGCTGGCCAGAAAAAGCTCCGCCTGAGGCATCGGCGGCTCCCGTCGAGAGGCGTTAGTCCTACACGGACCTAGGCCCCGATTCAGGCCGAGCCTTCCCCATAAGCCTCATGCCGCCCCCGGACATGTCCGGCATCCTATGGGATGATGGTGAGCTTGCTCCAGCGCGCGGCCTGGAAGAAGGCCACGGCCGTGCTGATCGTGGCGGCGCTCGTGTCCGCGTGCCCGGGCCTTCCGGCCGCGCGGGCCGCCGGCGTCGTCCTGGCCCCGGTCAAGGCGCAGTCCATGACGCTCGGCCAGCCGGGCGCCTTCACCGGCGGAGCGCAGCCGGGACCGCAGGCCGACCTCCATCCGATCTCGCGCGGTCCGTCGCTCGACAGCGTCCTGCCGGGCGCCTCCGGTCCCAGTGTTCGCGGGCGCGCCCATGCCGACGCCGATGCGCCGTCCCCCGCGAGGGTCCAAGCGGCGGCCCCGGTCACGGGCACACCCGCGTCCCCGTCCGGGCCCGCCATCCGACCGGAACCGTCGGCTCAAAGGACCGCGGCCGCGCGGCCCGCCGTGCGCGCCGCGCTTTCGCGTCATGTCTCGAAGCTTCATCAGGCGCGACGGAACGATCCCTCGGGAATCCGGACTTCAGCCGCGCTCCATGATCTCTATCATGGCGCTCAGCGCTCCGGCGGCGACGCGGCGGCAGCCCCCGTTCGGGGCGCCGAATCGCGGAACCCGGACGCGGGCCTGCGAAAAAGCCCGACCGGACTCCGCGAGAAAGATGCCGACGCGCAAAGAGGCGTCGAGCGGCTGGACGCCGGCCAAGCACCCGCCGAGGCCGGAAACGCGAAGCCCAAGTCCTCCCTGTCGCGCTCCTTCAAGATCGGGATCGTCGCGGCCGCGATCGGCCTGATCTTCCAGTTCGTCATCCCCGTCGTGGCTTCCGCCTTCGGTTGGGAGCCCCATCCCGGCTACAAGGGCCCGAGCCCGGACATGGTCAAGAGCGCGGTGGACGCGGTCCGGCTGTGGACCGCCGCCGTGGTCATGGCCCCGATCACCGAGGAGGTCCTTTTCCGCGGCGGGCTCATGGGCGGGCTGTCCTGGCTCGGCTCCAAGCTGGGCAAGAGCGGGGTGCTGCGCTTCTGGGTCCCGGCCATCCTGAGCTCGCTCGTCTTCGTCGCGGTCCATGAGACCGCCGACCCGGTCCTCTTCTCAACCCGGTTGATCGGCGCGCTGATCATGGCCCGCGTCTTCCACAAGGAGGGCCTCTTCGCCTCCACCGCCATGCACATGGCGCACAACGCCTTCGCCATGAGCGGCCTGATGGGCCTGGTCCTCTTCGGCAAAGCCGGCGCGGCGGCGGCCGTGCTCGGAGCCGCCGGCATCGGTCTCGGGCTCTCCATCTACTCCTGGCTGAGCCTCAGGAAAGACCGGAAGGCGCGAAAGGAAGGGCTCGTCGTGCCTTACCGCCTCACCCCGGCGCGGGCGCTGGTCCTTGCCCTGATCAGCGTCGCCGGAGTGGCCTTCGCCTCTCTATCTCCCCTGACGAACGTGCTGTGGGGCGGCGCGGCGTTGGCCCTCGTCCTCTACGCGGTCGTGAGCGGACGCCTCCGCGGCCCTCCGAAGCGAGGCGGCAAGCGCCCCGCCGCGTAAGGCCTCCCGCCGGGCAAGCGCCCAGTGGTCCGATATCCCCCCTGGACGGGATGCAGCGACCTCCAGAAACGTTCACCTATTTCGTGGCGAGCCCTAAGGGCTTCGCATGGGCTTGATGCGGGCTTCGAGGTCCTCCGCGGGCCGCTTCGGGTCAAGCGAGCGGAACACCTCGATCGTCGCCGGCCAGTCCTTGCCGGCCGCCTCATAGACCGCCTCGAAGCGGCTCAAATCCTCACAGTAGAGCCGGTTGGCCAGAATGAAGGCGTTGTTGAGCGCGGGTCCCAGCTCTAAGCCCATCGACTTGAGGCGCGCCCGCCCCCTTGCGAAGACCTCCTCCCGGCGCTCGAGCTTCTCCTTTTCCCCCGCCGCGCTCCGATAGAGAACGTCGAGCTCCGAGTGAAGCTCCCCCAGGACGCCGGCCAGAAGGCCGTCGCGTTCAAGGCGCGCTCGAAAACCAGCCAAATCCTTCGAGTCGGGCCCGAAGCGGAGGGCGAGGAAGTCCTCGGCGCCCTGGTTCCCGACGAACGTGGCGAGGGCCTCGTTGAAGCCGGTATGGTCCTTGAAGCTCACGGTCCCGTGGGTCAGCTCATGGATGAGGAGCGCCGCGAGCTCCCCTGGTGGATAATCCAGGACCGGCGACGGGAGGGGATCGGAGAGCCAGAGCGGGGTATTGTAGGCCGCCACGCCCCCCAGATAGACATCGTAGCCCCGCCGCTCGAGTCCGCGCGCCTCACGCCGGGCGGCAGCCTGTTTGAAGTACCCCTTGTAAGGGAAACGGCCGATGAAGGGGAAGGACCAAAGATACGGCTCGAAGGACGTCCTTCGCGAGGCCACGACGATCGTCGTCACGCGGTCTCCGCCGACTTCGGAGACCGTGGAATAGTCGCGGCTGCGCTCCAGCCCCATCGCCCCGAAAGCGAAGTCGCGGACATCCGACGCCAGTCGCAGCTTCTCCTTGAGCGGCTCCGGGGTCCGGGGGTCGTCCAGAAGCTTGACCATGCTCCGGCGCCGCGCCAGCAGGCCGACGTGTCCCGCCGCGGAGTGGTAGGCATAAGGAAGCGAGCAGGCGCACAGGAGCGCCGCCGCCAGAAGCGGCGTCCACCGGCGGCCGAAGCTCCCGAGGGATCTGGCCATCTTCCCACAGAGTGTAGGCCCGGGCGGCGAGCTTTTCAAGGAGTCCGGCGTAGGTCCCGCCTCCGACTGGGCCCCTTGTCTGGCCGTCCTTGGGACCAAGGCCCCAACCCTCCGGCGCGCGCAAGGCCTACACTATGGTCATGAAACGATCACTTATCGCCTTCGCCGCTATCGTCTCTCTCGCGACCGTGGCCTTTGCCGCGGCCACGCAGATCTACTACGTCGACATCAGGCCCGACAGGTCCGACGACTGCAAGTACAACTCCTGGATCGGGATCAACTTCTCCGTGCGCACCGACGACGGGATGATCCACCATCGGGAGCACGCCGCCTGCGGCTACACCCTGCGCAGGAGCTTCTCGGAGAAAGGCGTCGAGTGCAGGATCGACTCCAACATGTGCGGCGACCACAGCTATTACGGAGGCCGCGGCGAGATCGAGGTCGAATGCCGGCTCGATAACGGCGGGCACTGGCGCACCGAGACCGCCCAGATCGAGTGCCCCGAGAGCTGAACCGGAGGACTTCCCCAATGAAACGAGCACTGGTGATCGGACTCGCCCTGGCCTCTTTCGCGGCCGTGGCCCACACCGCCTCCGAGGCGAGGATCCGCAACATCCGGATCGACATCCACGACCAGGACGCCTGCAAGAGCGGGCCCTGGATCGGCATCAACTTCTCGGTGCGGACCGACGACGGGAACACCATGCGCCACCGGATACACGCCTCCTGCGGCTACACGCTCAACAAGCGGTACGAGGAAGACGGCATCGAGTGCAAGGCCACGTCGGGCATGTGCACCGGCTACGGCTTCTACGGCTCCCGCGGCGAGATCGAGATCGAATGCCGGGCCGGGCGCTACGGCCATCGTCGCAGGGAGACCGCCACCTTCACCTGCCCCTCCGACTGACCTAAGAAGGAATCCGTTTCCGCGGCTCCGGTCCGGGAAGGCCGACGGCCTCCTGCCGCCGCCGGCAGCCTCAATCCTTCAGGATGATCCCGGCGTGGAAGAGATAGCCGAGGACGCCGAACGCGAGGACGCACACGGCGCCGATGACGGCCGATCTCGCCACGAAGCCGGGAAGATAGGAGAAGCGGCCGGCGTTGACGATGAGGAGGGTCGCGCCCGCGAAGGAGCCGGACCATAGCCCGTAAGCCAGGGTCTTCCGGAGCATCCGTTTGTTCTCCGGGTTCAAAAAATCCTTAACGCTCTGCATCCCGCCGGCCATGATCCCGCCCGGGGCTAGGGCGCCTGCTGCATGCCTTCCTCGGCGCCCGCCTGGGTGCTGTCGCCCTCCCCTTCAATGATCTCCCCCTGCTCATGCTGGCCGTAGTCTTCCTTGACATCCTTGCCCATCTGGCTGGCCTGGCCGCCCATCATCATGGCGACCACGAGAAGGGCGATGCCCGCCCCGACCATGACCCAGCCGACCGCCGACAGCCAGCCCGTCGCGATCAAGGCGATGCCGATCAGAAGCAAGGCGATGCCCGCGACGGTGAGCATCTTCGCGGTGGAGGTCAGCTGCTGGGACTGGTCCACCATGTCCTGGTAAGGGGTGACGTTCTCTCCCTCGACATCCCCGGGCTGGCAGCCGCCGCCGGGCACGGGAGTCATGCCTTCGGGACACGTGGAGCTTCCGCCCTCCCCGCCAGCGGTCATGTCCGGGGCCCCGGTGCCCACCGGCTGGACCGACGAGGGCATCCCCTCTCCGATGCCCGAGCCCTCCAGGCCCCCGCCCTCGGTGTTCGTCTGCTCGAAGGCGTCCGCGCCATAGGTCGCCGCGGTCGTCGCCGCGCCCGCCCGCGCCGCCTGATCCGAGCGCCTGCCCGCGAACTTCAGCTGCCCCATGCTGCTGCCCGACGCCATCCGGCGGGTGCTCATCTGCTTGCCCATCTGGGCCTTCTTGCCGCGACGCAGCGCGCCCGTCTTGCCGCCGGCGGTCCCCCTCTTCTTAAACTCGGTGATGTCGGCGAGGTTCTGCTTATCCTTCTTTCCCATGTCCTTCATCTGGAACCCCGTCCCGCCGGAGAAGATGTTGTGCTTGCCGAAGTCTCCTCCCACCCGGGAGCTCAGCTTCGAGCCCGACAGGTTATGGGCCAGCTTCCCGCCTTGGGAGAACTGGTCCGGCGTCTCCGGAAGCCCCTCCGCCGGGGCCGCCGCGCCCTCGGCCTCCGCCGGGGCTCGCGACGGCTCTTCCCGTCCGCCCGGAGCCTCCCGTGTGCCCGGCGCGTTCGGGTCCTTCCAGCGGACCTCCCCCTTGCTGGCCGCGGCCATGTAGGCGAGTGACTTGCTCCCCTGGCTGTCGCGCTTGTCGACTTTGACCGTGGTGGAGATCGGCCCGAGGCGAGCGGTCCGGGCCGGCCGCGGCTTATGGACTTTCCCTTGCTGAACGACCCCGTAGCCCACCAGACCGGCTCCCGTGGCCGCCAGAGCCATCGCGGCGATGCCGAGCTTGCCGGTGAGCACCGCCTTGAGCCCCACGGCCGCCGCGACCCCGCCCGCCTTAGCCGCCGCCCCGCCCGCTTGGGCCCCGCCGGGCAGCGGCAGCCCGAACCCCTTGCGCTCATCCTCCTTCGGTTTGAGCGTGGGGATATCCACTTCCACCGGCGTCCCGGCGCCTCGGCCGTCTTGCCCGCCGATCAGCTCCTTCTTTTCGTCCATAAAACAACCTCCCCCGCCGACACCCGGCCGGTCTCGACGGGAACGAGGGACCGCCTCTCAGCGTCCCGACGTGAGAGAGCGCAAAAATGAAGCCCTGCCTTCTATTACGAGTGTAGACCCGGCCCCTTGCTTTGTCAAGGGACCTTTAAGGAAGGAGGAAGGGGAAGGCGTCAGGCTGCAACTCATGAAACTTATTGCGCCCCTGCCGACAACAGCTCTCCCGCAATAAGTTTCATAAGTTGCAGCCTGACGCTTTATCTTACGACGGCGAACTTGCCGGCTTTCCGGATCGGGGCCTCGCCCGACTTCTCGGCGACGAACGTGTAGAGGTAGACGCCGCTCGGGATATGGCCCTCCCACGCGTACTCGTAGGCGTATTCGCCGCCTATGAGCTGGGGCGCGCCCTCCAGGCTCGCCTCGGCCACCTGCTGGCCGGCCGTGTTGTATATCTGGAACGTCACCTTGTCGGCGATGCCCACCTCCGCGTGGATCGTCGGCCTCGCCCCGCCGGCCGCCGGATTCGGGAACACGTACGCCTCGCGAAGCGCGAACGTGCCGTCCGCCGCGATCACCGCCAGCTTCTTATCCTTCTGCGACTTGGCGATCGTGAACGTCACCACCTCCGTGTCGCTCAGGCTCGAAGGCTGGCCGTCGGTCTCGGTCGCGGTGAAGGCCGCCGTGAACACGAACGGGCCCACGCCCAGCAGGTCCCCCGGAAGCGGCGTCCAGATGAACGCTCCCGTGGCCGAATCGAACGCCCCCGCCGCGCTCGCGGGCATGCCTGAGAGGTCCGCGCTCAGCACCAAGTTATTGGCCGGGATGTCCGGGTCCGCCGCGTTCACCGTAAAGCTTACCGGCGAGTTCGCCAGCCCCGCCCGGTCCCCGATCGCAGCGAGCGCCGGCGCCGCGTTGACCTCCGTCACCGTGATGCTCACGCTCGCCGTCGCGCTCAGGTTCGAGGGCTGACCGTCGGTCTCCGCGGCCGTGAACGACGCGCTGTAGCTCCCGGGGCCGTCCGCCTCACCCGGCATCCAGCTGAACGCGCCCGTGCCCGGATCGAAGGACGCCCCCGCGGGCAGGCCCGAGAGGTCCGCGCTCAAAACCAGCGTGTTCGGCGTCGAGTCGTTGGGATCGGTGGCCGTCACCGTAAAGCTCAAGGCCGCCCCCTCCGTCAGCGTCCGGTCCGCGATCGGCGCCAGCGCGGGCGGGTCGTTGACGCCGTTATCCGCCGACACCGTGATCGTCACCATTTCCGCGTCGCTCAGGTC
Source organism: Elusimicrobiota bacterium (assembly GCA_043819795.1). Taxonomy (GTDB): domain Bacteria; phylum Elusimicrobiota; class Elusimicrobia; order UBA1565; family UBA1565; genus JBDREN01. The sequence continues at coordinate 30,057 of JBDREN010000121.1, forward strand.
CGACGGCGAGCCGTCGGTCTCGATCGCGCTGAACACAGCCGTGAATACCCCCGCCTCGGCCGGCGTCCAGCTGAACACGCCCGTCGCCGGGTCGAACGAAGCCCCGGTCGGCAGGCCCTCCAGGTCCGCGTTCAGGCTCAGGCTGTTGGCCGGGATGTCCGGGTCCGAGGCCGTGATCGCGAAGCTCAAGGGCGCGCCCATCACGGCCGTCTTCGCGCCGATCGGATCGAGCACCGGAGCGCGGTTCGTCTCCTCCACCGTGATCGTGATCGTCTCCGAATCGCTCAGGTTCGCAGGGTCGCCGTCCTGCTCTATGACCGTGAACGTCGCCGCATACGAGCCCGGACCGTCCGCCTCCCCCGGCGTCCAACTGAACTCTCCGGTCCCCGGATCGAAGTACGCCCCATCGGGCAGGCCCGAGAGGTCCGCGCTCAATACCAACGCGTTGGGCTCCGCGTCGCTCGGGTCCGTCGCCCGCACCGTGAAGCTCAGGGGCGCTCCCTCCGACGCCGCCTGGTCCCCGATCGCCGCCAGCACCGGCGCGTCGTTGGTCCGGTTGTCCGCGTTCACCGTGATGGTGATGGCCTCGGAATCGTTCAGGTTCGTGGGGACGCCATCGGTCTCCGTAGCGCTGAATACCGCGCTCAGCGTGAAGGGCCCGGGACCGTTGAGCTCCGACTGCGTGGGCGTCCAGCTGAACTCGCCCGTCGCCGGGTCGAAAGAGGCGGTCGCGGGCAGGGCCGAAAGGTCCGCGCTCAAGGCCAGCGTATTGGCCGGGTCGTCCGGGTCCGTCGCCGCCACCGTGAAGCTGAGCAGCGTGCCCCGCACCACCGTCTGGTCGCCGATCGCCGCCAGCACCGGAGCCTTATTGCCCTCCAGAACCGTGATCGTGATCGTCTCGCTGTCGGAGAGGTTCTCGGGCTGACCGTTCGTCTCCGCCGCCGTGAACGTCGCGCTATAGCTCCCGGGGCCGTCCGCCTCCGCGGGCGTCCAGCTGAACGCGCCCGTCACAGGGTTGAACCCCGCGCCATCGGGGAGCCCCGACAGGTCCGCGCTCAACGTAATCGCGTTCGCGGACGGGTCGTTGGGGTCGGTCCCCGAGATGGTGAACGCCAGCGCCGAGCCCTCCGCCACCGTCTTGTCGCCAATCGGGTCGAGCGCCGGCGGGTCGTTCACCGCGTTGTCCTCGTTCACCGTGATCGTCACCGTCTCCGTGTCGCTCAGGTTCGTCGGGCTGCCGTCGGTCTCGATCGCCCTGAAGATCGCCGTGTAGGTCCCCGGTCCGTCCGCCTCGCCCGGCGTCCAGCTGAACGCGCCCGTCCCGGGATCGAACGAGGCGGCGGCCGGCAGGCCCGTCAGGTCCGCGCTCAACACCAGAGTGTTCGCCGGCACGTCCGCGTCCGCCGCCGTCACCGTGAAGCGCAAAGTCGCCCCCTCCACCACCGCCTTGGCCCCGATCGCCCCCAGCACGGGCGCGCTGTTCGTCTCGGCCACCGTGATGGTGATGGTCTCCGTGTCGCTCAGGTTCGAGGGGTCGCCGTCCGTCTCGTCCACGCGGAACGTCGCGCTGTAGCTCCCAGGCCCGTCCGCGTCCGCCGGCGTCCAAGCGAACGCGCCCGTCAGAGGGTCGAACGAAGCCCCTTCCGGCAGGCCCGTCAGGTCCGCGCTCAAAACGAGCGTGTTCGGGTCCGGGTCCAGAGGGTCCGACGCCCTCACTGTGAAGCTCAGCAGCGCGCCCTCCGACGCCGTCTTGTCACCGATCGACGCCAGCAGCGGGGCGTCGTTGATGCGGTTGTCGGACTCCACGGTGATGGTGATCGTCTCCGAGTCGCTCAGGTTCGCGGGGCTGCCGTCCGTCTCGGCCGCCGAGAACGACGCGGTGAACACGAACGGGCCGCCACCGGAGAGCTCCGTGTTCGTCGGCGTCCAGGAGAACACGCCCGTGGCCGGATCGAAGCTCGCGCTCGGCGGCATGCTGGCGATGTCCGCGCTCAAGGCCAGCGTGTTGGCCGGGATGTCCGGGTCCGAAGCCGACACGGTGAACGTGAGCAGCGTGCCCTTGATCACCGTCCTGTCACCAATCGGGGCCAGCACCGGCGCCTGGTTGATCTCGCCCACAGTGATCGTGATCGTCTCGGAATCGGACAGGTTCGACGGCTTGCCGTTGGTCTCGGTCACGGCGAACGTGGCCGTATAGCTGCCGGGACCGTCCGCCTCACCGGGATGCCAGGCGAAGTCGCCCGTGGCCGCGTCGAACGCCGCGCCCGCGGGCAGGCCCGAGAGGTCCGCGCTCAAGGACAGGCTGTTGGCCGGGATATCCGGGTCCGAAGCCGACACCATGAAGCTCAACGCCGAGCCCTCCGCCACGGAACGGTCCCCCACCGCCGCCAGCACCGGCGCCTCGTCCACCTCCGTCACCGTGATGGTGATGGTCTCGGAAGCCGACTCGTTGGGGGTGCCGTCGTCGGTCACCGTGAAGACGGCGGTGTACTCGCCGGGCCCGTCCGCCTCGGCCGGCGTCCAACTGAACTCGGCGGTCGCGGGGTCGAAGGCCGCGCCCGCGGGCAGGCCGGAGAGCTCCGCGCTGAACGTCAAACCGTCGGCCGGGTCGTCCTTCGGGTCCGAGGCCGTGATGATGAAGCTCAAGAGGGAGCCCTCGGCCACGATCTTCGCCCCAATCGCGTCCAGGACGGGCGCGTCGTTGACCGGGTTCACCGTGATCGCGACCGTCGCCTCATTGGCCGACTCGTCCGTCCCGTCCGACACCTTGTAGGTGAACGCGTCCGCTCCATGGTAGTCCGCGGACGGCGTATAGGTGAGCGTCCGGCCGTCCTCGCCCAACGCGATCACGCCGTTCGCCGACTGGGTATAGAACGCCACCGTCAGGTCCGCGTTGTCGTTGTCGATGTCCGTATCGTTGGCCAGGGCGTCCAGGGCGACCGGAGCGTCCTCGTCGGTGGCGGCCGAGTCGTCCACCGCGGCCGGGGCGTCGTTGACCGGCGCGACCGTGATCGTGACGGTCGCGGCGGCGGACTCCTCAAGGCCGTCGAACGCCATGTAAGTGAAGGAGTCCTCCCCCGTTGAACTCCGCGTTCGGGGTATAGGTGAACGTCCGCTCGTCCTCGCCCAGCGCCAGCTGGCCGCCGGCGGGCTGGGTGAAGGTCGAGACCGTCAGCTCGTTCTCGTCCGGATCCGTGTCGTTGGCCAGGACGTCGATCTGAGCGGCCGCGTCCTCGTCGGTCGCGGCGGAGTCGTCGTTAGCCGTGGGCGAGGCGTTGGGGACGGTGAACACGAAGCGAACCGCCGTAACTCCCGGACTCTCGACCCCGGTGATATCACTCGTCTCGCCATCCACCGTGTACGTGTGGTCCCGCGCGACGGTCACTCCCGCATAGGGGCGCAACCCCCCGTACTCAGCCGCCAGGACGGCCATTCCGCCCTCCAAGATATGGACGGTCTGCGGGGCGGGAAGCCGCTGACCCGTCGGAACGCCGAGCCCTTTGCTGCTGAACACCAGGTCGCCGTCGAGCGGATTGCCGTACTGGTCGGCGATCGAAAAAGGGACGTCGTTATAGTCGTCCGGATAGACGAACCGGATCGCGGTCGTCCCCGGCGTTGCGGACTCGACCGACTCCGCGGTGATCGGGTCCACCGTATAGGTATGGCCTCGGGTCACCGTGATGCCGAGGTAGGGACGGAAGCCCCCGAACTCGGCGGCGAAACCCACCCTCCCGCCCTCGATCACCCGGATCGTGAACGGCGCGTCGTAGTATTGGCCCGGCGTCGCGCCCACCCCGTGCGTGTTGAAGGCGAGCTTGGCGGGCACCGCGGCGCCCGACCCGTCCACCGTCTCGATGGGGACGTCGTTGTAGTCCGCCGGAAATACGAAGCGGATCAGCGTGGTCCCGGGGGTCGGC
>JBDREN010000122.1:0-17991 GCA_043819795.1 Elusimicrobiota bacterium
TGTTCATCACGTTGTCGTAGTCCAGGAGCTGCTTGCGGATGTTGAAGTTCTCGCCCTCCCACCGCTTCTGGGCCGCGCGGATCTGGCGGGTGACCAGAACGGACTCGATGACCTCGCCCTCCTCCATGCCGAGCTTCTCCATGAGGCCCGACACGCGGTCCGCGCCGAAGAGGCGCATGAGCTCGTCCTCGAGGGCGAGGTAGAACTGGGTGGAGCCGGGTCGCCCTGGCGGGCGCAGCGTCCGGCGAGCTGGTTGTCGATGCGCCGCGCCTCATGCCGCTCCGTGCCGAGCACGTGCAGCCCGCCCACGGACACCACCTTCCGCTGGTCCGGGTCGTCGGCAGGGTTGCCGCCCAGCACGATGTCGGTGCCGCGGCCGGCCATGTTGGTGGCGATGGTCACAGTGCCCGAGTGGCCGGCCTGGGAGATGATCTCGGCCTCCATCTCGTGGTACTTGGCGTTCAAAACCTGGTGCGGGATGCCCTTGAGGCGCAGCATGGCCGCGAGCTTCTCGGACCTTTCGATGGAGCGCGTGCCCACCAGCACGGGCTGGCCCTTCCTCCAGAGGTCGTCGATGGCCTGGACGATGGCGGCGTACTTCTCGCGCTCGGTGCGGTACACCTGATCCGGCAGGTCCGCGCGCACGAGCGGCCTGTTGGTGCGGATCTCCACCACGTCGAGCTTGTAGATGTCCCAGAACTCCTCGGCCTCGGTCATGGCCGTGCCCGTCATGCCGGCGAGCTTCTTGTAGAGCTTGAAGAAGTTCTGGAAGGTGATGGTGGCCAGGGTCTGGTTCTCGGCCTTGACCGGCATGTTCTCCTTGGCCTCCACGGCCTGGTGCAGGCCCTCGGACCAGCGCCGGCCCGGCATGAGGCGCCCGGTGAACTCGTCGACGATGATGATCTCGCCGTCCTTGAGCACGTACTCGACGTCCCGCTTGTAGAGGTGGTGCGCGCGCAGGGCCTGGGTGATATGGTGGACCCAGGCGCCCGAAAGGTCGTCGTAGAGGTTCGAAAGCCCCAGGAGCTTCTCCGCCTTGCTGATGCCCTGGTCGGTCAGGACGGCCGTGTGGTTCTTCTCGTCGATGACCGCGTCGTATCCCGCGCCGAGGTTCTCGCCGCTGTACTTGGCCTGGATCTCGTCCTCTTCGGTGACCTTGCGCATCTTCAGATGCGGGATGATGCGGTCGATGACGACGTAGCGGTCGGTGGACTCCTCGGACGGGCCGGATATGATGAGCGGGGTGCGGGCCTCGTCGATGAGGATCGAGTCCACCTCGTCGACGATCGCGTAGTGAAGCGGCCTCAGCGTCCGGTCCTCGGCGCGAACGACCATGTTGTCGCGCAGGTAGTCGAAACCGATCTCGTTGTTCGTCACGTAGGTGACGTCGCGGCCGTAGGCCTCGCGCCGCTCCTCGTTGTCCATGTCGTGCTGGACGAAGCCGACGCTCAGGCCCAGGTAGCGGTAGACCGGCCCCATCCACTCGCAGTCGCGCCGGGCCAGGTAGTCGTTCACCGTGACCAGGTGCACGCCCTTCCCGGTGAGGGCGTTGAGGTAGACCGCGGCCGTGGCCACGAGAGTCTTTCCTTCGCCCGTCTTCATCTCGGCGATCCCGCCCTCGTGGAGCACCATGCCGCCGAGCATCTGGACGTCGTAGTGCCTCAGCCCGATGGCGCGCTTGCCGGCCTCGCGGACCAGGGCGAAGCACTCGGGGAGGACCTCGAGGAACGCGTCCTTGAGGGCCGTCTTACGTTCCGCTTCGCTAGCGTCGTCGGCGAGGGCGGAGAGGCGCTCCTGGACGCGCTTGCGGAAGCCCTCCGTCTTGGCCGGAAAGTCCTCCTCGGAGAGCTTCTCGACCTCCGGCTCGAAGGCGTTGATCTCCGCGAGGAGCGGGTTCATCTCCTTGAGCCGGCGCGCGCTCGGCGTGCCGATGATCTTATAGACGAGGTTCTCTATCATGGGATGTTTTCAAATATTACCATATTCCCCCGTCTCAAAGGGCCGCGGCGAACCCCGGGTTTTCCGGGAATTCCCGGTGGAATTCTCAAAATCCCGTTCCGCGACAATTTTGATAGACTCTACCCATGGATAAGCGTCCAAGACGCGGCCGCCCGCTCGGCGTGGCGATCGCCGGCCTCGGCAACGTAGGCCGGGAGACCGCCCGCCTGCTGACGGCCAACCGGGCCAAGTTCTCCGCGCGCCTGGGCGGCGACCTGAGGCTCGCCTGGGTCTGCGAGCGCCGCGCCTCGGCCCGGCGGATGGGCCTTCCGGGCTCGGTCCGCCGCGCGACCGACTTCGCCCCCCTGCTGCGCGACCCCGCGGTCGACATCGTCATCGAGCTCTTCGGCGGCGTGCGGCACGCCCGGCGGCTGGTGCTCGACGCGCTCGCCGCCGGCAAGCACGTGGTCACCGCCAACAAGCACCTTCTCTCGCAGTGCTGGAACGAGGTCTGCGCGGCCTCGCGCCGGCACGAGCGCTCCGTATACTTCGAGGCGGCCGTGGCCGGCGGCATCCCCATCGTCCAAGCCATCCGTTTTGGCCTGGCGGCCAACCGGATCGACACCGTATACGGAATCTTCAACGGGACGACGAACCACATACTCTCGCAGATGGCCCATGAGGGCTGCGAGATGGCCGACGCCCTGCGCGAGGCCCAGCGCCTGGGGATGGCCGAGGCCGACCCGACCCTCGATCTCAACGGGACCGATACGGCCCACAAGATCTCGATCGTGGCGTCCATGCTGACGGGGAACTGGCTGCCGCCGGACCGCATCCCCCGCCAGGGGATCGAGCGCATCGAGGCCGAGGATATCGGCTTCGCGGTGCGCTCGCTCGGGCGCACGGTCCGCCTCATCGGAACGATCGCCCCGCGTTGGGACGCCCGGCCCGTGAGCGTCGAGGCCCACGTGCAGCCGACCCTCGTGCCGCTCAAGCATCCCCTGGCCGCCGTCCACGGCGGCTACAACGCGGTGATCGTGCAGGCCTCGGCCGCCGACGACCTCATGTTCTACGGAAAGGGGGCCGGCCCCGGCCCGGCCGCGAGCGCGGTCCTGGCCGACCTGCTCGCCCTCGGCGGAGAGATCCTCGGCGGCGGGGCCCCCACGTATCCCTCCGGGCCCCAAGAAGGCGGGAATGCCCGCCACCGCATCGCTTCCCCCGTAGAGGAGTCTGAAGCGCCCTATTACCTGAAGCTCCGCGTGCGCGACGTGCCCGGAGCGCTCTCGCGCATCACCGGGATCCTCGGACGGGCCGGCATCTCCATCGCGCGGATCCACCAGGACGCCCGCGCGGCCGGCCGCGGACGGGCCGTGCCGGTGATGATCCTCACCCATGCGGCGCGACGCGCGCTCATCGACCGCGCGCGGCGCGCCATCACGGCCCTGCCCATGGTCGACCGCGCGCACTCCTGCCTCCGCCTGCTGCCCGACTCATGACGCGCCAGCCGCCAACGCCAATCCTGAGGGCGGCGGGCACGGCCCCCCTCCGGGGTCGAGGCCGCGCCGGGCGGACCGCTCTCATTTGGAGATACCGGACGCGCCTGCCGGTCGCCCGCAAGACTCCGATCGTCACGCTCTTCGAAGGGGACACCCCTCTCGTTCCCGCCCCCCGCCTGGCCGAGCGCGCGGGCCTTCCGGAGGGAGCCGTTTATCTGAAGATCGAGGGCGCCAACCCCACGGCCTCCTTCAAGGACCGCGGGATGACCCTGGCCATCTCGAAAGCCGTGGAGGAGGGCGCCCGGGGCGTCATCTGCGCCTCCACGGGGAACACGGCCGCATCGGCCGCGGCCTACGCGGCCCGGGCCGGCCTGCCCTGCGTCGTCATTTTGCCCGCCGGGGCGGTGGCCGCCGGCAAGCTCTCCCAGTCGCTCATGCACGGCGCCCAGGTCATCGCGGTGCGCGGCAACTTCGACCGGGCGCTCGAACTCGCCAGGACCGTGGCGGAGCAGGAACGCTGGACACTGGTCAACTCCCTGAACCCCTACCGCATCGAGGGCCAGAAGACCGGGGCTTTCGAGATCTGCGAGGCCCTGGGCCGCGCGCCCGACTACCAGTTCATGCCGGTGGGCAACGCGGGGAACATCACGGCCTACTGGCTGGGCTACCGGGAGCTGCACGCCGCGCGCGGGACCGGCCTTCCGCGCATGATGGGCTGGCAGGCGGCCGGTTCCGCGCCCATCGTCCTTGGGCGTCCGGTCCGGAAGCCCAAGACGTTCGCGACCGCCATCCGCATCGGCAACCCCGTGTCGTGGCGCCGCGCGGAGAGCGCGCGCGACGAAAGCGGCGGACATATCGGCAAGGTGACGGACAGGGAGATCCTTTCAGCCTACCGCCTGCTCGCCGCGGAGGAAGGGGTCTTCTGCGAGCCCTCGAGCGCCGCGGGCGTCGCGGGACTCCTGCGCTTCGCGAAAGAAAACAGCTTCAAAAGGAAGAAAGCCGATAAGCGCAAGCCGGCCGACGCCGGCTTGCTGATCGCCTGCATCCTGACCGGGCACGGCCTCAAGGACCCGGACTCCCCGAAGCGCATCCGCCACCGTTTCACGGAAATAGCCCCGGAGCTGGCCGCGGTCCGCCGCATCTTGAGGAGATGCCATGCAGACTAGGGAGTCCTCGACCCGCATCCGAGTCCGAGTCCCCGCCACCACGAGCAACCTCGGCCCGGGCTTCGACGTGCTCGGCATGGCGCTCCAGCTCTACTGCGAGCTGGACCTCAAGGTCTACTGGCGCCAGGCGCTGGAGCCTTCGGAGCCGGCCCGCCCTCGGCCCGCGACCGTCCGCGTGGACCTCGCGGGCGAGGGAGCCGATGCCCTGCCGCGCGACGAGTCCAATATGGTCGTCCGCTCCTTCGACAGCGTCTGTCCGACCAAGTACTGGGACGGCACCCTGCTTCACTTCGCGATCAAGAACGGCATCCCCGTTTGGCGCGGCCTGGGCTCGAGCGCCGCGGCCCGTCTGTGCGGGCTGCTCGCGGGGGACGCGCTGCTCCACGTCCTGGAGGTCAAGGCCGAATCCCCCCTGGAGATCGTGGAGCGCGCCTGCGAGTTCGAAGGCCATCCCGACAACGCCGTGCCCGCGTTCTACGGCGGCCTGCGCGCCTCCCTTTGGAACGGCGGGGACCTGCTTCACTTCGGGCTCAAGGTCCCCAAGGACCTGGGCGTGGTCGTATGCGTCCCCGATTTCAAGGTCCCGACCGAGAAGGCGCGCAAGGTCCTGCCCAAGAAGGTATCGCTCCGGGACGCCGTCCATACGGCCTCGCACCTCGCCTTCCTAATCAAAGCCCTGGAGAGCGGGGAGTACGCCTGGCTCAAGACGGCCATGCAGGACGTCTTGCACCAGCCCTACCGCAAGCCCCTGGTCCGGGGCATGGACGCGGTGATCCGTGACGCGCTCAAGGCCGGCGCCTTCGGCGCGGCCCTCTCCGGTTCCGGACCGACCGTGCTGGCGCTGACCCTGCGCGGGCCCAAGCAGGCCAAGGTCGGGCGCGCGATGCAGAAGGCGTTCCTCCGCCACGGCAAGGAAAGCCGCTACCTCGCGCTCGACGTGGACAACAAGGGAGCGGTCATCGACACGCGATGAGACATCCGACGGTGGTCATGAAGTTCGGCGGCACCTCGGTCGCCGACCCCGAGAAGATCCAGCACGCGGCCGATTGGGCCATCGCGGCGCGCCGCCGCGGAGCCCGCGTCGTGGTGGTCGTCTCCGCGCCCGGCAAGATGACCGACCAGCTGCTCGCGCTCGCCCACCGCATCGACCCGCAGCCGGACTCCCGGGAGCTCGACGTGCTCGTCTCCACCGGGGAGATGGTGGGCGTCTCTCTCTTCGCGATGGCCTGCAGAGCCCGGAAGGTCCCGGCCATCTCGCTGAGCGGCCCCCAGGCCGGCATCTACGCCGACGAGCGCCATACGCGCTCGGCCATCACCCGGATCCGGCCGACGAAGATCCTTGAAGAGCTGAGCGCCAGCAACATCGTGGTCGTGGCCGGCTTCCAGGGGCTTAACCCCCGGGCCGACATCACGACGCTCGGACGCGGCGGCTCGGACCTGACCGCCGTGGCCTTGGCCGCGGTCCTCAAGGCCGACAGCTGCGAGATCTTCACCGACGTGAAGGGGGTCTACACGGCCGACCCCCGCCTGGTCCCCGACGCCCGCAAAATGGCGCGCATCTCCTACGACGAGATGCTCGAGCTCTCGGGGGCCGGCGCCCAGGTCATGCTGGCCCGCTCGATCGAGGTGGCCCAGCGCTACGGCATCCCGATCCACGTACGCTCGGCTTTTCACCCGGTGCCGGGCACCTGGATCTCGGCGAGATCGGAGGAGCATATGGAGAAGGCGCACGTTTCGAGTCTCACTATCGACAAGGGCGAGATCCGGGTCGGCATCGTGGACGTCCCCGACCGCCCCGGCATCGCGGCCAAGGTCCTGGCCGAGCTCGCGGCCAACGACGTCCCGGCCGACATGATCGTCCAGTCCGCGCCGACCACGAGGGGCGTCAACGACATCTCCTTCACGACCCCGCGCTCGCGCGCGGCGGCCGCCAAGGAGTCCCTCACGCGCCTGGCCCGCTCGCTCGGCGGCGCGCGCGTCGACATCCACGACCAGGTCGTCAAGCTGACGGCCGTGGGCACCGGCTTCCGCCGCGACCCCTCGGTCGGCGCCAAGATGTTCAGCACCCTGGCCGCCAACCGCATCAACATCCAGATGATCAGCGCCTCGGACCTCAGGATCTCCTGCGTGATCGACCGCCGCCACGCCGAGACGGCCCTGCGGGTCCTGCACAAGGCCTTCGGCCTCAGCCGTAAATAACGGTAACGGTGTCGGGCTTCAACTCATGCGGCTTATTTGACTTTCGAAAACCGGTCGCACAAGTCTCCATCTCAAAATAGGTTCCGAAAGTTGCATAAGTTGAAGCCTGACACCGGGATTAAGTTACAGTCTGACGCTAAAGACTAAGGAGACGCCATGAAGACCGTCCGCTCCAAACCGGCCAAGGACTCCGCCACCCAGCTGGCTGACTTCATCCTGCCGTCGCACGCCAACACGCTGGGCACCGTCTTCGGAGGCAAGATCCTGGAGATGGTGGACAAGGCCGCCGGCGTGTGCGCCATGCGGCACTCCGGCAAGCCCTGCGTCACCGTGGCCATGGATCGCGTGGAGTTCCTGTTCCCCATCCGGGTGGGGGACCTCATCATCGTGGAGGCGCGCGCGAGAGAGGTAGGCCGGACGTCGATGAAGATCGGAGTGGACGTCTACGCCGAGGACGTCAAGCGCGGGCGGCGGACGCGAACCAACTCCTGCCAGGTCACCATGGTCGCGGTGGATAGCCGCGGACGGCCCTCGCCGGTACCCCGCCTGAAGTAGCAGCCGCCGCCTCTTCAGCGCCCGGCCGGGCGCCCGCCCTTTCTGGGGTCGCTGGCGCCGTAGAGGACGTCTCCATCCTTATAAATCACCTGGCAGATCCCGGCGTGGCTCTTGTAGCGGGCCAGCCGGTGCCCGCTGTCGAGCAGGCGCATCCGGATGGCCGCGGGGAGGCCCTCCTCCACGCGCACGAGGTCCGGGCTCCACTGATGGTGGACGCGCTTGGCGGCCACGGCCTCGTCCGGACGCAGGCCGAAGTCCACGATGTTGACGATGGCCTGGAGGGTAGCCGTGATGATCCGGGGCCCGCCGGAGGCTCCGGCCGCGAGCACGGCCTCTCCGTCCTTGAGGAGCAGGGTGGGGGACATGCTGCTCATGGGCCGGTGGCCCGGCCGAATGAGGTTCCTGTCGGGAATCGGCAGGCCGAACTCGTCGGGCGCCCCGACCCTCACCCTGAAGTCGTCGAGCTCGTCGTTGAGCACGACGCCGGTCCCCGGCGGCACGACCAGGGACCCGAACGCGTGGTTGATGGACTCGGTGGCGGCCACGGCGTTGCCGTGGCGGTCGAAGACGTTGTAGTGCGTGGTCCCCTGGTCGTCCTTGAGCCAGTGGACGCCGTATCGCGTCGGCTCCCCGGTCCGGTCGGACCGTATGGCCGCGCGCGCGCGCGCGGCCCTCTCCGGCGAAATCATCCCGGCGGCGTCCTCCGCGATCTCGGGCTGGGCGTCCGGGTCGCCCAGGAAAGCGGCCCGGTCCGCGAAGGCGTGCTTCATGCTCTCCACCATGAAGTGGTAGTAGGAGGGGGCGTCCAGCTCCTTCGGATCATAGCCGTCGAGCACCTGCAGCATCTGGATCAGGCAGGCCCCGCCCGAGCTGGGCGGCGGCATCCCCATCACCTCGAAGCCGCGGAACCGCCCGCGAAGGGGCGTGCGGACCTTCACCTCGTAGGCGGCCAGGTCGTCGGCGGTCATCGGCCCGCCGTGCCGCTCCATGTCCGCCGCGATCAGTCCGGCGATCCTGCCGCGGTAGAGCGCGTCCGGGCCCTCCGCCGCCACCGCGCGGAGGGTCGCTGCCAGATCCGGCTGGCGCAAAGTCTCGCCCAAGGCGTAGGGCTTGCCGTCCTTGAGGAAGATTCGCGCAATCTCGGCGCCCCACTCCCCGGGATCGGGCAGCTCTTTCAAACGCTCGGCGAGCCGCTTCATGGCCTTGCGGGTCATCGCGTCCACCGGGAAGCCCGTCTCCGCGAGCTCGATGGCCGGAGCCGCGACGTCGGCCAGCTCCATCGTCCCGTAGGTCCTAAGCGCCTGATCCAGCCCGCGGATCTCCCCCGGGACGCCCGCGGCCCAGTGGCCGGACATCGTCTTGCCGGCAATCACCTCGCCGCCCCCATCCACGTAAGCCGCCGGGACCGCGGCCGCGGGGGCCGTCTCGCGATAATCAAGGATGGCCGGCTCCTTGCCGCGGAACTTGATGAGCATGAAGCCGCCGCCCCCGACGCCCGCGCTGAAAGGACGCGTCACGGCCAGGGCCAGCGACGTGGCCACAGCCGCGTCCACGGCGTTGCCGCCCGCCTCCAGGATGCGCGCGCCGACCTCGGAGGCCACGGGGTGGTCCGCGGCGACCATCTGCTCCCGTCCCTCGAGTCCCCAGGTCCGCGGCGCGTCCGGCAGGCCGCCATGGGCGCACCCCGACAGCGCCGCCGCGATCAACAACAATGACAATCGTTTCATGGGCATCTCCGGGAAGAGGCTTCCTTGAATGGATTATACGAAAGGAGGACTTTCCCGCGGGGAATCAGGAGAACAGCCGCGAGAAGAAGGACCGGGGCTTGACCGAGCGCTTGAGGTTGCCGTCCGCGTCGTAGACGTCCACCGGGCGCTCTTGGGCGAGGTCGCCCTCGATCCGCTCGGCGTCGCCCACCACCGTGACGGCCGTCTTGTCGGGGTGAAGCAGCTTCCCGGCGACCCTCTGCACCGCCTTGCCGGTGACCTCCGAGACCTTCGTCATGTAGCTTCCCCACGACGCCAGGGGCATGTCGAAGAGCTCCAATCCCAGCAGATGGTCCGCGATGCCGCCGATCGAGTCCAGGCTCAGCAGGAAGGAGCTGATCAAAGCGTTCTTGGCGCTGCCCAGCTCCGCCGCCGCGGGCGGCCTCGACCGCATCGAGCTCGCCTGGTCCAGGAGAGCCTTGAGCGCCGGCTGGACGTTCGCCGGCCGGGTGAAGAGCCCGAAGGTCCACATGGCCAGGGCCTTGTCCGTAACCACTTGGCTAAACGCGTCGTAGGCCACGCCCATGGCCCGGCGCGCCACCTGAAACAGTCTCGAGCTCCAGCCGCCGCCCATCAGCTGGCTGGCCACGAGCAGCGGGAAGTGGTCCTCCGAAGACGGGCGCCCGTCGCCGATCCCGATGCCGCTGACGCGGATCTGGGCCTGCCCGGAGCCGGGACGGTCCACCAGGGAGATGCCCCTCTGACGATTGACCGCCGGCTCCGAGCCGTTCGCGGCGGGCTGACGGGCGGGCTTCCAGTCGGCGAACACGCGAGAGAGCTCGGCCTTGACCATCTGCGGATTCACGTCGCCGGCCACCACCAGGACCGCGTTGTCCGGCGCGAAATGGGTGCGCGCGAGCCGGGCCACCTCTCCGGGGGTGAGCCCGTCGATGGCCTCCTCCGAGAGGTCGGACTGGGCCGAGGGATGGCTCCCGACCAGGTCCTGAAGCGCGCGCTGATGGCCGAGCACGTCCGGGTTCGCCCGGTGATGCTTCAGGTTCTCTTTCCAGAGGGCCTTCCAGGAGGCCAGCTCCTCTTGCGTCCACGCGTAGGGGCGGCTGATCATCTCGGAGAGCAGCGAGAGCAGCCGGGACGCCGACTCCGAGGGCGCGTTGCCGTCGAATACCACGTGGTCCCACCGCTGGCCGGTGCGGATGCTCGCGCCCATGTCCCTGAGGCTGTCGTCTACCTGCTGCTCGGAGCTGGCCGAAGTGCGCAGCCCCAGGAGCTGGGCCACGAGGGGGACCCTCATCCTGGCCGCCGCGTCCGCGGCCGTGGCCCCCTCGCGGAAGGCCAGCTTCGCGTAGACCGTCGAGCGCCGCCCGTCCGGCATCACGACCACCTTGAGCCCGTTGGGCAGGCGGAACTCTTCAGGAGTCCCGAAGTCCACCTTAGGGCTCTTGGCCGCGGCGATGTCCTCCAGGATATCCTTCTCCAGCTTGGTGGGCGCCTCTTCCGGAACGGCCTCGGCCTCATGCCGGTCCTCGGTGGGGGCGGGCTTCGTGGCGGCGGGGGGAGCGGGCCGCACCGCCACCACGCTGCGCTTCTCGCGCGTGAAGAACTTGGCGGCCGCCCGGCTGACGTCCTCCGCGGTGAGGCGATGCCACCGCTCGGCCTCGTCTTTCAGGTCGGCGGCGCTTAAACCCCGCGCCGCGGCCTTGGCCAGCAGGAGGGTGCCCCCGTAGGGGTCGCCCATCTCGTTTTGAAGGGCGAAGACCCGATCGTCGATCCGGCGCTTGAGCTCCTCGGCATCGAACTCGCCGCGACGGATCGCTTCGATCTCCTTGTCCAAGGCGGCCAGGGCCTCATCTTCCGTCATCTCGGGCCCGAGATCGATGGCGCCGGAGGAGGAGGCGGGGTCCCTCTCCAGGTAGGGCACGCTCACGGAGACCCCGCCGGCGCTCTTGCGCTCCAAAACGAGCTTCCTGTGCAGGCGGTCCTGCAGCATCTCGGCCGCGATCGAGGCCGCGTAGTACGCCGGCGTCCCGTGGCGCGGAGCCCGCCAGGCGAAAAGGACGGCGCGCCCGGCTCCGTTCGGATCGGAGACCTCGGCGCGCCTCTCGGACTTCTGCCCGGCCTCGGCCAGGTCCGTCCGCGCCGAAGCGGCGGGCGGGCCCCTCCGGGACACCGCTCCGAGGTACTCCTTCACCCACTTCTCCGTTTGGTCCAGGTCGATGTTGCCCGAGATGACCACCTTGGCCTTCTCCGGGGCGTAATGCCGGTCGAAATAGCGCCGCAGCTTCTCGGCGGTGGCGCCCCGGATGTCTCCCTTGGAGCCGAGCACTTCGCCGCCGTTGTTCGGGTTCGAGAACGCCAGGCGGCGAAGCCGCTGCCAGGCGGAGGTGTACGGAGAGTCGTCGCTGCTTGATTTCTCCTCGAGTATGATGGGCTTTTCGCGCTCCACCTTGTCGGGGGTGATCTCCAGGTTCGACATCCGCTCCGCTTCCAGGAAGATGCCCAGGTCCAGGAAGTCGTCGCGGACCGTATGGACGTAGACCGTCTCGTCCGGATAGGTGAACGCGTTGCTGTAGCCGCCCATGGCGCCGAGCATCCGGTACATGTTCCGGATGCGCTTGGTGCCGCCGTGGTGCACGAGGTGCTCGAGGAAATGCGCGTAGCCGCCCTCGCCGTCCATGTCGTCGCGCCCCCCGACCCCGTAGCTGACCGCGATCGTGGCGCTGAAGAGCCCGGGATTCTTCACCAGCTGGACGTGCATGCCGTTCTCCAGCCGGAGCTCCCGGTAAGTCTCATTAGCCGCGGGGGCCTTGCCGCTGGCCGGAGAGGAGGCGCCCCTCTGAGACGCGGAGCCGGCGTCGGCGCGCCTGAGCGAAGGGTTCTTCAGCGAGAAGCGGCCCCACCGGGTATTCGTCCGGACAGCGCCTTCTTCGGAGCCTCCCAACTGGCCCAAAGCGGCCGCGTTGAGAAAATTCCGCTCAGTGGCCCGGCGGGCGCCGTCCAGGCTTTCCACGGAAGCGGCGTTCCCCGCCTTGGGACCGTGCAGGAGAAGGCCCCGCAACGCGGAGACGATGCCGGAGGGCTTCCAGGCCTGCCGCGCTGAGCTGGCCGCCCGAAGCGTACCGGCTCCCTCAGGCGAGGCTTTGGAGTCCGCCGCCGCCCTGGCCGCCCGGGCGGCCCCGGCGGCGGGCCGGGCGACGCCGCTCGGAAGGACCGCCTCCGCCGACGCCTTGCCCTCGGCCGTGCCGGCGGTCCGAGAAACCGGCTTCAACGCGGGAGCGGAAAGCGCCGGGAGGACGCCGCTCAGCTTCAAAGAAGCGGGGCTCAACGAGACCGGGGAAATCCCGCCCGCCTGGGTTCCGCCGCTCGACGCCGCGCCGGCGACTCCGCCCTGCCCGGCGGAGGCCTGGGGAGCGGCGACCCTGACGGCGCTCGCTTGCAGCGGCTGCAGCAAGCCGCTCCCGAGCAGAAGGACGGCCGCCTGAATCAGCGCCAGGATCCTCGTCGCGAGCGGCTTGTGCTTTTGGTCCATCTTCATAACCCTGTTATATATAGAGTGACGTTTTTCCGCTATATATACAGGGTTTTCGGGCCTAGAAGGAGGTGGGCCCAAAGGCCTAGAGGCGGCCCCCTACGGGGGGCTGCCCATGTCGGGGGGCGATGGTTCTGCCCCCTCTTGTTCCCGCGTCCCTCCCCGCGGGGGAGGGACGCGCACAACGGCCCCGCGATCAGTGCCTTCGGCTCAGCAGGGGCTGGGTCACGGGCAGGCCCCTCACCATCCAAGGCGCCCCGGGAGGAGGCTCGACCGAGAAGGCATACTCCTCCGAGAAGGCTTCCATCGGCAGCGGTTGAGATCTTCCCAGAACCGCGCTGCAGAAGCCCTGGGAGGCTCTGACGTATATGGCCTCCCGCCACACCCCGCGCCCCCCTTTGCCGGGATCCCTGAGGCTGAATCGAAGCAGGAAAGTCCCGGTCATCGGATCGCCGGCGTAGTCGCGGAGGCGTCCCCTGAACCGCAGCAGACCCGGCCCCTCCGGCTCGGGGAAGTAGGGCTTGTCGGCCATCGGAGCCTTGATGTCGGACAGGACGATGACGATGTCCGACCCTTGGGGAAAGGATTGAAACCAAACGTCTTTCCACAGGTCGAAGACGATCCTCGTGGTCGGATTCTCCCCCGGCGCGTACTGGGACGTGCGTACATCGCGGAGGTTCTTCGCACTCTCGTATTTCACGACCTTCGGCCGGCCGTGAGAAACGCCGTAGAGGTCGATGACCAGGCGAGGCGGGGAGGGAAGCGAAAGCAGTGAATATTCGGCGTTCCCGTCGACTTTGATCGTCAGACGATCCCCATCGCCCGAGACCTCCCGCAGGACCGCGCTCTGAGCGGAGCATGGGGACGCCCCCGGTCCCGCCTGCCAGCAGAACGCCCCGACGAACGCCGAGATGACGCCGATCCGCCCACCCCAAGATCTCTCGGTTCTCATGGTTTGTCCTGGACCGGCCAGCCGGTCCGCCTCCCCTTTCAATTTCTCCTCGCCGTCGTCTTAGCGATTCTCTATTAACAATAGCGCCCCAGCCTCCGAAAAGCATCAAGAAAAGCTCAAAAACACCTCAAATCGTCCGTTCGCGGCGGCCACCCGGGATGGGGGCCTCGAAATTTCCCATTGACAGGCCGGAATCCGGCTGATATATATATTACGACAGCCTTGGGGTGCCGGTCTTTTGTTTCGCCTGGAACGCCGACCGGGTTCCTGGCGTTTTTCTTTTGGAGAGGCCATGCTCGCACGAAAACGGATCGCGGTGATCGGCGCCGGACATATCGGGACCGCCCTGATCGGGGGTATGGTCAAGGCGAAGCTGATAGATCCCAAACGCGTCATCGCCACGCGCCGCGGCGCCGAAGCGCTCGATGAGCTCCGCCGGCGATGGGGCATCCATACCACGACGGACAACCGCAAGGCGGTCCGGGAGGCCGACATCCTGCTTCTGGCCGTCAAGCCTCAGATCGCGAAGGAGGTGCTCGACGAGATCGCTCCGGCGGTGAACGAGCGCCAGCTGGTCATCACCATCATGGCCGGGGTCAAGACCGAGACCGTCAACGGCCGCCTGAGCAAGGCCAACCCCGTCGTCCGCGCCATGCCCAACACCCCGGTCCTCGTCGACCAGGGCGCGACCGCGATCGCCAAAGGCGCGCACGCGTCCGAGAACGACCTAAAGCTGGCTCAGACCATCTTCGGCGCCGTCGGCATCGTCGAGACCGTCCCCGAGAAGATGATGGATGCCGTCACGGGCCTCTCCGGCAGCGGGCCCGTCTATATCTTCATGGTCATCGAAGCGCTCGTCGACGGCGCCGTCGCGGCGGGCATCCCGCGCCAGCTGGCCCGGCGCCTCGCGGCCCAGACCGTGTTGGGCGCCGCGAAGCTCGTGATCGAGACCGGCAAGCATACGGCCATCCTGAAGGACGAGGTCACCACCCCGGGCGGGACCGCCATCGCCGCCATCCACGAGCTGGAGTCCAAAGGCCTGCGCACGGTCCTTATGGACGCGGTGCTGACCGCCACCCGCCGCTCCGCCGAGCTGAGCCGGATCGACGAATGACCGGAAAAGAGCCCTCCCCCCCGAGGATCATCGAGAGCATTCAGGATCTCGAGTCCCTCGCCGCCGACCTAAAGGGGGAGCCTCGCGTCGCCATCGACATGGAGTCGGACAGCTTCTACGTCTATCACGAGAAGGTCTGCCTGCTGCAGCTTTCCACCGGTGAGGAGGACTTCGTCATCGATCCTCTCGCCGTCAAGGACATCTCGCCGCTCGGACCACTGTTCCGCGATCCCGCGATCGAGAAGGTCTTCCACGCCGGAGAATACGACATCGTCTGCCTCAAGCGCGACTACGGCTTCGTCATCAAGCACATCTTCGACACGATGGTCGCCGCGCGCACCCTCGGGATGCGCCGCCTCGGGCTGGCCCCCCTCATCGACCAGCATTTCGGCGTCAAGCTTTCCAAGAAGCTCCAGCGGGCCAACTGGGGCAAGCGGCCGCTGACCCCCGAGCACATCGAGTACGCGCGCAACGATACCCACTACCTTCTGGCGCTGCGCGACGCCTTGGCGGGTGAGCTCGAGCGGAAGGCCCTCCGGCGCGACGCGACCGACGAGTTCCGGCGCCTCGAGAAGCTCCAGCCGGTCGCCCGGGAGTTCGACGCCGACGCCTTCTGGTACCTCCATGGCGCGCGCGATCTGCCCGCCCAGGGGAAGGCGGTCCTTAGGCGGCTCTACGTATTCCGCGAGAAGACGGCAGCCGAGCTCGACCGCGCTCCCTTCCGGGTGCTCCCGGAGGAGCTGCTCGTCCGCCTCGCGGAACGGTGCCCGAAATCCATCGAAGCGATGCGGGGCATGAAGGGCATGTCCCCCTACCTGTTCCGACGCTTCGGGAGGGAGCTCATCCGGGAGATCGACAAGGGCCGCGCCGCGCCGCCGATCGAGGCTCCCGCGCAGCGGCCCAAGCGCGACCAGTGGGACGCCGATACGATGCGCCGCTGCGAGGCCCTGCGCCAGTGGCGCAAGAAGACCGCGGTCGAGCGCGGGGTCGACCCGGTCGTCATCCTCCCGACCGAGGAGGTGCGCCAGCTCGCGCTGGCCCCCCGCCAGAACCCCGACACCGACCACTGGATCAACTGCATCAGCGAGTACAAGCGGGAGCTCTACGGGAAGGACATCCTGGCCATCCTGAAGCAGCCGCAGCCCGCGCGCAAGAAGAAGCGACGGTCCCGCAGGGCGCGCTCAGGGGCTCAGCGTACGGAACAGAAACTTTAGGAAGTAGATCAGCGCCGCCAGCCCGCCGGGGATCAGGATCCCCCAGACCCAGAGACTCCCGAGGTCGAACCGGAAGTCCAGGCCCAGCTTCTCGCCGAGACCGACATCGTCCCCCGCCCCCTCTTTGGGAGCGAAGCTGCGGCCGGCGGTCCGGACCTGAGGCGGGTCCTCGACGACCTGCTGGGGCTCGGGCACCGGGAAACCCTGGCTCCGCAGGTACTCGTACGCGTCGCGCACCTCGAGGAAGCGCTTCGTGAAGTAGGCGACCTCGTCCTCGGAGGAGGCGCGGTCCGGATGACAAGCGAGGGCCCCTTTCCTGTAGGCGAGCTGGACCTCCTTCGGGCTGGCGCCCGGCTCGACGCCCAGGATGGCGTACGCCTCTTCCGTCCTCATGGTCGCTCCCCAACGACCTCGGATGCGACCATTTCCTGCGCGATATGCTCGGTCATGGTCGCTCCCCAACGACCTCGGATGCGACCATTTCCTGCGCGATATGCTCGGTCATGGTCGCTCCCCAACGGCCTCGGCCGCCCCCACGACCTCGGAGGCGGGCCGCTCCCTAACAACGGCCGGAGGCGGCATTCCCTCGCTGGAACGCTCGGTCACACTTCCTCGGGATAACCCTCGGTCGGATGCGACCATTCCTGTGACCGAAGCGTTTGCGGCCAAACGCGAGGGAATGGTTGAGGCACGCAGCCGAAACCACGCGATATGCTCGGTCATCCCTGGCGTCCGACGGGCCCGTTAACATTTTCTTCACGAAACCGTAATATTTTGGCCATCGGGAGATGGTAGACTGTTATCACAAGACGGGCAACAGCTGAGGCGTACATAAGGGCTGCAACAGCGAACAACACGAAACCACCTAGGCAAGCGGCCGGAGGCGACCTCCTCCCGGCCGCTTCCGTTTTCTAGGCGAACGCCACCTCCCCGTCGGAGGCCCCTCCGTTATCAGCTGACCGCAGGCCCCCCGTATGTCCGCGCCCAGCCCCTTGCGGATGGTGACGCGCACGCCGCAGCGGCACAGGACGTCCCGGAAGGCCCTAGCGGCCGCGGCCGGAGGCTTCTTGTACGGGGTCGCGGTCGGGTTGAATGCGATCAGGTTGACGTGCAGCAGGTCCGGCCGCCCGACCAGGCGCACGAAGCGGCCGACCGCGCGCGCATGCCGGGGAGCGTCGTTCTCGCCCGCCAGCAGGACATACTCGAGGAAGATCTTGCGGCTCGTCCGCTTCAGCACGCGCCGCAGCGTCGCGGCCAGCTCCTTGAGGGGATACGCCTTATTGACCGGCACCAGGCGGGTCCGCAGCTCGTCATCGGCGGCGTGCAGGGATAAAGCCAAATTGACCTGGGGGAACTCGGAGACGAAGCGCTCGATCCCGGGGACGATGCCCACTGTGGAGACCGCGACGTGCCGCGCCGACAGGCCGAAGCGCCGGGGGTCTAGGAGGATGCGCAGGCTCTCGAAGACCGCGCCCAGGCAGAGCAGGGGCTCCCCCATCCCCATGTAGACGACGTTGGTCAGGCGCCCCCGGACGCGCTTGGCGCGCAGATACTGCCTCCAAAAGAGCGCCTGGTCGGAGATCTCCTCGGAGCTCAGGTCCCGGCGCAGGCCCATGAGCCCCGTCGAGCAGAACGCGCAGCCCATGGAGCAGCCGACCTGGCACGAGATGCAGGCCGACCACGCGTCGCCGGGCTTGGGCTTGAGCAGCACCGACTCGATAAACTGGCCGTCGGCGAGGCGCAAGAGCGCCTTGTGGGCCAGGCCGTCCTCGGAGACCAGGACGCGCGACGCCTCGAGGCTTAGGAGCCGCGCTTGCGCCTCGAGGGCGCGACGCAAGGCCGCCGGAAGCGCGGTGATGTCCGCGTAGGAGCCCGCGCCGTCGCGATAGACGGCCCTCAATATCTGCTCCAGCCGGTAGGCGGGCTCCCCCGACCGATCAAGCACCTTTTTCACCGCGCGCAGGTTCATTGGTAGATTCTTGGCGCCGGAATCCCTACTGGGACCCGGTTTCCAAATACCCCCTTTCAAACCGTGCTTGCGAATTTCCCGCACACGGCTTAACGATGGTCGTCATGCGACAGCATGCGCGACGCCCGGGTAACG
>JBDREN010000123.1:0-23351 GCA_043819795.1 Elusimicrobiota bacterium
GCGCTACCTCCACCCCGAAGAGATCAGGACGTTGCTCGAGGCGGCCGCATCGGTCAAGAAGACCTTGCTGCTCCCTGCCATCTTGCTCGCGCTTTACGTGGGACGACGGCGGGGCGAGATCCTGGGCCTGAAGCGGCAGGACTACGACCGAAAAAACGGATACCTCTACCTCCGAAAAACCAAGAAGGGCGAATCGGACCAGATTCCCGTGCCTCCGGCGGCTCAGCGGGTACTCGACAAGCTATGTGACGAAGGACGATGCGATTGGTTATTCCCGAATCGCCAACTGGACGGCCCCGTCGCCGATATTGACGCCGCCTTCCATCGGGCGAAACAAATAGCCGGGATCACGGACTTCAGATTTCACGATATACGCCATACGGCCATCTCATACATGATCATGGCCGGGGTGGACTACTTCACCATCGCGCAGCTCGCCGGGCACACCACGCCCACCATGATCGAGCAGCGCTACGGGCACCTTTCTCCCAGACACCGGCAGGCGTCGTCGGTGCTCTTCGGCGCCTATATGGACCGCCTGACGGGAGAGGCACCAGCACAGCCGGTGGGCCCACACAAGCCCCCAGAAGCGCCCATAGTGGCCCAGGTTGCCGGGCTGCTTACGGATCGGCAACCTATGAGGCAAGCCGACGGGACTTCAGGCTGACCAAGGCTAATCCAATAATTAGGGGCCTGCTCCCAACGGGATAGGCTGACCGGGCGTGCAGTGTTTGTCCTGCCCCCAAAGACAAGCATCTTCAAAGGACACCGGCGGGACCGACACAAGTCTTGCTATCATCTTGTCAGCTGGCAGAACTAGGCAGACCGGCTGACTCATTAGTTGAACAAAGCCGCTCCGAAAGGACGATACAATGACATCGAACAGTACCCCAGATCCTGACCTCCCAGGCTGTGCGGCTCTTGCCCCACTAATGTCTTTCGATCCGAAGGCCTTGCTGTCCGAAGACCGTGACGAGCAGGAGGTCTGCGACTTCGTTCTTATGCTATCTGTCGTGTATAACGATTTCAAAGATCTTATCTGGGCCTACCACCACCTTGACCACTGCCGACAACCTGAAGATGGGGAAGTCAGTTCCTACAACGGACAATACGTGGGGATGCGTAATCACCTAACGCGACTTTTCCACTCCCTCATCTTCGAATTCACGATGCTTCTCAGGGAAAACAAACACATTCTCGACCACGCTCTCTTCCGGAAGACACTAGGCTTCGTCAGCAAGGAGAATCGCACTCGCTGGGCAGAACTCCTGGCATTCTCCCGTGGGGAGGCAAACGAGAGTGCAAAGGACCTCCTAAGAATCTCCATGCTGCTGAGGCACAACATCACCTCTCATTACTATAAGCCAACGTTCCTAGCGAAGGGATACAAGTCTTTTTTTGAGAATGCCAAGGATGAAGCTCATTCAAGCGCCTTCATTTCCAGGGGCATGTCGCTGGACGCCAATCGCCTCTACTTCGCTGACGCCGCGCTTGATGGTTGCATCAAGCGCTTGGTCCCTTCCGACAAGATGCACGATATTCGTCAGAGCCTAAACGCGGTGGCGGACTTCATCAATAGAACCCTTATGGATATCGTAGAGAAATTCATTCAGGCACGCGGCTTTGCATGGCGAGAACACTCTGGATAGGACCGGCGCCTAACAATCGATTGAGCGAGCGCGCTTCGCGCGCCGCTCATCGTAGACGTTAGGCGAATGATGGATAATATCCAATGGCTGAGATGAAACCGGAAGTCTCGTTCCCTGGCGGCTCCAAATCACGTGTCAATCGCGCTGGCGACAAGATTCGCCAAGATGCAGCGACTGAGGATGATTTTCGTGCTGTTGAAGATTGGAGAGCGGCACACCGTGGTGTTCTTAATACGTTTCAAGAGATTTTACGCCGGCGAACACGAGAGATGGGTGTAACAGTCGCTCAACGCCACAAGCGAAAAACAACCATTTTTGACAAATTACTTCGCCTTCCCAAAATGAATTTGTCACGAATGGATGACATCGCTGGATGCCGCCTGATCTTTAAGACCATTCCAGAGCTCTACAACTTCCGAAAGGATTTTCACACGGCCCGATTTGACCACAGGCGAGTGAATGAAGTGGACAAGTACGATTACATTAAGTCTACGAAGGGAACGGGCTATCGTGGAGTTCACGACGTTTATGAATACCACGTTCGGTCAGAGGTTGGGAGAGCTTTGGCCGGACTGCTTGTTGAAATTCAATACAGAACGCATGTTCAGCATGCATGGGCCACCGCCGAGGAAGTGATCGGCTTTGTGACCGAGAGTCAGCCGAAATTCCAGAAGGGTGACAAGCGCTACGAAAATGCGATGGCGTTGGCCGCCGAAATTTTGGCACGGGCCTCGGAGAAGCGCTCCGGGCCATTCCCAAAACTCGCAGATCGCGAGGTCGTAAGACGATTCTTGGCCGTGGATTCCGAGCTGGGTCTACTAGCGATGCTGAAAGGCCTGAATGCCGCAAAGAAAGATGTCTCCACAAATCGGAACGCAATTCTCATCTTCTCAAAAGACAATAACCTAGAAACCCAAACCTTCCGAGATGCAACCGACGCTCTTAGGGCGTTGTTTCAGCTTGAAAAAGATCGGCCCGGCAGTGACATCGTTCTGGTACGCGCCGATACGAGCGAAGAGGTCCGCTTCGCTTTCAAAAACTATTTTACCGATGCGCGTGATTTTATCCGTTTACTGGAGAGTGGGTGTGAAAAGCTATCCGGTATTAGGGTTGCTAAGCGCGTCAATCGATAAGCCGCTCGTGGGCCGTGTCGGTGCCTAACAACGCGCTTGATCCGCCGAGCGCGGGGGGAGACCCTCTAGCCCGCCCTATCCGCCGTTCATTGGCCCTGGGAGCCTCCGTGCCCTCGGGAGTCGCCACAGCGGCTGTCGCCACAGCGGCATTCGGCTGGCCCAGGAAAATGCTAAAATCGCGGCGTAGTGATTTGCGCGCGGGAAAAGTTTGGCCCCCATTTGGCCCCCAAGCGTGTTTCGGGCGATTTTGCAGTATCGAAAAGTGTTGGAAAACGTTACATAGGAAGGGTGCGTGAGCGGTTGAAACGGACGCTCTCGAAAAGCGTTAGGCGGCGACCCCGCCTCGTGGGTTCGAATCCCACCCCTTCCGTGCCTTTTTTCACGGCGATAGACCAATGTTCATGGGAAGGTGTTGATCATGTGGAATCCGCTCACCAAGCTCCGCGAGAAGTTCGGCAAGCCGAAGGCCCCGGGGGCCAAGCACCAGCACATCGACAAAGAGCTCGTAGAGGCCGCGAAAGACGCCAGCGCTCCCGACCTTAAGGAACTGGAGAAGAAGGGCCTCCTGGGAAAGTTCTTCCGCCACTGGAAGAACCCCGCCTTCCTGAGCCAGATGCGCACGGTGGCCGCGCGCATGAAGGCCGAAGGCGTGGACATAAAGGATCAGAAGGCCGTCAAGGAGTGGGTCGAGAAGCACGAGGCCGAGATCGAGTCGGGACGGTTAGAGGCCCCGGCCGAATCGGAAAAGAAGACCTTTACGAAGTCCGCTCCCAGCGTGAGCCGCAACGCCCCCTGCCCGTGCGGCAGCGGGAAGAAGCACAAGAAGTGCTGCGGCCGCTAGCCTAGGAGAACAGCAGCAGGGTCGCGAGGGCTAGATAGGCGGCCGTCCCGATGATGTCGGTCAGCGTCGTGACGAGCGGGCCGGTCGCCGTGGCCGGGTCTATGCCGACTCGCCGGAAGACCAGCGGGACGAGCGCGCCCAGCGTCGCGGCGACCGCCATCGAGACCAGGACCCCCACCCCCGTCACCAGAGAGAACTCCCAGCCGAACCTGGCGCCGTAGAAAAGGTGGGCCACCCCCACCATCACCAAGCTCGCGGCCAGGCCCAGCAGGACGCCGACGCGGAGGTCCCGCAGCACGATCCTGCCTCCCTCCGCGTCCTTGATCTCCCCGGCGGTTAGCCCGCGCACCATGATCATGGCGGACTGGGCGCCGATGTTTCCGCCCATCGCCGCGATCAGCGGGATGAAAGTGGCCAACGCGACCATCTTGGAGAGCGTGAGCTCGAAACCCCATATGACGCCGGCGACGACCAGCTGTCCCAGGCAGGTCACGCCCAGCCATGGGGCCCGGTGCCATACCGATTCCCAGGCCGTCTCGGACTCGAACTCCTCGGCCGCCGTGCCGACCATCTTCGCGAAGTCCTCCTCGGTCTCCTCCTCGACCACCTCGACGATGTCCTGGTCGAGAACGACGCCCAGCAGCCTCCGGGCCTCATCGACGACCGGAGCGCTCTCCAGCTTGTAATGCGCGAAGAGACGCGCCGCGGCCTCCTGGTCCATCTCGGCCGAGAGCGTCTCGGGGTCCTCGTTCATGAGGTCCTGGACCAAGGTGTCGTGCGGCGCGACCACGAGCTTCTTGAGCGTCACCGCTCCCCGCAGGCGCCCGTCCGGATCGACGACCAACAGCTCGTCGAGGAACGTCGTCTCGATGAACTGGAGGGGAGTCCCCTTGTAGATGCGCTCAAGCGCCTGCCGGCTGGTCATGCGCGGGCTCAGCGAGACGTAGTTCGAGCGCATCAGCGCGCCGACGGTCTCCTCCGGATACCGCAGGAACCGCTCGACCTTCTCTCCGTGCTCCCTGCGCAGAAGGGGCTCGAGCTGGTCCACCAGGGGCTTGGGCAGCTCGCGCAGGATGCGGCCGGTCTCCGTCGGGTCGAGGTCCTCGACTAGGTCCTCGACATCCTCCTGCTGCAGGGCCGTCATGAGCTCTTCCTGATGCTCGGGCTCGAGCTCCTCGAAGAGCTGCAGCGCGCGCTGGCGCGGCGAGAGCTTGAAGAGCACCTTGCGCTCGTCGAGGGTGAAGTGCTCCCAGCCGTCCGCCAGGTCGAAGGGGCTGATCTGCTGCAGGGCCTTGCGGAGCGAGACGAACTCCTGGCCCTCTAGCAGCTCCTTCAGATCGGAGAGGAAAATCCGGATGACGCGCATCGGTCCATAGTAGCATACTCCACCTCCGCTGGGCACCCACTGGAATGAAAACCGTTTTCCTGCTACCCTCAGGGAGCCTTCACATCTTGTCCCAAGGAGACAAAGCCATGACGCATCCATCCCGGCCGCACCCCGTGACCTGGGCCGCGCTGCTCGCCTTCGCTCTGGCCTCGACGGCGTTCGCCCAGCAGGCCGACCCTCCTCCGGAAGCGCCGGATGCCGTCGAAACCCCGGCCCCGGCCCCCGAGGCTCCCGCCCCTCCGGCGCCCGCGGAGGCCGCCGAGTTCGCGCCGGAGCCCATAGCGGAGCCCGACGCCCCCGAACCTCTCCCCGAGCCCGCCGCTGGACCGCCGGATGCGCCGGTGCTCCCGCCGGATGCGCCGGTGCCCCCGCCGGATGCCGCCGCCGAAGAGGCGAAGCCGCCCGCTTCAGCCCAAACCGCGCCCGCGGAATGCTGCCCCTGCGCCGAGACGGAGGAGAAGGCCGAGCCCCAGCTCGCGGGATGCTCTTTCCACCTGAAGGAGCTTGCCGAAGCCTACCGGAGCGCCTACGAAAGCCTGCAGGATTGGATCCCCGAGGCATCCGGGAAGGTCGCGGCCGTCCAGGAGAAGGAAGATGCCCTGAAGGCCCGGATCCAGGAGAACGAGGCCGCGCTGACCGAGCTCAAGATGAGGGACTCCCGGTCCGACCGGGACCGCATCAAGAGCCTCGCCCGCACGAACAAGGACCTCTGGAAGGAGCTGAAAGTCATCGGGAAGGAGAAGAGCGCCGTCTGCAGGTCCCTATCCCAGAGCGCCGGACAGAAGGCGAAGGACTACGCCCGGGACATCCAGGAGCGGCTCAAGCAGGTCCAGACGAAGATGCGATGATAGCACCGCAATCGCCTTGCGGTGCTTGCGCCTTCTAGTCATTAGGGACCCCGTCGCAAGGACGCCGTTGCGCTCAGCGCCGCAGGCTCGCCCTGCGGTGCCTACACCTTCTGGTCATTAGGTATCCCGTCGCGAGGATGCCGTTGTCGTCCCCGCAGCAAGGCAGGCTTGCGGCGCTTACTTAATCGTCGCTGAGGCGGGAGGCCAGCTTGGCGCGGTCTTCGGACGGAGGGCGCGCGAAGAACTCGGAAGGCTGCGAGAGGTCCTCGGGCGGGCGCTTCGGCTTCAGCGGCCTCCAGCCCGTGTCGTGGAGCATCTTGAAGTACGCCCGATAGAAGGCGACGTCCGTCGGGTCGTCGAAGAAATTCGCGTTCTCGTAGCTGTTCTTCTCGGCGTTGCCGGTGTAGTTGAAAGAGCCGGTCTCCAAAAGCTTCCCGTCGACCACCATGAACTTATTATGGTTCTTCTCGAAGAAGACATCCCCGTCCGGGTTGGGGCCGGCGACGATCTTGACGTCGAAATCGTGATACGCGAACCAATCGTCGAGCTTCATGAGCTTCGACTGCATGCGGTCGAGGACGACGGCCACGTGGACGCCGCGCTGCTTGGCCTGCAGCAGCTCCTCGGCGATCCGCACTGAATAGAAGCTGAACATGGCGATCTCGATCGTGGTCTTCGCGGCGCGGACCGCGCGGATGAGGGTGTCCTCCACGAGCCCCGAGGGAGAGAAGGCCTGGCGCGGGAAGCGCTCGCCGTTGAGCTCGATCGCGTGGTCCTTGTCCACGGGCGCGGATTCCGGACGCTCCTTCGCCCATTCATGGTCCTCGGCCTCGGCGACCGTCACGGCGTAGCCCCGCATCCACTCCCACACCTTGCCGTAGAACGCCACGCGCTGAGCATCGGCCTCGAACTTCACGCTCTCGAAGTGGTGCTCCTCCGACGCGCGAGTGTAGTTGTAGGAGCCGAACTCCACCATCTTCCCGTCGAAAACGGCGAACTTGTGGTGCATGATCCCCGAGGCGGTGACCCCGCGGAGCACCCTGACGTCGAATCCCTCGTCGATCAGCGCCTGGATCTGGGCGGTCCGCTCGCGTTCCTGGCCGCTGTGGTTGGTGCCGCGCGGGAAGACGTGCAGGAAGTCGATGATGAAGCGGACCTTCACCCCCCGCTTCTTCGCGCGCCGGAAGGCCTCGAGCACCTTCTCGAGGTTGAACTCGTAGAGGGCGAGCTCGATGGTCTTTGCGGAGGCGTCGACGGCCTTGACCAGGAGGTCCTCGACCGGGTGCTGCGGGCGCACGGCGTTGGACGGGAAGTTCTCGCCGTTGAAGGCGATCTCGCGCGAGGCCGGCATCTCGGACCACACGGGAGCGGGAGGCGGAGGCTCGGGCTCGCCCTGGAGCCCCTCGGTCAGCTCCTCGTCGGTCGGCAACTTCGGCTCCGCGGCCGGCGGGACCACCCGCTTCGCGCGGCGGGTCCCGTACATGTCCTCGAAATAGGCCTCGTAGGCGCCGGCGTCCGTCTTATGGTCCAGCAGGAAAGCGTTCTCGAAGTTCGTCAGGAAGCCGCTCTTGGTGTAGTTCAGCGAGCCGGTGACGACCAGCTTGCCGTCCAGGATCATGAGCTTGTTGTGGTTCTTTTCCGCCCACTCGGGGCCGTCCGGGTTCGGCCCCGCCAAGGTCTTCACCGGGATCTTGTGATACGCGAGCCACTCGGCGTAGGGCCGCATGAAGTCCTGCCCGGCCTGCGTCTCATCGAGGAGCACGCGCACTTTCACCTTGCGCTTCTTCGCGTCGAGCAGCGCCCGCGCGATACGGGGCGAGCTCAGCGTGAACATCGAAAGGTCCACGGACTTGTCGGCCGCCCCGATCGCCTTGACGACCAGGTCCTCGCCGGCGCCGTCGGGGGTGAATAACCAGGCGGGAAACCGCACCCCGTTGAACACCACGCCGGCGACCTCGTCCGCGGGAGGCGGCCGCGCCTCGCGCGGCCACTTATGGTCCTTGGCCTTATCGAACGCGACACCGAGCGACCGCAGATGCTTCCAGTAAGCCGCCAGGGCGCGCACCCGCGCCTCATCGGCCGTGAAATTGACGTTCTCGTAATGGTTGCGCTCCGAGGTGTAGGACCAGTTATAGGAGCCGAAGAGCCCCATCTTGCCGTCGAACACGGCGAACTTGTTGTGCATGATCCCGTAGCGCTGCGCGCCCCGGACCACCGTCACATCGAACCCCCCGTCCACGAGGGACTGCAGCTCGAGACTGCGGTGAGGCCAGTAGTCCGCGCCGGGACGCCGCCGCGGGTAGGCGTTGTAGTAGTCGATGATGACCCGGACCTTGACGCCCCGGTCCTGCGCGCGCCGAAGGGCCTTCAGTATCTCCTGGTTCTTGAACTCGTAGAGGGCTATCTCGATGGACTTCTCCGCCGCGTCGATCGCCGAGACGATCAGGGGCTCGATCGGCCGGTCCGGGCGGAAAGCGACCGAAGGGTAGGCGCGGCCGTTGAACTCGATTTTGCGCGCCGAGTACTTCGGCCCCTGCTTGCGGCCGGAGGCATCCCGGGACTCTCCGGCGTCGGTCTTGGAAGCGTCGTCCGAGAGGGCCCCGGTGACGGCGCTGGCCTCATCGTAGGATCCGGCGTCCTGCAGCCCGGCCTTGCGGTTGAAGAAGCGCTCGGCGGCCGCGCGCAGGGAAGCCAGCCCGGAACCGCCCCCGGGCGCCTGGAGCCGCGCCCCAAGCCGGGCGAGGGCGGGCATCCGCCGGCCGGCCCCGCCTTCCTGGGAGAGCGCCCGCGCCGCGGTCCGGAGCCCGGCATGCGAGCTCGCGTCCGGATCGGCGATCCGCGGGCTCGCGGCCCGCGAGACGAGGACCGACTCCGGACCGGCGACACTTCCCGCCGTCCGGGCGGAACGTCCGCCCGATTCAGGCAAACCTATCGCCGGGGCCAGCGCACGCGGTCCCCACGATGCCGCCGGGGTCAGCTCGCGCGACCCCAGCGAAGGGAGCGTCCCGGCCAGGGCCGGAGCTTTGTCGAGAGAGGATATCGCGCCCAACGAACCGGCGCCGAGGCTCCGCACCGATCCGCCGGCGACCGCGGGGACCGCTTGGCTGGCTTGGGATCCGACGGCGGTTTGCGCCACTTGGGCGGCCCTTACGGCCGGCCCGTTCAGGGAAAGCACGCAGAGGACGGCGATCGCTTTCCGGAAAAGATGCGGCGCCTGGCGCTCCATTGCCTAGATGGTACAGGGAAACGGGCCGCTCCCGTAGGAGCAAAAGGCCCAAGGAAGCTCGGGCATGGGGCCCAAGGGGGCTTAGGCCCTTCTGCCTATACGGATTATCTTTATTTTATAATCATGAATTACCAATCTTGGCCTGCCTCCCCAAACGTCGCCCTGCCCGCGACATGGGACCCGGCCCGTTCTTTATACGCGCGCGGCCGCGAACCGGGAGCAATCATGAATGACCCGCGCGCCGGCAGCCGGACGCGGGCAAGGCGCACAAAGGCGCACGCGAGGTTGACAGGGTCCCCCTACCAGGCTACCCTATGATTGGTATGGCTTGGCAGTGGAAGACCATCATCGAGCCCTTTAAGATCAAATGCGTGGAGCCGCTGGGCTTCACCACCCCCCACGAGCGGGAATCGGCTCTGCGCGAGGCGGGCTACAACCTCTTCAACATCCCCTCGGGCAAGGTCCTCATCGACCTCCTGACCGACTCGGGCACCTCGGCCATGTCGGCCGAGCAGTGGGCGGGAGTGATGCGCGGCGACGAATCCTACGCCGGGGCGCGGAGCTTCTACCGGCTCGAGCGCCGCGTCCGCGAGCTGACCGGCTACCGCGAGGTGATCCCCGTCCACCAGGGCCGGGCGGCCGAGCGGATTCTGATGAAGATCATCGGCGGCCCCGGCAAGACGATCATCGCCAACTCGCATTTCGACACGACCCGGGCCAACGTCGAGGACTCGGGAGCGGAGGCCGTGGACCTGCCGGTGCCCGAGGCGTTCCGGTTCGACAAGACCGCCCCCTTCAAGGGGAACATGGACACCCTGGCCCTGGAGGCCGCGCTCAAGGAGAAGGGAGCGGAGCGGATCCCGGCGGTCATCATGACGGTGACCAACAACTCGATCGGCGGCCAGCCCGTCTCCATGCGCAACCTGCGCGACGTGAGCGAGCTCTGCCTCCACTACAAGGTCCCCCTGCTGCTGGACGCCGCGCGCTTCGCCGAGAACGCCTACCTCATCAAGAGACGCGAGCCCGGCTTCGCGACCCGGCCGGTCGCCGACATCGCGCGGGAGATGTTCTCCTACGCCCGGGGCTGCATGATGAGCGCCAAGAAGGACGGGCTCGTCAACATGGGGGGCTTCCTGGCTCTCGACGACAAGGACTGGGCCCGCCGGGCCCGGGAGGTCCTCATCATCGGCGAGGGCTTCTCGACGTACGGAGGGCTCGCCGGCCGCGACCTGGAGGCCATCACCCGGGGCCTCACGGAGGTCCTCGACGAGGAGTACCTCCATTATCGCATCCGTTCCATCGAATACCTGGCCGAAGGGCTGCGGCGGGCCGGGATCCCGATCGTCGAGCCCCCGGGCGGGCACGGCGTCTACGTGGACGCCAAGCGCCTTCTGCCGCACATCCCCCCGGGCCGATACCCGGGCCAGGCGCTCGCATGCGAGCTCTACCTTAAGGCCGGCATCCGCTCGGCCGAGATCGGATCGCTCATGTTCGGCCGGCGCCGCAACGGCCGCTTCGAGCCCGCGAGGATGGAGCTCCTCCGTCTCGCCGTCCCGCGGCGCGTTTACACCCAAAGCCACATCGACTTCGTCATCGAAGCGTTCGCGGATATCGCCAAGAGCGCGGCCTCCCTGCGCGGGTTCCGCCTGCTCGAGGCCCCGGAGCACCAGAGCCATTTCACGGCCCGGCTCGAGCCGGCAACCTGAGCATGAAGCCACGCATCATCCTCGTCACCAACGACAAGGCGGCCGCCGGGGTCTTCGAGAAGGCCTGCGAGCGCCGCAAGGTGGCCGCCCAGCGCGTCTCGACGGCGGAGGAGGCGCACGGCCTCTGGCACGACGAGGACAGCCAGCTCCTCGGCGTGGTGGGCGACAGCGCCACCTTGCAGCCCCAGGAGAAGTACAAGCTCCTGCAGTACCACTGCGAGCCGGGCGCGCCGCGGCTGATCGTGCTCGATCCGCCGCAGATCCCCGACCCCCGCGCGCCGGTCGAGACCATCTCGCGCCTGCGCTGGCCGCTGCACTCGGCCTTCGTCGCGGCGCTCCAGGAGATCGCGCAGAAGCCGATGGTCTTCCTCGCGGACTCGACCCTCTATCTCACCGGCATGCTGCAGGCTCGGCTCCAGGCCATCGGCATCCGGCCGCTCACCGTCGAGTCCACCGTCGGCCTCGCGGAGATGCTCCAGGGCGCGGACGTGGCCGGGGAGGATGAGGAGGAGAAGAAGAAGGAAAAGAAAGCCTCCTGGTGGAAGTTCTCCGGTAAGGAGGAGGAAGAAGAGGAATCCCGGCAGCCGCGCAGCCCTTGCGCCGTCGTGCTGTGGCACGGGGACGCCTTCGACGCCCAGGCGTTCCAGCAGCGTCTCGCCCAGGCCATCCCGGAGGCGCGATTCTTCCTCGTCACCAGCGCGAGCGCCGTGCACAACGCCGAGCGCTCGCTCGGGCGCAACCGGCCGGCGTTTTTGCCCCGCGACCTCGCGGAGCACACGATCAATATCTTCCTCGGCAAGCAGACCTCCGACCCGATGGGCCTGGGGCGCGTGGTGCTCGTCGACAACTTCAAGCCGTCGCTCATCCACCTGACGGCAGGCCTCATGTCCGAGGGCTACGAGGTGGCCGCCTGCATGAAGGCGGAGGAGGCGATCCAGCTAGTGAAGAGCGACCGCTTCCACATAGCGGTCGTGGGAGCCGCTCTCGCCTACGCTCAGCATACCGGCGTCGAGCTCGCCCAGAAGATGCGCGAACTGGACCCCGACCTGCGCATCATCCTCATGGTCGACCGCTACCCGCTCCAGACCGCGCTGCAGGGCGTGAGCCAGGTCGTCGAGGTGGGGCTCGACGACTGCCTGCTCAAGCCGGTCGAGCCCTCGCGGCTGCGCTTCTCGATCAGCCGCGCGCTCGAGCGCCGGCGCCTGCTTCTGGAGAACGCGCGCCTGCTGGAGGAGCTCAAGGACGCCAACGAGGAGCTCGAGCAGCTCACCGGGTTCCAGTCGAAATTCTTCGCCATGGTGGCGCACGACGTAAAGAACCCGCTGACGGCGATACGCGGCTACGCGGAGCTACTGTCCTGGAAGGTGAAGGCGAAGGACCTTCTCAAGTACGTCACGCACATCCAGTCCTCCTCGAAGGCGCTGGAGGGGCTCATCTCCGACCTCGTGGACTACGCGGCGATCGAATCGGGCAAGCTCCGCGTCAACATGGAGGAGATGGACCTCGCCTCGGTGGTCTCCGAGGTCCAGTCCCGGGTCCAGGTCACGGCCGACGGGCGAAAGATCGCGTTCCGCATCTCGATGCCCGAGGGCCTGCCGAATCTGCACGGCGATCCGCTCCGCATCGGACAGGTCATCCAGAACCTCTGCACGAACGCGATCCAGTACACGCCCGAGAGCGGCGGGGTCACCCTCAAGGTCCAGAGCGGCCCCGCCATGGTCACCGTCAGCGTGCGCGACACCGGCATCGGCATCTCGAAGGAGGACCTCCCGCGCATCTTCGACCGTTTCTTCCAGGCCTCCAACGCCCAGAAGATGCGCCGCGCCGGGTTCGGGCTGGGACTGAAGATCGCCCAGGAGATCGTCAAGACCCATGGCGGGGGCATGGGCGTCGATTCGGAGCTCGGCAAGGGATCCGTCTTCTACTTCACTCTGCCGATCCCGAGCGCCGGCGGGGCCGGCGCCGGGACCGAGGCCGAGACGGCCGCGAGGCCCGCCGGCCCGGACGCGCCCGCCACGCCCGGCCTGCCCATGCTGGGCAGCCCGCACACGCCGATGCCGCAGAAGAAGCAGTGACCGATGCCGAGGTCTCCGGGCTCAAGAACGCCTTCGACGGCGAGCTTCTGACCGGCGACGCCGACCTGCTCACCTACTCCTACGACGCCTCGATGGAGCGCGCGCGCCCCGACGCCGTGGCGATCGTCCGCTCAGCCGACGAAGTCCGGCGCGTCGTCTCCTGGTGCGCCGCCCGCGGCGTCCCCTACGTCGCGCGCGGCGCGGGCACGAACCTCTCGGGCGGCTGCGTACCCCTCAAGGGCGGCGTCGTCATCTCGCTTGCCAAGCTCGACCGGATCCTGGCCGTCGACACCTCCGAGGACCACGCCGTCGTCGAGCCCGGCGTCGTCAACCTGCGCCTGCAGACCGCCCTAGCCGGCGTGGGGCGCTTCTACGCGCCCGACCCGGCGTCCCACAAGGTATGCACGCTCGGCGGCAACGCCGCCGAGAACGCCGGCGGCCCCCGCTGCCTGAAGTACGGGGTGACCGCCAACCACGTGCGCCGCCTCGAAGCGGTCATGCCAAACGGCAGCCTCGAGACCTTCTCGATCGACGACGCCGGGCCCGAGATCGTCAGCCTGCTCATCGGCGCCGAGGGGACGCTCGGCGTGATCACGAAGCTCTGGGTCGGAAGCCTCCCGCTCCCGGAAACCGTCTCGACCGTGCTGGCCGCCTTCCCGACGCTCGACGCGGCCATGGGCTGCGTCACGGACATCATCGCCGCGGGCGTCCTTCCCCGCTCGCTCGAGGCGATGGACCGCGCGACGATCGACTCGATCGAGGCCTACGCGCCCGCCGGATATCCACGGGCCGAGGCCGTCCTGCTCATCGAGGTCGAAGGGACCCCGCAGCGCGTCGCGTTCGAGCTGGACCGGATCAAGACGATCTGCGCCGGCCGCGACTGCGGCGAGTACCGCCTCGCCGCCGATCCCGCGCAGCGCGAGAGGCTGTGGGAGGGACGGCGCAGCTCCTACGCGGCGCTCGCCCGCCTCGCGCCCAACGTCCTCGTCGAGGACGGCGTCGTCCCGCGCGACCGCCTGCCCGAGGCCGCCCGGCGCGTGAGCGCCATCGCCCGAGAGTACGACATCCGGACCACCCTGCTCTTCCACGCCGGCGACGGCAACCTGCATCCGAACATCGTCTTCGACGAGCGCGACAAGGCCCTCACGGCCCGCGTCAAGGAGGCCGGCTTCCAGATGATGCGCGCATGCGTCGAGCTCGGCGGCTCGATATCGGGCGAGCACGGCATCGGCATCGACAAGCGGGCGGCGATGGGCTGGCTCTACCCGCCGGAGACGCTCGACCTGTTCCGTCGCATCCGGCGGACGCTCGACCCGGACGGCCTGGCCAACCCCGGGAAGATCCTCCCCTTGCCCGAGGAATCCGCGCCGGGGCGGCCGTCCCGCAGGCCCCGCAGGGAGCCGACCGACGCCGCCCGCTCGCTCATCGAACGCGTCCGGGAGAAAGCAGGCCGCGCCGAGCAGACCGCCGTGATCGGATCCGGCACCAAGACCCCCCCCGGCCTGCGCGCGAAGACCAGCGAGGTCCTCACGACGCGGCCGCTGTCCGCCATTCTCGACTTCGACCGCGCCAATTACACGGTCACCGCCGAGGCCGGGATCACGCCCAGCGAGCTCAAGGCGGCGCTCGAGCCGGAAGGCTTCTATGTTCCGCTCCCCCTGCTCCCCGGGACCCTCGGCGGTTTGCTCGCCACGAAGCCCTGGGCCGGCCTGCGCGACGGGCTGCTGGGCGCGCGAATCCTTCTCGTTGACGGCACGGTGGCGGAGCTGGGCGCGAAGGTGGTCAAGAACGTCGCGGGATACGACGTGCCGCGCCTGCTGCTCGGCTCCTGGGGGACCCTCGCGATCATCCTTGAGGCGACCCTCAAGCTGCTTCCCTTCCGCCCGGAGATCCCGAGCCGCCTGCCGGCCCCCGGACGCCCGAGATTCGGCCGATGGCACACGGCGCTCAAGAAAGCCTTCGATCCGGAGGGACGGCTCAACAGTTGGGTTCTGACCCCATGAGGAGCGCGCCAGCGCTCCTCATGAGCGGACCTTCTGCTTATCGAGGATTCAGTTGAACGACAACGCCGAAAGGAACGGCCTCGCAGCTGCGCCCGAGCCGGCCGCAAGCGGCCGGCTCGGGCGCATTCTGACCGAGCTGGGCGAGCGCAGCGACTACGACGCCGCCAGCCAGTGCTCCCGCTGCGGCTACTGCGAGCAAGCCTGCCCGACCTACGTCGTGACGGGCAGGGAGGCCTGGTCGGCGCGCGGCCGCAACCAGCTCGTGCGCCACCTGCTCGAAGGCGCTTTCAAGGACCCGGGCTCGGCCCGCGAGCCCCTATCCACCTGCCTGCTATGCGGCGCCTGCACGACGGCATGCCCGGCGGGCGTGGCGACGGTCGACCTCGTCCTCGAGGGCCGGCGCCTGCTCCGCGCCGGTAGCGACCCCTGGCTCGCGCGGCTGCTGAGCTTCCTGCTCATCGAGCGCCCCCGGCTGCTCGCGGCGCTCCTGAAGCGGGCCTACCGGCTCAAGCGCTGGGGCGTGGCGGGCTTGGCGGCACGCGCGGGGCTTCTGCGCCTTGCCGGCCTGCGCGGTCTCGGGGAGG
Source organism: Elusimicrobiota bacterium (assembly GCA_043819795.1). Taxonomy (GTDB): domain Bacteria; phylum Elusimicrobiota; class Elusimicrobia; order UBA1565; family UBA1565; genus JBDREN01. The sequence goes on from JBDREN010000123.1 coordinate 15,453, forward strand.
CGACCATCCAGGTGGACGAGGCCCCCGGACGCCTTCTGGAGGCCGAGCTTCGCGCCGATCCCGAGCTCCGGACCGCGGCAGGCGCCCAGTGGGCCTACTTCGCCGCATGCGGCCCGAACTATCTCCTCCCCCGGGTGGGGGAAGGCGACGGTGAAGGTCCTGAAGGCCCTGCGTGGACGGGGATACTACCCGAACAACGGATGCTGCGGCCTGCTTCCCTTCAACTACGGGAGTCTCGAAGACGCCCGCCGGCTGGCGAAAGCGAATATCGAGCGGTTCGAGGCCGCCGGCTGCCCCGGATCGGCGCCCGTCGTGGGCGACTGCTCATCCTGCGTGGCGTTCATGAAGTCCTACCCCCAGCTGTTCCTCGACGACCCTCCCTGGAGGGATCGCGCCGAGCGTTTCGCGGCACGGGTCCGGGACGCGATCGAGACGATCCCGGCCAGCGACGTGCCTCGGGCCGCCGTTCCGGGGCCCATCACCTACCACGACTCCTGCCGGGCGCGCAACGCCCAGGGGCTCGTCGCGCAGCCGCGAGAGGTCATGCGGGCTCTCGGCGGCGAGGCCTTCCGGGAGCTCCCGGAGGCCGACGCCTGCTGCGGAGGGGCCGGGGCCTTCGCGTTCACGCACCCGCGCCTGTCGGACGAGCTCCTTCGACGGAAGACGGCCAACATCGCGACGACGCACGCCCGCGTCGTCGCGGCCTCGTCGACATCCTGCCTGATCCAGCTTGCCCACGGGCTGAAGAAATACTATCCTGAATGCAGGGTCGCGCACCTGACGGAGCTCGTCGCCGAAAGCCTTGACGCCAGCGCCGGTCGCGCGTAGCGGCCGAACGCCTAATAACTCAAAGGCGCAAACACGGCAAGCGCTATGCGCTTGTCGTCCTGAGGTATGGATCACCCCTGCTGCGCAGGGGCGATGACATGGGACGAAGACAAGAACTCGAACGTAGGCAGATGCTCTTGGCGCGCTTCGGACGCCGGATAGCGTCCGAGACGCGCATCGACAGCCTGTTGACCATCATCGCCGAGGAGGTCCGCCACATCCTGAACGCGGACCGCTGCTCGGTATTCCTCGTCGACTACGAGAAGAACGAGCTCTGGACCAAGGTCGCTTTGGGGGTCGGCGAGAAGGTCCTGCGCATCCCCATGGGGCAGGGGATCGCGGGCTTCGTGGCGAAGACCGGCTCGGCCGTCAACATACGCGACGCCTACCGCGACACGCGCTTCACTCATGACTTCGACAAGATCACCGGGTACCAGACGAAGACCGTCCTCGCCGTCCCGCTTCGCGACCGGGTCGGCAAGGCGCTGGGGGTCTTCGAGGTCCTCAACAAGTCCAAGGGCTCGTTCAACGACGAGGACGAGGGGTTCCTGCGCATCCTCGCGACGATCGCCGCCTCGGCCATCGAGAACGCCCAGCTCTACGGGAACCTCCGCAAGTCGCACCTCGAGACCATCTACCGCATGGCCATGGTGGCGGAGTACCGCGACCAGCAGGACACGGCCTCGCACCTCCGCCGCATCTCCCGGTACACGGGACTCGTCGCCGCCGAGATGGGCCTGCCGCTCGACCTCATCGAGGACCTGCGCTACGCGAGCCCGCTGCACGACATCGGCAAGGTCGCCATCCCCGACGCGATCCTGCTGAAGCCGGGCAAGCTGACGCCCGACGAGTACGAGGAGATGAAGAAGCACCCGGTCTACGGAGCCCGCATGCTGGAGAACGCCGAATCCCGGCTGCTGCGGCTGGCGAGAAGCATCGCGCTCGCCCACCACGAGCATTGGGACGGGACCGGCTACCCGGACGGCCTCAAGGGAGACACGATCCCGCTCGAGGCCCGCATCGTCTCGGTCGTCGACGTCTTCGACGCCCTCACGACGCACCGCGTCTACAAGGGGGCCTGGAGCATCGACGACACCTTCGACTACATGCGCGAGCAGAGCGGCAGGCTCTTCGAGCCGCGGGTCATCGAGGCCTTCGTCCTCTGCCGGCAGCATATCGAGGAACTCATGGCCGACGAGGCCCACATGAGAGGCGAGGATGCCTACAACGCCTGAGCCCCGGATGCGCGACGAGTCCCCGGATGGAAACGGGGAGCCGCCCGCCTCCTCGGACGCAGGCGCAGCCCGGCCGGCCCAGACCGCGGCTCCGGGAGGCTCCGGGAGCCTCCCCCCGCCGAAGGGCGCGGAGCAGCACCCCTCCGCCCCCAAGATCGAGGGCTACGTCCTCACCGCGCCCCTGAGAAAGACCTCGGTCGCCCAGCTGTGGAAGGGCTGGCGGCTGCGCGACATCCGGCAGGTGGCGGTCAAAGTGTTCACGGAGAGCGTCAAGGAGAACTCCCTCGCCCTGCAGCAGGAAGTGATGCGCCTGATCCGGCTGGGCAAGCATCCTCACATCCTCGAGGTGCTGGACGCCGACCTGACGGAGCGCTCGGCCTACTACGTGACGGATCTGATGGACGTCGGGTCGCTGGAGCGGTACGTGAAGGAGGGAAAGCCCGCGCCCGCCCGAGACGTGGCGCGCTGGATGGAGGAGATCTGCGGGGCGCTCTCTCACGTGCACGCCATGGGCCTGGTCCACGGCGACCTCCGGCCGGCCAACATCCTGCTGGACCGGGAAGGGCGCGCCTGGCTGGCGGACTTCGGCCAGTCCCGAGAGGTGACGGAGTCCTCGGCCGCCCCGGAGACGCTGGCCTATCTGGCGCCGGAGCAGACGACGCCCGGGAACGGGGCGCCCTCGCGAACGGACGCCCGGTCGGACGTGTACGGGCTGGGCGCGACCATGTACGCGGTTCTGACGGGCGGCACGCCGCGCAAAGAAAGCCGCGGGCGCCTGGCGGCGGCGAAGGGCCTGCGGGATCGTCTCAAGCTCTACCGGGAGATCGTCCATGCCGAGCCCCTGCTCGGAGCCTGGGAGGCGACGGGGCTCAAGGTCGACATAGACCTCTCGGCCATCGTGGGCAAATGCCTGCAGGCGACGCCCGAGAAGCGCTATCAGTCCATGCCGGCCGTGCGGGCGGACCTCGAGGCGCGGCGGCACACGCGCCCCGTGGGCCCGCTAGCCCATCGTCCGGTATACCGGTTCAGGCGCTTCCTGCAGCGCAACGCGTTCCTGCTCGGCACCGTCGCCGTGCTCGTTGCCCTGGTCGGGCCCGTGGCGCACGTCCTGCGCAAGGAGGCGGTCCTGAGAAAGCAGGTCGCGTTCTCCTACGCGATCCGGGGACGGCAGCTGGCTCAGGAAAAGGACTACGCCGCGGCGGCGGTCTATTACGCGCGATCGAACTCTCTGGAGCCGGCGTACGCGACGCAAGCCAACGCGCTGGCCAGCCTCCACCATCTGCGCGTTCCGGCCGGGGCCTTCAGCGAGGGCTCGCCCCTGCCGCCCGCCGCGTCCCCGCCGGGCGGCGTCGCCGTGCTGGCCGAAGGGACCAGCGCCCGCCTCTGGGACCTTCGCACCGGGGAGACCATCGGGAAGGCCCTGCTCCACGACGCCGACGTGACGGCAACGGCCTTCAGCCCGGACGGCAAGACCGTCCTCACCGGAAGCCGCGACGGGACAGCCCGCTTCTGGGGCGCCCGCACGGGCGAGCCCGTGGGCGAGGTCATGCGCCACAAGGGCTGGGTGTCCGCGGCCACGTTCAGCCCGGACGGGAGCATCGTCGCGACGAGCACGTCCGAGAAAGCGGCCCGGGTCTGGCAAACCGGAACGGGCAAGGCTATCGGGGAGGTCATGCTCCACGAAGGCTACGTGAAGCGCGTCGTGTTCAGTCCGGACGGCGCGCGCATCGTGACCGCGAGTTCCGACAACACCGCCCGCTTATGGGACGCCCGGACCGGCAGGCCCCTCGGGATGGCCCTGCGCCATCGAGGAGATGTGACCGACGTCGCCTTCAGCCCGGACGGCGCGCGCGTGGTGACGGCCGGAGCGGACTGGACCGCGCGCCTATGGGACGCCCGCACGGGCAAGCCCGTCGGGAAGGTCATGCGCCATAGGGGCGTCGTGGCGGCCGCCGCTTTCAGCCCGGACGGCGCGCGCGTGGTGACGGGCGGTGCGGACAAGACCGCCCGCCTCTGGGACGCCCGCACGGGCAAGCCCGTCGCCGAGGCGATGCGCCACACCCACGATGTGGCCGCCGTCGCCATGAGCCCCGACGGCGGGGCCGTGGCGACCGGGGACGCGGGCGGGACCGCCCGCCTGTGGGACCCCCGCGCGGGCAAGCCGCTCGGGAAGGCCATGCGCCACGAAGCCGGCGTGACGGGCATCGCTTTCAGCCCGGACGGCAAGACGCTCGCCACGGCCAGCCGGGACGGTTCCGTCCGTCTTTGGGACGCCCGCACGGGCGAGCCCCTAGGCGAGGGCCTCCGGCACGGGATAGCCGTGGGCGCGGTCTTTTTCGGCCCCCGCGGCGACCGCCTCTTTACCCAGACCATCGACAAGGCCGCCACGCGGATGTGGGACACCGCCTGGCTCTCGGAAGATATCCTGCCCGAGCGGCTCTGGGCCGCGGCGCGCATCGCCACCCGCCGAAAGATCGACGATCTGGGCCGCATCGAGACGATCTCCGAGCCCGAGCTGGACGCACTGCGCAAGCGCTACGACAGGCTGACCCCGTAACATAGACGGTGAGAGGCCCTGGGCGGGATTCCCTCGCGGGATATCCTTCAGACGGCTGTCCAGGAACGGCTCAAGCCGGCGCGGCGGGGGGCGGACGGCTACTCTATCTGGTCCAATTGATCCTGCAGGGCCTTCTGGCTGGCTTCCGCGTCCTCGGCGGCCTGCCGGGCCCGGTCAAGGACGGGCTTGGCTTCGCGCGGATCGAGATGGACGGGGACCTGCGTCTCGCTGGCGGGAGCCTTCGCGGGCTCGGACGCCTTCGGGGGCTCGGAGTCCTTCTTCGAGCAGCCGGCCCACGAGCCGGCCGCCAAGAGTAGCGCGCCAGCGGCCAAACAAACAGCCGTCCTATGGTCAAGAGTTCGGCGCATGATCCCTCCCCGACAGGCTCTTCAGTATCGCCTGGTCCAAGTCTTCAATGAGGTCCCGGGAGTCCTCGATACCGACCGACAGGCGGATGAGCCCGTCGGTGACGCCCGTCTTAAGCCGCTCCTCGCGCGGGATGGCGGCGTGGGTCATCGTGGCGGGATGGCTGACGAGCGACTCCACGCCGCCCAGGCTCTCGGCGAGCGAGAACACCTCCGTAAGCCCGAGCATCCTGAGCGCGCGCTCATGCCCGCCCTTGAGCTCGAAGCTGACCATGCCGCCGGCCAGCCGCATCTGGGCCTTGGCCAGCTCGTAGTGGGGGTGCGTCGGAAGACCGGGATAGTGGACGCGCTCCACCTCGGGATGCTCCAGGAGGTGGCGGGCGACGGACAGCGCGTTCGCGCAGTGCCTCTCCATGCGCAAGGGGAGCGTCTTCGCTCCCCGCAGGACCAGGAAGCAGTCGAGAGGCCCCGGCACCGCCCCGACCGAGTTTTGGATGAACGCCAGGCTCTCGTGAAGCCCTTTGTCGGCGCCCACGACCGCCCCACCGACGACATCGGAGTGCCCCCCGAGGTATTTCGTGGTCGAGTGGACTACCAGGTCCGCGCCCATCTCCAGAGGGCGCTGGATGTAAGGCGTGGCGAATGTATTGTCCACCGCGACCAGCAGCTTCCTCTCGTGCGCCAAGCCGCAGAGCGCCTTGATGTCCGAGACGAGGAGCATGGGGTTCGACGGCGTCTCGACCCAGAGCAGCTTGGTCTGAGGCGTAATCGCCCGTTCCACGGCTCCGAGGTCGCAGGTGCTGACGAACGAAAACCTCACGCCGAAACGCTCGAAGACCTTCGTGAACAGCCGGTAGGTGCCGCCGTAGAGGTCCTCGCAGCTGACGACGTGGTCGCCGGCTCTCAGCGTCTGGATGACCGCGGCCGTGGCGGCCGAGCCGCTCGCGAAGCAAAGGCCCCAGGCCCCTCCCTCGAGGGCGGCCAGGTTCCGCTCGAGAGCCAGCCGCGTCGGATGCCGCGTGCGGGAGTACTCGAAGCCCTTGTGACGGCCGGGGCCTTCCTGGACGTACGTGGAGGTCAGGTACACCGGCGTCATAATGGCGCCGGTGGCCGGATCGGGGCCAACCCCCGAGTGGACGGCCTGGGTCGCGAAACGGAGCTTCTCGGGCTTGTCGGGCATCGCCGCGCCTCAGCCGAAAGAATACGATTATCCCCCCCGCGTCGGCAAGAGCGCGAAAGGTATTGTGCGACAGCTGTTGCGGAGCTCCCCCCCAGATAGTGCATAATGACCGGGGAGGATACCCATGGCCCAAACCGCTCCGCTCTTTCGCGACATCCTCGAAAGCATCGGCAACACCCCCTTGATCGAGGCCAGCCGCCTCGAGACGGGCCCCTGCCGTCTGTTCCTGAAGCTGGAGAACCAGAACCCCGGCGGATCGATCAAGGACCGCATCGGCAAGGCCATGATCGAGGCCGCGGAAGCGGACGGCCGGCTCAAGCCAGGCGGAACGATCGTCGAGGCGACGGCCGGCAACACGGGCCTGGGGCTCGCCCTCGTGGCCGCCCAGAAGGGCTACCGCCTCATCCTCGTGGTTCCCGACAAGATGGCGCGGGAGAAGATCTTCCATCTGAAGGCCTTCGGCGCCGAAGTGCGGATGACCCGCTCGGACGTGACCAAGGGCCATCCCGAGTACTATCAGGAAATAGCTGAGCGCATCGCCGCCGAGACCGGCGCCTTCTACGTCAACCAGTTCGCCAATCCCGCCAATCCGGCGGCGCACGAAACGACCACCGCTCCGGAGATATGGGAGCAGATGGGCCGCGAGATCGACGCGGTGGTCTGCGGCGTCGGCTCCGGCGGCACCCTCACCGGCCTGAGCCGGTTCTTCGCCGGCGCCGACCCGCGCGTCGAGATGGTCCTGGCCGACCCGGAGGGGTCGGTCCTCGCCGACTACGTCAATACCGGGAAACTCGGCTCCGAGGCGGGCTCCTGGCTGGTGGAAGGTATCGGTGAGGACTTCATGCCCCCGATCGCGGACCTGTCGCGCGTCAAGCGCGCGTACTCCATCGGGGACGCGGAGAGCTTCGCCGTCGCGCGCGAGCTGCTGCGCAAAGAGGGCGTCCTGGCCGGGTCGTCGTCCGGAACGCTGCTCGCGGCGGCGCTGCGCTATTGCCGCGAGCAGAGCGCGCCCAAGCGGGTCGTCACCTTCGTCTGCGACAGCGGCAACAAGTACCTCTCCAAGATGTACAACGACTACTGGATGGCCGACCAGGGTTTCGCCGAGCGCGCGAAGTCCGGAGACCTTAGGGACATCCTGTCGCGCCGGCACCGGGAAAGGGCCACCGTCTTCATCGGTCCCGGCGATACCCTGCTGGCGGCCTACGGCAGGATGAAGCTCTACGACATCTCGCAGCTCCCGGTGATCGAGGACGGCAAGGTCGTGGGCATCGTGGACGAGGGCGACATCCTGATGGCCGTCTTCAAAGACGAGGGCCGGTTCAAGGCCCCGGTCAAAAGCGCGATGACCTCCAAGCTGGAGACCATCCAGGCGGGCGATCCGGTCGAGTCCCTCTTGAGGATCTTCGACAGGGGGCTTGTGGCCATCGTGTTCGAGGGCTCCGATTTCCTGGGCCTGATCACGCAGATCGACCTCCTCAACCACCTGCGCCGACGGATGAGGTGACCCCCCGCCGGGAGCGCCGGCCGGCCAGGCCCTACCCGACGGCCACGATCACCTGGCCGGCGATCGTCAAGATGATGTTCGCGAAGGCGTAGGCCCCCGCGTAGCCGAGGGCCGGCATCGGGTTACGGTGCCGTGCTGGACTTTTGGGAAGTATTCGCCGGCCGCCTCCCGGATTTGACCCAAAAGTCATGCACGGCACCGTAGTAGACGGGGCTAGTCGGTCCGGCTCG
>JBDREN010000124.1:0-23769 GCA_043819795.1 Elusimicrobiota bacterium
GACATCGCCCCCCGACGTGGGCAGACCCCCGTGGGGGGGCCGCCGACACCGACATCGCCCCCCGACGTGGGCAGCCCCCCGTGGGGGGGCCGCCGGCATTGCCCCCCGACGTAGGCAGCCCCCCGCGGGGGGGCCGCCGGCATTGCCCCCCGACGTAGGCAGCCCCCCGCGGGGGGGCCGCCGGCAAGTGCCGCCGGCAAGTTGTCGGCGCTCGGCCGAATGAGGTACACTGGCCGGTATGGGAACCATACGATTGATAGAGGATACGGCCCTATCCTATTTCCGGATATCTTTTTTCGGGATCTTCCTGTACCAGTACCTGATGGCCCTGCTGTTCATTTTCGCCGGGTTCCTCCTGCGGCGGATGTCGGACAGGGTCCTCGACCGCCTGCGAAAGGCGGCCCGCAAGACCGCGTTCCGGTACGACGACATCCTGATCGACGTGCTCCGCAAGCCCCTGCCCCTGGCGTTCGTCGTCATCGGCCTCTATCTGGCCGTGCACAGCCTCCCGGTCCCGACGGAGCCGGTCAATATCCGGCATTTCCTGCACGCGGCCTTCCGTTCGCTCAGCGTCCTATTCGTCGTTTGGGTGGCGGTCCGGCTGATCGACGGGATCTGCGCCGAGTGGACGGAGCTCGCCAAGAAGACGCCCTCCGGCCTCGACGACCAGCTCGTCCCCATCATCCGCAAGTCGGGCAAGGTATTCCTGATCCTGATCGGCGGCATCCTGGTCCTGCAGAACATGGGCTACTCGGTCGGGGGGCTGCTGGCCGGCTTCGGGCTCGGCGGCGCGGCCGTGGCCCTGGCGGCCAAGGATAGCCTCAGCAACCTCTTCGGCTCGATCGTCGTCTTCATCGACCGGCCGTTCAGCGTCGGGGACTGGATCGAGATGGACGGATGCGAGGGCACGGTCGAGGAGATCGGCCTGCGCACGACCCGCGTGCGCACCTTCGCCAACAGCCTGATGACGGTCCCGAACTCCAAGTTCACGACCTCCGTCATCAATAACTGGCAGCGGATGAAGAAGCGCCGGATCAAGTTCACGATCGGCCTGACCTACGGCACGACGGCCGAGCAGATGGAGAAGATCATCGAGCGGATCCGGCGGCTCATCCGCGATGACGAGAACATCCGCGACGACTTCTTCCTCGTCAACTTCGACGCGTTCGGGCCGTCGTCGTTCGACGTGTTCATCTACTGCTTCACGAAGAGCACGCGGTGGGCGGACTTCCTGGAGGCCAAGCAGAAGTTCATGCTGAACATCGTGCGCGAGGTCCACGAGATGGGGCTCGACTTCGCCTTCCCCACGCGGACGCTCCACGTGGCCGGGCCCGTCGCCGTGGAAGGCGGGGAGGCCGCCGAGCGTCCTCGATAAAGGCGGCTTCGCGCGCGTCGTCCCGGGCGGGCCCGAGCCGCGGCATCCCCGCGCCGGGATGGAGCCTCGACATGCGACACTCCCATGTGATTTCCGGCCTGATCGCGTTCCTCGCGATCGCGTCTCCCGGGTGCGGGCGGCAAGAGGCGCCCCCGAGGATCAAGACGCCTGTCGAGATCACGCGAGGTTCGTTCGGGACCTATATGGGAGGGGGCCTGGGGCTTAACACGCCGCTGGAGCTGTGGCACAGAGAGATCGAGCACGCGAAAAGGATAGGGATCGGCATAGCGCGGTTCAACGCGGACTGCTGGAACATCATCGAGCCCAGGAAAGGGGAATACCGGTGGGAGCCGCTGGATAAGATTATCGATCTATTGCATAAGAGCGGCATCGAGATCCTCTTCACTTTCCCCATCTCCTCCTCATGGAACGCCGACGCCCGCGTCGAAAAGATAAGAGGCCGGAGGGTCCCGGTGAGCCATTTCCCGGCAAAAGATGTCCGGGACATCGAAGAGCTGTCCTTCAGGGTGGCCTCCAGGTATCGGGACAAGATCACCTACTATGAGGCGTGGAACGAGCCGGACTACCCTTTCTTCTGGAGGGGCGATCCATCGCCTTCGGAGTATCTCGAAGTCCTGAAGAGGATGCATCGGGGCGCGAAGAGAGGCGACCCCCATTCCAAGATCGTGGTGGGCGGGCTGGCCAAGCCCTTGAAGGTGAGGTATTTCAGGAAGTTGTTGGAGCTGGGAGCGGCCGACTTCTTCGACATCATGAATATCCACGTCTATGTGAGGGACCTGAAAAAAGTCCGGCGATCGGCGACCGGGATCATGCGCCTGCTGGAGCGGTCCGGCGCCAAGAAGCCCTTGTGGGTCACCGAGATCTCCACCACGGGGGGTTATTACCCCACCCGCGACCATGACTGGGAGGAGAAATACAAGGCCGCTTTTCTGGTCCAGAGCTACGCCATACTCTTCACCGAAGGCGTGGAGAGGATCTTCTGGCATAACCTAAGAAAATGCGGACGCGAATTAGGATATCCGAAAGACCTGGACTTCGGACTGTTGGACGCGGATTTCGGGATCCAGCCGGCCTACCAGGCTCATGGGGAATTGGCGTCCAGGCTGATGGGCAGCTATGAGGCGGAAAGCGTGTTCGCGGGAGAAGGATTGCGGGCCTATAAGTTCAAGAAGAAAGCCTCGGCGGTGTATATAGCGTGGTCCGAGAAGGGGGAAAGACCGCTGGAGCTGCCGGTCCCATCCGAAAGAGCGGTCTGCGGGGACGTCCTCGGCAACGCGATAGCCCCCGATGGCGGGGACACGATTCGATGCCGGGTGGGTCGCTCCCCCGTATACGTCGAGGAGAGTCGCTGACGGGAGGGCCGGACGTTTGACGAGCAGAAAAGACCCCGGAGGACCGGGGTCTTTTCTCCGGACGGGATGAAGGAGCGGATCAGTCGCAGCCGTTCTCCTCCAGACGCTTCTCGATCCCCCGGCACATGGCGCCGATCGAGCTCATCTTGCCCTTCACATTCGCGCAGTCCCAGTCTTTGTATTCGCTGCGCAGCCCCGAGCAGCGCTTCTCGTGCTCCCGCCGGGCCTCATCCTTAGCCTCCTGGAGCTCCTGGATCTTGGCCTGCTCCCGCTCCCATTTCCTCTGGCGCTCCTCGCTCGCGGCCTGCATCCTGAGGGTCTTGGCGTTCTCCTCGACCAAGGCGTCCATGCGGCCGGTCATCTGCCCGAAGCACTCCTCGTTCCCGATGCAATCCTGGTCCTGCTGCTGGATCCAGAGCCCCTGGGCCCGCGTCTGAAGCGGATCGGGCTCGCCTTCCTCGTCCTCGCCGCGGAACTTGCGCCGCCCCATGTGCGTGATGAGCGCCCCCTCGAAGGCTTCGTCCACCTCCCCCTTGAGCCCCTCGGGGGGGCCGTTCTCCACGAAGGCCTCGTAGCGGTCGATGAGGCTCTCGTCGAGCCGCCGATGCTTGAGGTTGGAGATGAGGCGCTTGCCCTCGTCCTCGAGCTCCTCCGCCTGCTCCTCGCGGTGCCTCTCGCGGCCGGCGCAGATCGCCTCGAAAGCCGCCCGGATGTGCTTCCTTTGGCACATGCTGGACGCGCTGCCTCCGGCGATGTAGATGACGGACAGGCACGTCCCGCCGCGTCCGACCTCGATGTTGGCCTCGGCCAAGGAGGCCTTGTCCACGGGAGTGAGGTTGAAGCCCGCGAAAGGGCTCTCGATGGGGATCTCTCCCTCCGGGGGAGGGCAGGGGCTCTTGCCGGCGTCGGCCGCCCGCAACGAGGGCGGCAGGAGCAAAGATAAAGCGAGGGCCGCGGCGAACGCCGCTGGGGTCCAGGATCGGCGGGTCATAGGGGTCCTCCTGATCCGATGGGTCGAAAGAGTATTTTCCGCTTCCCATCGAAGTGTAACAGGGGGCTCTTGACTTGTCAAGGAGCCCGCGGCTTCGCCCGGCCGACGGGGGGCGGCATCCGCCATCGGAGCGGGATTGCCCTTGACTGGCCGGCCGGGGGGCTTTACCCTTATCGTATGCGCGCGATCGGGTGGGCGCTGGGGGTCCTTCTGGCCGCCGGACAGGCCGCGGCTTCCGACCTGCCGAGCAAGCAGAAGGCCGTTTCGCTGGACGGTCCGTCATACGATGGGACGTCCGGCGCCGGCCTGAGCCGGGAGGACGGCGGCGGCTTGGAGGCGGAGTATCGCCGGGCCAAGGAGGACATCCGCGCGGCCCTCGATGAGATCCAGCGCTGCGAGGACCGCGTCAGCCGGGCGTCGAGCGTGTACGAGCGTCTCAACGCCCGGCGCGAGCTGGAGCGGGCTCAGGGGTCGCTGAGCGAAGCCGAGGCCGCTCTCTCGTCCGCGCGGGCGCGCATGCGGCCCGGAGACGCCGTTTGGGAGGAGGAGACCAGGGTGGAGTCCGGAGGCGAGCGGAAGTCGCGGGATAGCTACCGGTTCCGGGTCCCGAGCGTCGGCCCGGGTGCAGAGGTCGACCCGCGCGTTCATCAGCGCAGCTGGGTCGGAGAGGGCGGATCTCCGGGCCGGCCACGGCCGCCGGCGGCTCCGGAGGTCCCGGCGCGGGCGACGCCGCAGGAGGCGGGGGGCGGCTCGGGGGAGATCATCTACAACAGGCCCGCCGGCTACGCGAACCCGCGCTCGTCCGGGGCGAGGTCCTCCGCCCCGCCTCGAGACCCTCCGCTCCGGGCTCCCGCGACCGCGCCGTTCACGCTTCCGAGCGCGCCTCCCGTCGGCGGCAGGGGAGGCCCCATGCCCCCGGAGAGCGGCCTCTTGCCGCCGCCCGCGCGCGAGCCGGAGATCCCCTATCCGGCGTACTTCGTCAAGGAGCCGGGGCCCTCCGACTTCCCGATGATCTTCAAGGCCGGCCGGGACAGGAGGGGACCGGCCTTGGCCTTGATCCGCTCCGTCAACCGCGGGCTGCGCTCGGGGGACCTCGAGGCCGCTCTGCGCGACGCCGACCGTCTGGCGGCCGTGGAGCCCGCGGATCCGGGCGTCCACCATCTGCGGGCCGCGGTGCTCAGCCGGATGGGCCGTTACGCCGAGGCGGAGGCCGCGGCGCGCGCGGCCGTGAGTCTCGACCGCGAGAGGCCCGCCGCCTACCGGACCCTTGCCTGGGCCCAGTTGCGCCAAGGGAAGCTTCGGGAAGCGGCCGAGAGCGTCGCCCGCGCCCTCGAGCTGGATCCCCACGATACGGCCGCGCAGGCCATCCGGGCCCACGCACGCGAGGAGCTTGGAGACGCGGGGCCCGAGCTCCGGGACATTCGGCGCGCCGCCGCGGTACCGTCCGTGCGGTCCTCTAGGCGGGCGTCTTCAACTCCCGGGGCGCGCCGCCCGTTCCGGCCGCCCGCGCCTTCCGGCGGACCCGGGTTCGACGACGCCTCCAAGCGGGCGGACCGCGGCCGGAGCGCCGTGCTCGCCGCCGCCCTTCTTGGCGCGGCGGCGGGGGCGGCGGTCGTCATCGCGGCGCTTCTTCGCCGGTCCTCCCGAAAGGGCCGGCGGGGGTCGGCCGGTCCCCGGACCCTCCCCGGGGGCTGACAGACGGACTCCCCAAACTGCTATGCTTTCAATCCATGGAGACCCATAGCAAGACCTTTTCGGGGCCCACCCTGGAGGAGGCGCCGCTGGGGAGCCGTCCGACCGCATTGATCCTGACCGGCGGGGCGGCTATGGGCAGCTGGCAGGGCGGCTTCCTTTACTCTCTCGAGAAGACGCACGGCGTTCCGTTCCATTCGGTGGTCGGCATCAGCGCCGGAAGCATCAACGGGGCCGCCTATCTGCAGGACGACACCGAGGTCCTGAAGACGGTCTGGTGCGACATCCCCCGGGGCGTCTTCATGCGCCTCTCGCCCCGGCTTCGGCCCCCGAGCCTGCTCTCGCTTTCCGTCGTGGGCGATTTCCTGAAGACGCTCATAGACGAGGAGCGCTGCCGGCGGCGCCGGCGGTGCTGGTTCTACGTGGTGTCCGTCGATATCCGCAACGGAGGGACCATCCAGGCGGAGTACTCGCCGGACCCGAAGGGCCCCTGGGACGCGCCCATGCTGGACTATGTCCAGGGCTCGATCGCGGTCCCGTTCCTTTTCCCGCCGAAGGAGATGCCGCCGTCGAACGGATTCCCCCCCCGGTCCCTGGTGGACGGCCATGTGACATCCTTCACCTTCCTCAAGCCGCTCGTAGAGCGGGGAGTCCGCGATTTCCTCTTCGTGAGCGTATTGGACCTGCGAAGGCCCCGCCGCCCGCCTTTCACTCTGGTCCGCTACATGTCGGCGCTCGTCGAGCAGATGATGCGGGCCCAGGTGGACAACTCGCTGGCGCTCTTCCGGGACCTCGCCCAGGCGCGGGACCTGCGCGCCTTCGAGTTCGCGCCCTCCGAGCCGCTCGACATCGGCGTGTTCACCTTCAATAGGAAGGAATGCCGCCGGAGCTTCTACCAGGGCCTGAGCGACGCGGACGCGTGCTTGACGGACCCCGGGCGCCATCGCATCCTCTGACGCCGAAGGACATGACGCGAAAGAAATGAGCCGGGCCCTCCCGCGATCGCCGCTTCTCTATCTGATCTTCTTTTTCTCCGGGTGCGCCTCTTTGATCAGCGAGGTGGCCTTCAACCGGATGCTGGTGCTCGTCGTGGGCAACACGGTGTCCTCGACCGGCATGATCGTCATGGCCTTCATGGGGGGCCTGGGCCTGGGAAGCTACCTGGGCGGGCGGGCCTTCGGCGGGAAGAGGACGTCGCTCTGGGCCTACGCCGTCCTCGAGGCCTGCATCGGCGTCTACGCCCTGGGTTCGCCCTTTCTCTTCAAGCTGATGAACGGGGTCTTCGCGGCGCTGGCCCCCGCCCTCGGAGGCTCCGCGGTCGTCTCTTTCGTCCGCTTCGCCTTGGTCTTCGGCTTCTTGTTCGTTCCGGCGATCCTGATGGGGGCCACCTTCCCGGCGATCGTGGCCGGCGCGGCTTCGGGAACGGCCGAAAGGCGGGCCTCCCGGACGGGCTATCTCTACGGAGTCAACACGCTGGGGGCGGCGGCCGGGTGTCTCGGGGCGGGCTATCTTCTGCTGCCGGCCTTGGGTATCCGCGTGGCCCTGATGTGGGCCTGCTGCCTGAACCTCTTCGCGGCGGGTGGGGCTGCCTGCCTGACCCGGGCGCCTTCCGAGGCCCGGCCCGCTCCGCCGGCGGCGCCCTCCGCGCGGCCGTCGTTCGGATCGGCCGCGTCTCCGGATCCCGGCGGGCCGTTCCTCGGCCTGGTGGGCGTCGCGACCTTCGCGGTCGGTTTCGTTTCCTTGGCTTACCAGGTGCTGCTGACCCGGCTCGCGATCCTGTTCTTCGGCAACGGCCTGGTGGTCTTCTCCCTGGTCCTGACGGCGTTCCTGCTCGGGACCGGGACGAGCGCGCTCGCGTGGACGTGGATACAGAGGTTCGGCCGCCATCTCAAGCATGTCTTCTCCGCGACGCTGGCGCTGGCGGGGGCCGCCGTCGTGCTGCCGCCGCCGTTCATGCTGGCCTTGGCCCGGAGCGAGCTCTCCTGGGTGATGGCGGGCCAGGATATTCTCGTGGCCGCCGCCATCCTGCTGCCCACCTTCCTGATGGGCGGCCTGCTGCCCCTGGCCATACGGCTGTTCCAGACCGAGCGGCGGCCCGACACGGCGGCCAACGCCGGCCGGCTCTACGCCTTGAACACGATCGGGGGGATGCTGGGCGGCGGGCTCGCGAACTGGTGCCTGGTCCCCGCGCTCGGGACCCAAGGGACCTTGTCGGCCTTCGCGCTGGTCCTCGTGGCGCTCGGCGTCATCGCGGGTTGGCGGCTCCAAAGGCCCCTGATGCGGCGGGCCTCGACGCTCGCGGCCGCGCTGTTCTTCGGCTTCTATTTCGCGAAGTTCCCCCGCGGGATGGAGCGCCTCTACGTCGACAGGCTGACGGCGGGCGTGGGGGGGCTCGTGCGCCTGCACCGCGAGGGGAGAGCGGCGACGGTCACGGTACTGGACTTCATGAAGGTCCGCGACCTGTTCCTCAACGGGATCGAGGAGGCGTCCACGCGGTTCTTCCACGTCCAGGGGTTCAAGGTCCTCGGGTTGCTGCCGGCGATGATCCACGCCGACGAGTCGCCGAAGGAGGCCTTGATGATCTCCTTCGGGGCCGGGATCTCCGCGGGCGCCACGGTGCTTTCGGGGCTGGTCTCCTCGCTCGAGGTCGTGGACATCAACCCGGATGTCGAGGGAGTCAGCGATCTCTTCAAGGAGGTCAACGGCGACGCCTATCGGCGCCCCGAGCTCCGGTTCATCGCGCAGGACGGAAGGAACTTCCTCTTGGCCGGCCGCAAGAAGTACCCGCTCATCATCGCCGACGCCACGCACCCGCTGGCCTACGACAGCTGGATCCTCTATACCCGGGAGTTCTACGAGCTCGTCAAGGAGCGCCTGAGCGATGACGGCGTGTTCGCCCAGTGGCTTCCTTTGGACCTCCCCGAGGAGATGTGCCGGATCCTGCTCGGGACCTTCTCGGCGGCGTTCCCCAGCGCGACGTTCTGGAACATCTACGGCTCGGGGCAGTCCTTTCTGCTGGCCACGCCCGGCCCGCTCGAGCTCGACCTGAAGCGCCTCCAGCGGCTCTTGGACGGGGTGCCTCCCTCCCTGCGGCTGCCGGAGTACGAGCTCGACGACGCCGCCTCGTTCGCCGGCTTCTTCCTGATGGACGCCGAGGCGATCGCGGAGTTCGTCGGAGACGAGAGGCGGGTCAACACCGACGATCTGCCGTACAACCAGCTGCTCTCCGCCAGGAGGATCAAGGAGTTCCATTTCGGGTTCGACCAGTATCAGTCCAGCGTCCTGCCGCTGTTGAAGAACGCCTCGGACCGGGACAGGCGCAGGATCGCCGACCTGCAGGTCGTGGCCCGGGCCATGCGGAGGTACTTCTCCTACCGCGACCCCGCGGCGCTCGCCGAGGCCTTCGCGATCAGCCCGGCGGACGGGAACGTGGCCTACGGCTGCCGGGAGGAGTCCTCGACGCCGATCGGGCCCAAGGACCTGGATGATCTGGGGAAGCGGGCGGCGGAGTTCGGGCGCCAGGCCAAGGGCTCGGCCGGCCATGAGGAGAAGGGCCTCGCCCTGGCCCGCCGCTATCTCGAGCTCGATTTCGTGGATGAGGCTGAGTCCGCGCTCAAGGAGGTTTTGAGCTCCTCCCCCGGCTCCGCCGGCGCGCATCGGGCCGCCGGGGACGTCGCGCTCAGAAGAAGAGAGATGGACTACGAGCAGAGGATGGAGGTGCTCCTGGACCTTGCCCACAAGCGTCCCAACTACGCCTATTACACGAACCAGGCCCGGGTCCGCTACCTCGAGGGGGACTACGACGAGGCGGAGAGGCTCCTCGCCAAGTCCCTGGAGCTCTATCCGACGAGCACGTCGGCCCGGCTCAACCTCGCGGACCTGCTCATGCGGGCCGGCCGCCGCGACGCGGCGGTCTCGCGCCTGAAGGAGGTCTTGGAGATCAATCCCTACAACCGGTTCGCCCTCGCCCGGCTGGCCGCTCTCCATGCCAGCGAGGGCGAGCGGTCCGAGGCCGCGCGGTACCGGAAGTCCCTCGCGCGGGCCGACCGGCTGAGGTCCCCGGACTATCCGGTCTTGTATCCTTGCGGGGAGTACTGCAAGCCCTGGGAGGAGGCCTGGATCGCGGCGAGATGAGCGGGGCGGCGCCTGCCGTCGGGATTATTTTGATAGACTAGCGCGACCAAATGGCGTCCGAAGAATCCGCGTTGATCCTCGTCGTCGAGGACCAGGCCAACCACCGGAAGGTCCTCAAGGGCGTCCTTGAGTCCGAGAAGTGGCGCGTCGCCTTGGCCAAGGACGCCGGGGAGGCGCGCAAGGCCATGAGTCTGGGGCCTTCTTTGGTGCTCACCGACCTCAAGCTGCCCGGCGCCGACGGGATGAGCGTCCTCAAGGATATCCGCGCCTCCCGCCCCGGCGTGCCGGTCATCCTGATGACCGCCTACGGCACCATACCGGACGCCGTGGAGGCGATCAAGTTCGGGGCGTTCGACTTCCTGGCCAAGCCGCTCGATTTCTCGGAGCTCAAGCGGACGGTGAAGAAGGCTTTGGCCTACGCCTCGCGCGAGGAGCGCGAGTGGGTCATGGAGCCGGCCGCGGGCCCGCATCCGCTCATCGGCACGAGCCCCGCGATGGAGCGGGTGTACACGCTCATCCGTAAGGCCGGCCCTTCCGACGCGATCGTGCTCATCCTGGGCGAGACCGGGACCGGCAAGGAGCTCGTGGCGGCCGCCCTGCACGCGGCGAGCCCGCGCAAGGACAAGCCCTTCATCAAGGTCCACTGCGGAGCGATCCCGGCGGACCTGCTCGAGGCGGAGCTCTTCGGCCACGAGAAGGGCGCGTTCACCGGCGCCGTGCGGGAGAAGCCGGGCAGGTTCGAGCTCGCCGACGGGGGGACCTTGTTCCTCGACGAGGTCGGAGAGATGGCCCCGGCCATGCAGGTCAAGCTCCTGCGCGTATTGCAGAACGGGGAGTTCGACCGGGTCGGCGGCACCGGGACCATGCGCGTGGACGTCCGCGTGGTGGCCGCGACGAACGTGGACCTGAAGAAGGCGGCGGCCGAGAAGCGCTTCCGGGAGGACCTCTACTACCGCCTGAACGTCGTGCCCATCGACCTGCCCCCGCTGAGAGACCGCCGCGAGGACATCCCCGAGCTCGTGGGCTTCTTCCTGGAGCGCCTGGCCAAGAAGGGCGGGCGCCCCCGGCCGGAGATCGAGCCCGCGGCCATGAAGGCTCTGTCCGGAGCTCCCTGGGCGGGCAACGTGCGCCAGCTCGAGAACCTTCTCGAGCGGATCATGGTCCTCTTGGAGGGCGATGTGATCCGCGCGCGGGACCTCCCGGAAGAGGCTCTGCAATAAGCTCCCGTACGGTCGGAGACCTGCGGAGCAGTTCTCCGGTCCTTCGCAGCAAGACCGGGAGCCCCAACAACATCGTCAAGGCCAGGCAAAGCGGCGCGATCAGCCAGCCCCACGCCGTGTAGGGCGTGCCGGCCCGGGCCAGGCGCACCTTCCCCAGGAGGACGCCGCTCTCTCCCGCGGGCAGCGAGCCCCGTACGCGGCCGAGCGGGTCGATGATCTGCGAGACCCCGGAGGAGGCCGCCCGCGCGATCCAGAGCCCGGACTCCACGGCTCGCGCCGGCGACATGGCCGAATGCTGGGCGTGCTCCCAGGCCCCCCACTCCATGGGGTCGAGGTTGGTGACGACCAGGAGCTGGGCTCCCTGCCGGACCATCGCCCGCACGCCGTCCTCGAAGTCCAGGTCGTAGCAGATCTGCAGGCCCAGCCGCCCCAAGGGAGTGTCTACCGGGCGCGGATCGGGGTTCGCCGGGAGGTTGTGCTCCACGTACGGGACGGGATGGAGCTTGTCGTAGCTCCCCAGAGAAGCGCCTCCCGGAGCCAGCACCCAGGAATAGTTGCGCATCCGGTCCCCTTTGGCCTCGGGGAACGCCGCGGCTCCGATCACGGCCACCGAGCGGGAGTCACGCAGCTTGTCGGCGAGCATCTTCCGGTAGCGCTCTTCGCGCCCCGGGCGCACCGCGAACGCGTACTCGGGCCAGACCAGCAGGTCGGCCTCCCGCGCGCCCGGCCGCAGGCTGAGCGCAGCGAGCCCGCCCGCGTCGAAGCTCTCATCCTGCACCAAGGCCACTGAAAGCTCCGGGCCGCGCTCCACAGGAAGCTCCCTGATGCGCTGCCGGCCCAGGATGAACGTCACGCTCAGAACGCCGATCATGACGTAGGCGGGAGTCCTCTTGCCCTTCAAAAGCAGCATCGCGGCCGCGTTGGCCGCCGCGATCAAGCCGGAGAGCCCGTAGAGCCCCCATACGCTGATTGACTGCAGGACGGGAAGGTTCGCGATCTGGCTGTAGCCGAGCGCCAGCCATGAGCATTCGAGCCACCAGAGCTCGGAGCGGAAGTACTCGATCCCCGTCCAGACGACCCCGGCCAGCAAGACCCAGAGCGCTCCGGCGCCCGCGGCGGACTCGAGCCGCTTGAGCAGCGCCGCGTACAGGGCGAGCGAAAGCGCGAACAGGCACCAGAAGGCCGGAGCCGCCGCGCCGAAGATCTTCACGAGCCAGACCAGAGAGAAGGCGTAGAAGACCAGGCCGGCCACGGCTCCCAGGTTCGCGGCGGCCTTGGCATCCTCGGCGGAGGAGACGGCCCACAGCAGGGGCACGAGCGCGAACCACGCCAGCGGCCCGAGGCCGACCGGCTCGAACGAGGCCGCGAGCATCAAGCCCGAGACCACCGCCAGGCACCAAGGGACGAACCTCCGGGCGCGCAAGTTCGATGTCATAACGTTCACCCTCCCGTGAAGAAGCGTTTCTCATCCTGGAGACCTGCCCCGGCCGCGATGCAGGCGGCGCGCAGGCGTTCGAGACGCTCGCGGCGTCCCGGATGCGTGCGGAAATAGTCGCCCAAGGCCTCGGCCAGAAGCTCGGGCGGCAGCCGGCGCCATCCGCCCTCGCTTCTTCCGTCTGGATGGATCCGTTCGAGCGCCTCCACCGAGGCCGCGAGCCGGAAGTCCGCCGCGCGCAGCATGCCCAGCGCGAAGGCGTCGGCTTCGAGCTCCTGACCGGGGCTGTAGGCGAGCGCGGCCAGCTCGCGCAGTCCCTGCGCGAGGCCGCCTCCCGGCACGCCCCATCTCTTGAGCCAAGCCTTATACCGGACCCGATCGGCCGTGTGCCCGAGCTCCGCGTGTCCGATCTCGTGCGCGAGCACGAAGGCGATCCGGTCCCGGTCGCCTTCGAGCTCCACCAAGAGCCCCCGCGTCACGAAGATGAACCCGCCCGGGGCCGCGAAGGCGCAGCTGGCGCCCGGCGCCACCCGGTACACGTAGCGTCCGGCGAAGCGCTTGGCCAGGCCGGTCCGCTCGAGGCGCCGGCCGAGGCGCTCGATCTCGGGGTCCGGCCCGGCCATCGCCTCGAAGCGGTCCGCGATCCGCCGGCCCAGGCGCCGCTCCTGGTCAGGGCCGAGGCGCAGGCCCTTGGCCGCCAGCCTCTCCACCTGCCTGCCGTGCTCCTGGCCGGTCCGGAGCAACGGGAGCAGGCTCTCCCGGCTAGGCGCCGCGCGCTTGGCAGCGAGGACGACGGCGCACAGCAGCAAAGACATGAGGACCAGCCCGGAGCTACGCGGCATCGGCGTCCTCCCACTGCGTGATCCGAACGTAGATGTAGGACGAGACCACGAGCAGCCCGCCGAGGACCGTGTAGCTGAGCACCCGATACGGCAGGGCCAGTCCCGTGAGGTCCATGAAAAGCGCCTTCATCACGCACAGGCCCAGCAGCGCCAACCCCGGGAGACGCAGCGCCTGCCGGCGCAGCAGCAGGCCGCTTATGAGGTACGACACGCCGACCAGAGTCCAGCGCAGCGTGATGTGCGTGCCGACCGACTCCTTGGCGATGAAGAGCGTGAGGAGCGTGGCGCTCAGGATCGAGAACAGGTGGGCGGCGGCCGACTCCTCGGTCCGCTCAGCGTCGGTCTCGCCCCAGGCCGGCCAAAGCAGAGGCCAGAGCAGCAGAAGCGAGCTTCCCGCGAAGATGGCGGTCTCGCGCGGTCCGATGGGTCTCAGCAGGGAGGCCGGATAGACGAGATAGGAGAGGATCCCCTCCGCGGCCGTTCCCAACGTCAATAGATAACCGTGGGCGCGCAGGTCTTCGCCGAATCGGCCGCGCCGGCGGCCCAAGGCCAGCAGCAGGAGCGCGGAGATCCCCCAGATGGGCAGGCGCATGCGCGGACCGAACTCGTGGTACACGCCGAAGGACGCCACGGCCAGCATCAGCGCCACGAGCGCCCGCCGCCACTCGCGGTACGCGAAACCGAGGAAGGACCCTTCCGGGGTTTTCATCCCGAAGATCAGGAAAGCGTAGGAGGCGGTCAGCGACCCGGCAACGAGGCCGCGCGACGTCACGGCCCCGGCCACCGGGAGGTTCAGGCCGTAGTCTATTACGAAGCTGTAGCATCCGACGAAAAGCTCGACCAGCAGGGCCTGCTGGAAGAGGACGGGACTCCTCAGCGACGCTGCCGCGTATTCGATCCCTACCGCGAGCATGATCGCCGCCACCGCGAAGGCCGGGGGCTCGAGCCAGGTCCACAGGGCCAGAAGCAGGAAGAAGAGCCCGCTGTAGAGCCAACACCCGCTCACCCATGTGGACGTCCTTCCCGCGCGTCGGCCGGCGGCCGCGAGGGCGTATCCGGCGAAGCCGAGGTACGCGAGCGCGGCGCCCACCGGCAGCTTCACTCCCTCGATGGCGGGCAGATGGGCCAGGTATAGGAGGGCCGCGGCGGCGGCCATGGCCAGTCCGTACTTTTCAAAGGACTCTCGCCGCAGCCATAGGCCGGCGCTGCCGAAGACGCTCGCGGCCAGAGCGAAGCCCCAGAACTGCTCGTAGAGCGTTCCCAGCCGCAGCAGGGCCAGCGCCGTGATGGTCGCGGCCAGCAGCCCCTGCACGGAGGAAAGCGCCGTCCGCTCTTGGCTCTCGCCGCGCAGGGAGGAGAGCACCCCTAGGACCGCGGACAGCCCGAGCAGGGCCGCCGCGGGGTGCGCGGGCTCGTAGACGCTGAGCTGCGCGTAGGCGAACGCCGCGTAGAGGATCGCGGAGAAGGACAGCCCCGCGTCGAGCTCCTTGCGGGGCGCGCCGGAAGCGTCCTTCACCGGCGTCCTCCAGACGTAGACGGCGTGCACGAGCGTGACCACGGCCAGCCCATACCAGAACTCGGCGGCCGGCGTCGGGCCGGCCACGTGAGTCATCAGCACGCCGCGGAACACCGGGAGATAGTTGAGGTAGAAGCCCGCCAGGTTCACGGCCGCCAGCTCCGGGTGCCCGAGCGGCCTCACCAGGTAGGCGCCGGCAATGGCCAGGATGCCGCATACCGTGAGCGTCTGCGTCCCGAAGTCGGTGACGGCGAAGACGAAGTAGGCGGCCCCGAAGGCGAACGCGGTCAGCAGCCGGGAGCGGACGCGCAGGCTGTGCGCGATCATGCCTCCGGCCGTGGCGCAGAGCAGGAAGAACTCGAGCGGCCGGAAGGAGATGATCCTGGTGGCGTCGATATAGTGCGCCGCGTAGACCGCGTAGTAGACGAGGATCCAGCCCCCGCCGATCACCGGGACGCTGAAGAGCTCGAAGCGGCGGTCGCGCCTGAGGTATTCCCCGAGGCCGATCAGGGAGAACCCGGACAGGATCGAGACAGCCACCTTGCCGTGCGCCCCCATCATGTCGGCGGTGTACTTGAGGAAGAAGGCCCCGCCAAGGACGAGGAGGACCATGCCGATGTAGTTGAGCAGCTTCTCGCCTACGAGACGCTCGGTGCCCTTCTCGCGCAGCGAGTCCAGGCAGGACCCGGACCAGGCCGTCAGGGTATCGAGTAAAGACCGCGTGGCGGTCCCGATCGGCTCCGCCGGGCTCGGCGCGGGACGCGTTCCCCGCGGCGCGCTGCGCGCATGGCGCGGCGTCTGGCGCTCTTCGTATCCGCACCGTCCGCACAAGCCGGCCGGGCTCGGCTTCTCCGAGTGGCAGACCGGACAAAAATACCTCTTGCGCCCCATCGGGCGCGGCTCCGGCGCTGGAACGGGTTCGGGACATTGGCTGCCGGCGTCCTGTACCACCGCCTCACATCGCGGGAGGGGGGCGGCGGAACTGGTCGTTTGCGGAGGCGTCTGCGGCGCCGGAAGGGGTCCCGGCGCCGGCGCCGAAGGCTCGGCGTCTGGCGCGGTCTTCACGGACGGCGTGTCCGCGGAGGGCGGATCTTCGGGAGCGCGCGGTTCGGGCGGAAACCCGGTCCTCTCTCCATCGAGCACTTGTCGCAGCTTGCGGTTATCGATCTTGAGGCGTTCGGACTCGGACCGCAGCGATTCGATCTGCCGGCGCAACTCCCGCTCTGATTCGCTCATGATCCGCTTCTCCCCGGGCAAAGACTTCCAGCAGCCCTCGCAAGGGGTGGATCAATTTTTATGCCAATACGGGAAAGGGAAGTCGCCGGGAGGGGGAGGCGGGGGGATTAAGCGAGAGGAAGCTCGACCAGGAAGCGGGCGCCCTGCGGCAGGTTCTCGGCGGTCGCGCGCCCGCCGTAGAGCTCGGCGATGCGGCGGACGCTGGCCAAGCCGAGGCCGGTCCCGCCCGGGCTGGAGGTGGCGAAGGGAACGAACAGGCGGGGAAGGACGTCGGCGGGGATCCCGGAGCCGTTGTCGACGACCTCGAGGACGGCTTGGGAGCCCCGGGTGGAAAGGGAGACCCGGACTTCGGGAGAGGCCTGCGACGCGACGGAGCGGACGGCGTTCTTCACCAGGTTGATGAGGATCTGCGTCAGGTGAGATCCCGAGACGGCCAGCTCGGTCTTCTCTCCCCGCGTCTCCAGGCTCACGTTGCCCGGCATATCCTTCTCGATGAGCTTCACGACGCGCTCCCAGACCGCCGTCCACTCGCAGCGGGCTTTGGCGGAGCTCGGCGACGCGTAGTCCAGGAGCTCGGCGAGAATCGAGTCCAGCCGCTGGACCTCCTCTTTAAGGATATCCTGATATTCCTGGCGCCGTTCTTCCGGACCGGGCTGGTCGAGGAGTTCCACCGCTCCGCGCATGGCGCTCAAGGGGTTTCGGATCTCGTGGGCTATGCCGGCGGCGAGCGTGCCCATCTGCCTGAGGCGGTCGGCGTGAAGGAGGCTTTGGGCGATCTCCGCGCCGCGCACCGCGCGCCCGAGCGCCTGGCCGAGGCGCCTGAGCCAGCGCAGGGCCGAAAGGTCGTAGAAGCCCCGGCTCGGCGCGCCGAGCAGGAGCGCGCCGACAAGCTCCCCTTCGCGCAGGACCGGCGCGACCGCCCGCATATGCGCGCCCGCGAGCGCGTCGAGCAGGCGGCGCGATCGCCCGCCCCGCTCGCCCTTGCTCGCGGGGCCCAGGTGTTGAAGGCTTCCGCTCAGCCCGCGTTCGAGACCGGGCACTGTGTGGACCTGTGGGTCGGTCGCCAGCGGCTCGAGCAGAGCCGCGGGGATCCGCCTGTCGGGCTGGATGCCGCGGAGCGTGGAGGCGTTCCATAGCAGCTCGGACTGCGCGCCCCAGACGGAGCGCACCGCGGCCCGCGCGGCCTCCTCGATCGGGACCAGATCGGCGGCGCCTTCGAGCGAGCGCTCCAGCTGCTCGATCGCGCGCTCGTGCCGCGCCTGGTGCGCGAAGGATATGCGGTTGAATACCCGGTTGAGCCGCTCCCATAAGGGCGGCAGCAGGGCCACGAGGAACAGGCTCAGGATGAAGAAGTTCAAAAACAGCCTTCCCTCGAGCTCGCGGGTGAGCCAGGCCAGCGAGCTCAGGAGCAAGGCCAATAGGCCGGCGATCGCGATCAGGGCGAGCGCCTGGCCGGCGGCCGCGCGCAGGTCCAGGAGGTGATGGCGTTCGATGGCGGTCAGGACGATCAGGGAATAGGCCATCAGCGAGACGTTCGCCAAGGATAGGAAAGGGATGCCCACCGCGGGCAGGAAGTCCGTGAAGCCCCCCACGACCGCGATCCACGCGGCCGCCACGAGGTAGCCGCGGCGGTTGCGCTCGGCCGCGTCGTCGGCGCGGCGCCAGTGCATGGTGAGGAGCGCCAGGGCCACGGCGAAGACGGGCAGTCCGCCGAGGATGAAGGCCGCGCGGTACTGCTGCAGCGAGATCCGTCCGGCCCACATCAAGGCGAGCGCGGCCAGGCCGGCGGCGTAGAGCGGAGCGGTCCGCATCCAGCGCTGCGCGGCCGGCATGCCCGTGAAGCTCCAGACGAAGGCGAGCGAGGCCCCCGGCAGCCAGGCCAGAGGCGAGAACATCATCTTCATCCAGAAGGGGTCGGCGAAATCGGGCCAGGCCCACACGTAGCCGAGACTCCAGAGCGAGAAGGACAGGCTCATGAGCGCGAGGCTGCGGTACACGGCCTGCTCGCGGGAGCGGACGCAGGCCAGGGCGCCGATCACCCCGTTGAGGGCCGCGGAGCCCAGCGCCACCACGATAGACCAGCTCAGCGCCGTCACCGCCTGCCCCTCCCTCCGAGGCCCAGGTCCTTGCGGTACTGGGCCACCGACCGCCGCGAGAGATGGATCTGCCAACGGTCCGCGAGCTCGCGCCGCAGGCGTTCGTCCGACAGCTGCGGGCGGGTCTCGGCCAGGGCCGCCAGCCTGTCCAGCGCCAGCCTCTTGGCGCTGGGGAGCAGGGCCTTGATCGGCGCCTCCAGGCCCCAGGGCAGCTCGACGGCCTTGTTGCCGATAAGGCGGTTGATCACGCTCGGCCCGACCCCGACGGCGGCGGCCAGAGACCGCTGGGTGACGGGCTGAAGGCGCGAGGCGTCGCCAGTCTTGAGGTATTCCGCCTGGGCCCGCAGCAGGGCTTCCAGCGTCTTGTAGAGCGTGGTCTTGCGCCGGTCGAGCAGCTCAAGGCGCTTTACGGCGCGCCGGACGCGCTCGCGGTCCGCGGGCTGCAGGCTCGCTAGGTGCGCCGCCAGGCGGGTCTCGTCGAGGCTGTAGCGCCCCTTCCAGACCTCCCGCGTGAAGAAGCGCAGCTCCGGGCGTCCTTCCTGCACCGCGATCCCGGCCACCGTGCTGTAGAGCCTGGCCGGGGCCGGGGGAGGAGGGTCCTCGAACTCGGCGCGGACGTACATCCGGTCGAGGAACGCGCTCAGCGTCCGGGCCTGCTCCTCGGAGATGCCGCATGAGCGGGCGCGGTGCGCGTCGGAGGATCGCTCGCCCTTAAGGAAGCACTCCTCGAAGCGCTCGCGCCCGATGCGCCGCATCAGGCGCGCGAGCTCGGAGTCCCCGTCGAGGAGCTCAGCCGCCCCTTCCGGGGGGGCGCTCAGGCGCATCCCCGCGAAGCGGCGGGTGGCGAAGAACGCTTTAGGGAAGGGCTTAAGCGAGACGGCGCCGGCGGCCACAAGCCGCTTGAAGAGCGGCTCGGCCTCCAGCTTCGCGCTCATGCGGGCGAAGTCCTCCTCGCGCATCTCCCGGAGGCGCGCCAGCTTGAGCCCGCCGTGCAGGGCCATCTTGGGCCCGATCGAGAGTCGGGGCATGGGCCTTCTTGGCGGATTCTAGCTTATATGAGGTTGGCACAAAAATTGATCCTCTTGGGGCGAAGGCGTGGATTCCGGACCCTGGGAGGGAGACCATGAAGATCCTGCTCGTTCTGCCCGCGATGGCGAGGTACCGCGTCGTTCCCGGCGGAGAGGTGCCGGAGCGCAAGATGCTCAGGTTCAGCGTGCTCGGCCTGACGACGGTGGCGGCGCTCACTCCTCCGGAGCACGAGGTGCGGATATGCGACGAGAACGTGGAGCCGCTGGATTTCGAAAGCGACGCGGACGTGGTGGGCGTCACCTTCATGGCCGGCCTCGCCCCGCGCGCCTACGAGATCGCGCGGGAGTTCCAACGGCGGGGGACGCTCACGGTGGCGGGCGGCTATCATCCGACGCTCCTGCCGGAGGAGGCGTCCAGGCATTTCGACATCGTGGTCGTGGGGGAGGCCGAGGGCGTATGGCCGCGCGTGGTCCGCGACATCGAGCGAGGCGGTTTCCGCCGCGTCTACCGGAGCGATAATCCGCCGGACCTCGCGACGGTCCCCGTCCCGCGCCGGGACCTGCTGGAGCGCAACGGGCGCCACTACGTGACCACCAACGCGGTCCAGACGGGCAGGGGCTGTCGCCACGGGTGCAGGTTCTGCTCGATCTCGGCCTTCTTCAAGGGGACGCACCGCACGCGGCCCCTGGACAAGGTCCTGGCCGAGCTGGCGGGCGTCCCGCGGGGCTTCATGTTCGTGGACGACAACATCATCGGCGATCCGGACTACGCCAAGGCGCTCTTCCGCGCCATGATCCCCATGCGCAAGCGTTGGGTGAGCCAGTGCTCCCTGAAGATCGCCGACGACCCGGAGCTGCTGGCCTTGGCCCACGCGGCCGGCTGCCGCGGCCTGTTCATCGGCATCGAGTCGACGGCGGCGGAGAACCTGGCCGCGGTGCGCAAGGACATCAACGATCCCGGCGAGTACCGCGGGAAGATCCGCGTCATCCACGAGGCCGGGATCGCGGTGCAGG
This sequence comes from Elusimicrobiota bacterium, assembly GCA_043819795.1. Taxonomy (GTDB): domain Bacteria; phylum Elusimicrobiota; class Elusimicrobia; order UBA1565; family UBA1565; genus JBDREN01. The sequence continues at coordinate 19,953 of JBDREN010000124.1, forward strand.
CGGGCATGATCGTCGGCCTGGACTCCGACGACGTCACCGTCTTCGAGCGCGACCTCCGGTTCCTCCAGGAGGCGAAGCTGGACGCGCTGCAGCTCGCGATCCTGACGCCGCTTCCCGGCACGAAGCTCCACGAGGACTTCGAAAAGGCCGGCCGGATCATCGACCGGGACTGGAGCCACTACGACTTCCGGCATCCGGTCATCCGCCCCAAGCGCATGACCCCTCAGCAGCTCCAGGAAGGCGCGGACTGGCTCTACGACCAGTACTACCGCCTCGACCGCATCATCCTGCGCACGCTCCGCATGGCCTTCACGGTGGGCTTGACGTCGGCGTACCTCGGCTGGCGCCTGAACCTCACCTACCGCTACAACAACAAGCGGGAGGGGATCGTGGGCCGCAATCCCGCCGCCGGGAAGGCGGCTCCGGGCCCGATCGCCTTTCTCCAGGCCGAGGCCCTACAATAATTTATGATCCGTCCCCTGGCGTTCCGGGCTATAAACCGTTATCCTTCCCTGGTATGGGGGAGCACGATCCTATGGAAGAGAAAGACCGGAATACGGGCGAAGCCGAGACGCCGCCGGGCGGCGCCCCTGAACCTCCCGTGGATCACGAAGCCTCGGACTCGGGCCAAATCTCTGAAACGGCCGAGGACGCTTCGGCGCATACCATAGAGAAGGGCGCCCGGGTCGGGGTCCCGGGTGGAGCCCGGGCCATCCGGCCGAAAGGGCCTATAGAATTCCCGCTCACCCCCGAGGAGATCGAGAAGTACGAGGCTCTCCTGGGCAAGGAGGACGCGCTCAAGCCCCCGGAAAGAGGCCCCAACCATACGGCCCTCGTGGTGGAAGACGACCCTTTCCTCCGTCAAATGATCCGGGATATGATCGAGCCTCTGGAGTTGGAGGTCCTGGAGTGCGGCGACGGAGCGGACGCCCTGAAGACGCTCGCCTCCCGCAGCGTGGACGTGATGGTCCTGGACATCAAGCTCCCCGGCATGGACGGCTACCAGGTCCTGAGGGGCGCCCGCCAGTTCCTGAAGCTCGAGAAGCTCCCCATCCTCGTCACCACCGCGATGGCGGACGCGAAGTGGGAGGTGGCGGCCCTGGAGTCCGGAGCCAGCGGGTTCCTTCATAAGCCGTTTCGCCGCGAGCAGATCCTGAGCCACTTCAAAGCGGTCCTGCGGAACATCGGCGTGCGTTTTCCCTACTGACGGGAACGCGGCGCGGAGAAATCCCGAGCAAGCCCCGCCTCGCTGCCCCCGTTTGACGTTTTTTGCTCACCGACGGAAACCACCACGTCCGACCTCCTGCCGTTTGCCACTCTTTGACGTCTTGGGGGAGCCGGAGTGACCCCAAAAAAGGGAGCCCGGAGGGGCTCCCTTTGACGACAATCACCTTTCTAAGTCAATTACTACAGGATATTGATGTAATCTCGAGGTCGGTGAAGTACCCGCCGACCATATGGTGTTCAAGAGACTGATTATACCACCATCCATCCATCCAATCGCACCAGTGCCAGGTGGATTCATCCCAACCAGTGCAACCAAACAATCGACCGTTGGGTGCAGATACCGACCGAGCACCGTAGGTAGCACCGGTACTTGAGGCGAATCCAAGCTGCTGACACCATATATTTAAGTTATTCCCGCCATTCTTGGCAGGTATCCCACCTTCAACAGATCCGTATCGGACCTCTGGATTATTGCATGTCAAACCGTCAGGTGAAGCTGATTCGCAGGCGGTATACTGTTGCTTAGTACCTTCCTGGAAGCACCAGTTATCGACGCACAATAGAAAACCGGTGGCAGGAGCTGTGGGTGGGACGATTTCCGCATAGGACCCATCCTCACATGAGATCGCCACCAGACCGGTTGCCGGATCAGAAATAACGGTACAACTGTCACCTTTGGCGCCCGGCGCTCCGTCGGCACCGTTCGTTCCGTCGGCACCGTTCGCTCCGTCGGCACCGTCCGCTCCGTTGGCCCCGTCCGCTCCGTCGGCACCGGCGTCTCCCGTGTCGCCTTTGGCGCCCTTGGGCCCCGTCGCTCCCGCTGCGCCTGTGTCACCCTTGGGTCCCGTTGCTCCTGCCGCGCCGGTGGCCCCCTTAGGTCCCGTTGCTCCTGTGTCACCCTTGGGTCCCGTCGCTCCCGCTGCGCCTGTGTCACCCTTGGGTCCCGTCGCTCCCGCTGCGCCTGTGTCACCCTTGGGTCCCGTTGCTCCCGCTGCGCCTGTGTCACCCTTGGGTCCCGTTGCTCCCGCTGCGCCTGTGTCACCCTTAGGTCCCGTCGCTCCCGTTGCGCCTGTGTCACCTTTCTGACCCTGTATGCCCTGGTCGCCCGTGTCGCCTTTGTCACCCGTGTCGCCCTTCACGCCCTGTATGCCCTGCGGGCCGGTGTCGCCTTGCGGGCCTTGAATGCCCTGCGGACCCATTGGGCCGGCATCGCCTTGGGGGCCCGGCGTCAATTCGATGGTGTCGATCTGCTCTTGGAGCCCGTCGATCTGTCCCTGCATCTCGTTCAGAGGCGATTTGCCGCCGACGCCGGCCGGGGAGCCGCCCCTTTGGGCGTGGGCCGTCGCGGCCAATCCGAAAGTCATGAGTCCTGCCGCCACGATCATCAGGTGTCCTTTTTTCATGATTACCTCCTTGGTCTCGGTACTTATGTAGGGAGGGGGCGAATCCCCTACTCAAGATGTATACACCCTATGCGCCGACAAATCAAGGACAACTCCCTGACATGGAACCAATAAAAACGTTTGGAAAATAACATCTTTTTTTATAGTCAGCAAAATGCCGTCAGCGGACCCATCCGTCGAGGAGATTCGCGCGTTTAGAGGGGGGTCGCCGGGAGGAAAGCGGACAGAGCGGGAGCCATCCTTCCGAGCATCCCGCGCTCAGATGGAGAATCGATCGCGCCGTAGGGAAGGGAGTCCGCGTGACAGGAAAACTCAAAGGCCGAGCATCTTATAGTACTCGGCTATCCGCATAACCGACTTGACCGTCATCCAGATAAGGACGGCCGACACGGCGACGATGACCGTCGTCCACACCGCTTTTTTCTCTTTACTCATCTCGGGGTGGAGCCACATCAAAGGCAGCATGAAGGGGCCGACCAGCAGAAAGGACACCACCAAAGAGCCCCTTCGGAAGTACCATGACACCTTTTTAGTCCCGACAGGCTCCAGCATCTCTCCGCAGTAGCGGCACTTAACGGCAGCGTCCTGGATCTGCTCGGCGCAAAACGGGCAGGGTTTCATCGGCTTCATTATAGCTCTCCGAACCCCATATCCTTGGAAGGGCCGGTCTCGGGCCGAGAGAGGCTGCCTTTCAAGCGCCCAGGCCTGAGAAGTCGCCGATGGGCGCACCGCGCGGTTCCACACCACGGGGTATATCGCAGGGGCAGGTGGCGGAACTGGCAGACGCTGCGGACTTAAAAAATGCTGGAACCCGTCGGAAGTGCAATAAAATGCTGCAAAGAGTTGCAAGAAGGTGCAGGGAAGTGAAGTTCTGTTAGGAAAGTGTTAGGACAGATCGGGCCCTGATATCCCCTCCAGCCACGCTCGGCCGCAAGCTTCATCTCCGCTCCGCTTGAGTCGTCTTGAGGGGCGGTCGCGCCAGCAATGCGGAAGTATTCATCAAGTGGTTGGCCTCTGTGCTGGGATTCGGACGCTTGAGGTAGGTGGATTCCAGACCTACTGACATAGGCCCGGGATCTTTTGTCCGCTTTTCGGCGTTTCCGGCCTCATGAGGCCACCCCGAACCGCAGCCGCAGTTCAGTCCCTGGGAAGCAGATCTCCATCCCGTTGAGCGCGCCGCACATGTC
>JBDREN010000125.1:0-5588 GCA_043819795.1 Elusimicrobiota bacterium
CCACGGGGGCTGCCCAAGCAGGGGGCCGATGCCGTTGTCGGCGGCCCCCCGCGGGGGCCGCCCAAGCAGGGGGCCGATGCCGTTGCCGGCGGCCCCCCGCGGGGGCCGCCCAAGCAGGGGGCCGATGCCGTTGTCGGCGGCCCCCCCACGGGGGGCTGCCCAAGCAGGGGGGCCGATGCCGTTGCCGGCGGCCCCCCGCGGGGTCTGCCCAAGCAGGGGGGGTGAGGTCTTTGTCGGCGTCCAATAGATGTCGCCCTGGCGTCAAAGCTTGCCGGAGGATTCGAGCTGTTGGGGAGATGTTTCCATCGAATCCTAGCTATAATTGGCGCATGGCGGCGGTGGTTAAGACCGGACTCGAGGTCCTTCGGGAGCGGGGCTTCGATCTCCTGCGGGGGGAGAGGATCGGCCTCGTCGTCCATCCCGCCTCGGTCGACCGGGACCTGCGGCACACGGTGGACGTTTTCTTGGAGGCGGACGGCGTCGATGTCCGCCGCCTCTTCGGCCCCCAGCACGGCATCCGGGGCGAGACCCAGGACAACATGATCGAATGGGAGGGGTTCAAGGACCCGCGCACGGGGCTGCCCGTATGCTCGCTTTACGGAAAGGCGCGTCGCCCGGCCGAAGAGACGCTCGAGGACCTCGACACGCTGGTCGTGGACCTGCAGGACGTGGGAACCAGGTGCTACACCTTCATCTGGACGATGCTGCTATGCATGCGGGCCTGCGCCGAGTCGGGCAAAAGGATCGTGGTGCTCGACCGCCCCAACCCCATCGGCGGGACGCGCATGGAGGGGCCGATGTTGGACCCCGCCTACCGGTCCTTCGTGGGGCTCGGCCCCATCCCGATGCGCCACGGGATGACCATGGGCGAGCTGGCCGCTTTCTTCAACGAGTCGCTCGGGGTCGGCGTCCGGCTGGACGTCGTCCGGATGGAGGGATGGCGGCGGGCCTCCTGGTTCGAGGAGACCGGCCTGCCCTGGGTCCTTCCCTCCCCCAACATGCCGACGGTCGATACCGCGGGCGTCTATCCGGGCTTCTGCCTCTTGGAAGGGACGGAGCTCTCCGAGGGAAGGGGCACGACGAGGCCCTTCGAGATCTTCGGAGCGCCGTTCATAGACCCCTATGCCCTGGCGGAGCGGCTCGAGCGGCATGGGCTGCCCGGAGCGGTCTTCCGGGCGCTGTATTTTCAGCCCACTTTCCAGAAATGGGCCGGCAAGCCTTGCGGAGGCGCGCAGGTCCACGTGACCGACCGGGAGCTTTTCGAGCCCGTCCGGGCGGCGGTGACCGTCCTCTCCGCGGTGCGGGAATCGAATCCTTCCGACTTCTCGTGGAAGTCCCCTCCCTACGAGTACGAGGAGAAGAAACCGCCCATCGACATCCTCGCCGGAAGCGACGTGCTGAGGAAGGACCTGGAATCCGGCAAGCCCCCGCGGGACATAGCTCTTGGCTGGCGGAAGCCGCTCGAGGAGTTCGCCCGCGCCCGCGAGAGGTTCCTCCACTACGCATGAGGGCCATCGTCCTGGCCGCGGGCCTGGCCACGAGGATGAGGCCCCTGACGGACCGCATCCCCAAGGCGCTCATCCCCGTGCTCGGCAGGCCCCTGTTGGGCGCGATCCTGGACAACCTGGCCGCGGCCGGGGCGGATCCAATCGTCGTCAACACGCACCATCTCGCCGGGCGGATAGAGGAGTTCGCCGCGCGGCTGCCGGGAAGGGAGAGGGTCGTGCTCTCGCACGAGCCGCTCATCCTGGGCTCGGGCGGGGCTCTCGTCAAGGCGCGCTCCGTCCTAGCCGAGGAGGACCTCTTCGTCTACCACAACGCCGACGAGCTGACGGACCTTGACCTGCGCAGCGTGATCGCCGCTCATGAAGAGAACCGGGCGCGCGGAGCGCGCTCCGCGCCCGTGGCCACGCTGGCCCTCGCGGACCACGGCCCGGAGAATAAGGTCATGGTCTCCCGGGAAGGCGAGGTGCTCGACATCGCCGGCGGGCTCGGGGTCGCGCCTCCTTCCGGCGGCCGCACGCTTGCGTTCACCGGGATCGCCGTCCTGTCCCGGGAGATCTTCGATTATCTCCCGGCGGAGGAACGCTTCGCCTCGGTCATGGACGCCTTGCGCAAGGCGATGGCCGCCCGTCCCGGGTGCGTGAGGGCTTTCGCTCCGGGCGGCTTCTACTGGAGCAACCTCGAGGACGTGAGCGGGTACCTCGACGCGCACCGCGACATCCTGGTCAAGCGTCTCATGAGGCGCGGGGACCTGCCGGAAGGGCCTTTCCATATCGGGCTCGGTGCCGAGGTCTCCTCGAAGGCGGAGCTTTCCGGCTTCGTCTCCGTCGGGTCGGGCTGCACGGTCGAGGCGGGCGCGGCTCTCGAGGACAGCGTGCTGCTGGAGGGCGCGGTGGTGCGCGCGGGGGAGAGCCGCTCGGGAGCGGTCGTCGGAGACGGCTTCGTGGTGACGGAGAGGGCGCGAGCGTGAGGAATCGCGAGATCCTGCGGATGGGGGTCGTCCGGGCCGCCGGCTTCGGGCCCAAGGCGTCGGCGGGGCTTCTTGCGGGGCAGGGTTCCGACAGGCTCTTCTATCGGCTGACCGAGGCCGGCAGGAGCGCGGTCCTGATGGTCTCCCCTCCGGGAGACCCGGACTTCAAGCGCTATATAGAGATCGGGAGGTTTCTCTATAGAAAGGGGCTCGGCGCTCCCGAGATCTACGAGGCGGATCCGAAAGGGAAGTCCCTCGTCATGGAGGACTTGGGAGACGAGACCCTCTATGCCTTCGCCAGGGCCCGGAAGGACAAGCGGTCGTTGGCCGCGCGGTACCGCAAGGTCGTCGAGCTTCTCGTCGCCCTCCAGACCCGGACGCGGCGGTCGCTGCCCGAGTGTCCTTCGGCCGCCAGGCGGACGTTCGACCATAGGCAGCTGCGTTGGGAGACGGATTACTTCAGGAAGAACTTTCTGGAGGCCGATATGGGCGTCGAGCAAAGCGAGGCCGCCTCCTTGGCGGGTGAGTTCGACGCGCTCGCCCGGGCCGTGGCGAAGCAGCCGCGGCGGTTCATGCACCGCGATTTCCAGTCGCAGAACATCCTTCTCAAGGACGGGCGGGTCCGGTTGGTCGATTTCCAGGGATCGCGGAGGGGCGGCTTCGCGTACGACTTGGCCTCGCTTCTCAAAGACGCGTATGTCGACTTGCCGAGAAGCCTGCGGGACCGTCTTCTGGAGTACTACCGCGCGGAGCTCGCCGCGCACGGGGGGCCGGCCCTTGCCAAGAAGGACCTGGAGCGCGCCCTGCTCCTGGCCGGGCTTCAGCGGAACATGCAGGCTTTGGGCGCGTTCTCCTTTCTCTCTAGGGTGAAGGGCAAGCGTCGGTTCAGGAGATTCATCCCCCTGTGCCTCAGACACCTGCGCGAGGGGCTCGCCGAGCTCAACGGCGGAGGGATCCCCCCGGGGCCCTTCCCGAGGCTCGAGCGCGTCTGCGCCGCGGTGAAGCCCCCCGCCGGCGGGCTTTCGGCGTCGCGGCCGTAGCGCGGCTCAGCGTCGGAGGGCTGGCCTACTTCTTCGCGGAGGGGCTTTCCACGTAGACGTGGGAGATGGGCGTGCGCTGGATCCGCCCTTGGCTGTCCTCGGTCTCGATGTAGTAGGCGACCAGCGAGCCCGGGGCCGCGTCCACGTGGGCGTGGGCGAACTTCGGGAAGGTCGCGACCCGGTCGCTTTCGGGCAGGCCGAGCCATTCGACGTTCGGCAGACGGTCCTTTAGGTCCATCGGGGAGGAGTTCCATTCCCCGACCGCCTTGTCGCCGCGATTCTCGTAGAGCAGGTCCGCCCGGGACGGGAAGGTCCTTCCGTCGGAGGAGGCGCGCCATTTCAGCTCGACCCGCTTCAGGTCCGTGGCCGAGTAGACGAACCCGTACACGTCGAAGTCCGCGGGATACGTCTGGGAGCGCCAGCCGTACTCCACTCCCTGGTTCTCGCCGCCGGGGTTCCACGGGAAGCGCCAAGGGCCCCAGACTGTGGGGGGGATGAAAGATTTCCCCTTGCCCGCGATCCTGTCGGCCATGTCCATGGCGAGCTTCGCGGCTTTGAGGGGGATGTGCAGGAGGTCCGGCTCCTTGCCGTAGTAGACGTGGCCCGAGTCGAAGGCCCGCAGCACCGCCTGGAGAGCCTTCTCGAGCGGCCCGCTTCCCGAGGAGTCATTGTCGGCGTCCACGACCTTGCGCATGTCCAGCTCCCAGGCCGGATCGTTCTCCTTGACGGCGGCCATCGCCCGCAGCAGGTGGTGCACGGACATGGTCAGCAGGGCGTGGAACTGGAGCTTGAAGTTGAAGGAGTCCGGGTCGAAAGCGGAGCGCTTGCCGTCGTGTCCGGGCTTGATGGGCGGCCAGGCCCACTGGGGAAGGTGGGGGGAGCCCCAGTCCGCGTTGGGCCAGGCGCCCGGCTCGACCCAATCGATCACGTCGTCCTCGGGCACGGGGTAGCGCTCGAGGTACTCCTGGATGGTGCCGAAATGATGCCCGTTCGAGCTCAGCCAGTGGGCCAGCCTGGGCAGGGCCTCCATGTAGCTGCTGTAGCCTCCGCCCCAGGCGTTGTCGCCGTCGGTGTCCAAGCCCATCACGAGGGGGCGTCCCTCCGCCGCGAACTTGGCGATCTGCTGGACGATATCCGTGGGGAACTCCTGGTAGCCCGAGATGTACGACGGGCCGCCGGCCATGGGGAACACGATGATCTTGTACTCCTTGCCGTCCTTGGGGTCCACGTAGCGGAGCCAGTGGGGGATGTAGGCGTAGGGGAGCACGTCCTTGGAGTTGCGGTTGTCCTTTCCGGACGTGAAGTGGTTCATCTTGTACGGAGAGCGGTTCCTCTGACCGGCCTTGTTGGGCTGGACCAAGGCGGGCATGCCGCCGGCGTCGTAGCCCTGCAGGGCGCGGCTGACGTGATGGGCGTCCACCACCACGACCTGGACGCCGGCCTTGACGAGGCCCGGGACCATCTCGGGGGAGAACCCGACCTCCGGCGGCCTGAAGACCTTCATCTTCGGGGCGTAGGCCTCTCCCCATTCCCTCTTGTTCAGGGTCTCGTGGTACTCGACGTTCCAGCGGATGATCGCCTCGGCCGCCTCTCCCCACGGGAGCAGGCCGTAGAGGAAGTGGAATCCCGTCAGGAGCATCTCCATGCGGGCCAGGCCGCGGGCCGTCCTCCAAGCGATGGCTTCCCGCCAGCGCCCGTTCCAGTCCTTGCCGAAGAGTTTCCTGGCGATCTCCATCAAGGCGGGCGTGAAGGAGACCGAGAGCCCGGCGGGGTTGTCCCCGCGCCGGCCGGTCATGTCCAGGATCCTGCGAAGGGCCCCCACGGGGTGCTCGCCCGTGGTGGCCTTGACCTTGTCGTCTTTGTACATGTCCCTGACGACGTTGGCCCAGTCGCGGTGGGGGTAGTGCAGGTGGAGCGTCCGGATCGTGTATACGACGCCGATGCGCTCCGCGACCGCGCGCGCCACGGATCCCAGGACCCGCGTGACGGCCGTCAGGCCGCGAGCGGCCGCGGACAGGATCCCGCCCTTCGCGGAGGGCGCGCGGGACTCCGCGCCTCCGGCGGCCCGCGCCGCG
>JBDREN010000126.1:0-72540 GCA_043819795.1 Elusimicrobiota bacterium
TCCATGCCCCACCAGGACCGCGCGCTCATCCGGAGCGCGGTGCTCCGCGCCTGGATACAGTCCGCCGCCCGGAGCCGAGCGCCGACGGTTCCCTTAAACGCGCGCTGAGGTTGAATCCAACCGGCTTTTGACGCTGTGGAATTTTCCCGTCTTTTCATCCGTTGCGCAACGGGTGGAGCTTTGCCTTTTCGACGATAACGGGCGTGAAACCCGCCGCATAGCTCTTCCCGAAGCCACCGGTCAATGCTGGCACGGATACTTCCCAGAAGTCCGCCCGGTTCAATCTTATGGATTCCGGGTCCACGGCCCATGGGCGCCCGCACACGGCCATAGATGCAACCCGTCGAAACTCCTGCTGGACCCCTACGCGAAGATCGTTCAGGGCGGGGTGGCATGGAACGAAGCCGTCTTCCCATACGAGCCGGGCAATCAGGATGCCCGCAGCGATTCGGACAGCGCTCCTTTCGTGCCGAAATCTACCGTATTACAGCCCTTCTTCGATTGGGCGGAGGACGACGAGGCCCTGCGGCGGAACCGAACGGTATCCGGAGAGGATGCCGTAGCCCAGGCTGATCCAGGCCAGTTCGCGGGCCCGGCGCACGATCCCATAGGCCAGCCCCGCGGCCGCGGGGAGCCCCAAGGCCGCGAAGATAGCGGCGCGGCCGCCCTCCACCACGCCGATCCTGCCGGGGACGAAAAAGGTGATATTATTAAGGAAAAGGGCGAAGGTCTCTATCGCCAAGGCCGTGGTCCAGTCCGCGGGAAGGCCCAAGAGCCTCAAGCAGATATAGGCTTCGAGCACGCCGCCGAACCACCCGAGGAAATTGAAGACCAGCGAGAGGGCGAACTCCTTGGGCCGGCGTTCATAAAACCGGAGCAGGAGCCGGTCCGCGTCGTGCGCCCCGGCCTGAGCCTCGACCAGGCCGTCCAGGCGCAGCAGTCTCACGGCGCCGGAGGCGAGGCGGCCGTAGAGTCCGCCGCGCTGGAGCAGCAGCAGGAGCACGGAGGCTCCGATCATGCCGCCGAGTATCACCGCGCCGCCCCAATACCATTGCGCGGGCAGAGACAGGGTCGTCCAGGAAACGATCAGGCCCGCGAAGAGGAATAGCGTCAGCGACAAGAAGTCGGAGTACTTGAAAGCCGTGACCGAGGCAATAGCGTCGGGGACCGGCATGACGGCGCGGAGCAGGGCGACCTTGACGGGCTCTCCGGCGGCATTTGCCGAAGGGATGCTGCAGTTGACCGCGTCGCCCGCCAGGAAGGGCCGCCAGATCCCGCGCAGGCCGAGCCGCTTGCGCCAAGGGCCCAGGGTCCAATACCAGGCCAGACAGAAGGAGCCCTGAGCCGGAGCATAGAGCAATACCAGGGCGATCATCCATGGCCAGCCGATGGCCGAGATCGAGGAGCTGATGGACCGCCAGCCGAGCGCGCGGATCATGCCCGCGATCACGATCAGACCGAGTAGAGCGCAAAGTACCCGAAGGCCCAAGCCGAACAGACCGCGCCGGGCGGCGGGGGGCTGATCGGACCGCGCCGGACCGTGGACCGGGGGATCGAGGAGGACGGCGGCCCTCATCGGGCGCCGCTCCCGAGCGAGGCTTCCGCGGGCGCCGGGGTGCGGGCGGTCTTGGTCCGGCCGGGGGCCAGGACGCGGTCCGCGCCGGGAAAGACGAGCCCTTCGGAGAAAACCGTCAGATAGCAGGCGCCCCCCAGCAGGACCCCGGCCGGGATGTCGACGAAGTAGTGCTGCTTGACCAGCAGGGCGCTCACGGAGATAAGCAGGCAGAAACCCCACGCGAGCAGTCCGGCGGCGGGCCCTCGCAGGCTCCAGGTCAGGCAGGCGATAAAGGCGGTATTGGCCACATGGAGGCTGGGGAAAAGGTTGAACCCGGGGTCGATCCTGTAGAGGCCGTGCAGGACGGTCTCGGTGAGGTCCGACGGGACGATCTCCGGACGGGCCATGCGCAGGGGGATCAGGGCGAAGAATATGAAGGCCACTGCGAACTGCAGGCCATAGCCGAGGGCCGTGCGCCTGAAGGTCTCTATCCGCCGCCGGACCTCGACGAACACGAGCGGGAGAAAGCAGGCGGGGAAGTACAGGATATAGATCCAGACCCAGCCGGGAGAAAACGGGATCAGCTGGTCCAGGCGGATGCTCGCGTCCCAAGGGACGGCCTCCGGGGCGAAAAGCCGGGCATTGCTCCAGGTCAGGAAATAGAAGCCCGCGGTAAGGACCACCGACAATGCGGCCGCCGTGATTAGCGGCTCTCTTGTTCTGCCGATAAGGCCTTCCTCCCGGACGTCCGAGAGGCCCCCAAAGAGGAGAGCCCGACTTCACCAAGCCGTTTCACTTCCCTGATAGTGTAGCCTTTTAATTCATGTTTAGGAATTTCGAGGCGAGAGTCGACAGCGTCAAGAAACTCAAGCTTGTTACCGCTTGTCGCTTGAGGCAAGGGGAAAAGATGATAATCAACTCGTGAAAAAGGTTTCGGCAAATAAGTCTTGTTATTTGATTTCGCGAAATCCCACGCATTGTCGCAATCCGGGATGCATTGCATGCTGGCGGACCTTGAATTGAGCGATATATAATAGATTCCGGATTTCGCTTTAAAGTAAGGTCCTCTTGGCCCGTCTACGGCAAGCCCTACCACATAAGAACTTTCTGAACACAATTCTTGAAGGTGATAAGAAGCTTTCTTTCCGTCTCTGGAAGAAGAGCCTCTAGCCACTTTAAGCCCAAGAAATATCAAGGCTCCAGCGATGATGCTTCCATCCTTAGACAGGCTGGCCATTGTGGCGCTTTTTCCTAATTGGCCGTAACGAGCGCAGGAAAGTTCGTCTTTATGCCAATGGGCGCAGATAATCGAGTTCGGTAATTCTTTTGAAAATACATTAAAGGGTTTGATCCCTTCATGGAAATAGATCTTGGTCCGCCATGTGATACTTAATAGCCAGTAGACTAAACCCAAAAAATACCCAAGGCCAAGTGACATTGAGTTGATAGCGTAGCCCCGATAAGCGGTCGGCATCAAGGAGTCGTTGCCCAGGCGGCCATGGCGGGACTGGGATGAAGCGGACCGATCACGGCGATGTCGTGATCGGCCCGCTTCATCCCCTTATCCCCTCCGGCAGGCGCACACGGCGCTCTTCTGTCTTTCCCTTCCGGCGGGGCTTCTTTCAATGAATATCTTTTCCCCCGTGAAAGGGTCCTTGCCCGTGTGATACATAAGCGTCGAATAGGTGGAGGGCGCGGGCGTGAAGATCTGGACCTGTTCCGGCCGCAGGCGCAGGGTCTCGGTCGTGAAACGTTTGAGCGCGGCCATATCGCCGAAGGCGCAGCCGGGATGGGCCGCGATGAAGTAATAGGTCAGGAACTGCCTCTTGCCGGACTCATTGTTGAGCGCGACGAACAACTCCCGGAATCGCCGGAGCTGTCCGATATCGGGTTTTCCCATGAGCCTGAGCACCCGGCTCTCCGAATGCTCCGGCGCGAGCTTCAGCTGGCCCGATATATGATGCTCCACAAGCCGCTTAAGATACCGCTCGCCGGATCCCCGCGCGGCGAAAACAAGATCGTAGCGGACCCCCGACGCGACGCAAACCCGGTCTATCCCGGGCAGGCTCCCGAGACGCTCCAGCAGATCCGTCAGGCGCGAGTGGTCCGTGAGCAACGCCCCGCAGGCGCGGGGGAACAAGCAGCGCCTTTTTCCGCATAAGGCGCCGCCGGACGTTTTTCCGCATCCGGTGCCGTACATGTTCGCCGTCGGCCCGCCCACGTCGGCTATGACGCCCTTAAAACCGGGGCGGCGGGCCAGCTCCTTCGCCTCACGGATGATGGACGCCTCGCTTCTCGAAACCACGCGCCTTCCCTGGTGCGACGCGATGGCGCAGAAGTTGCACTCGCCGTAGCAGCCCCGGTGGGTCGTTATGGAGAAGCGGATCGTCTCCAGCGCGCGTATCTCGCCGCCTTTCCTGCAGCGCGGATGCGCGTCCCTTTCGTACGGCAGGTTATGGACGTGGTCCAGCTCATCGGGGGTGAGCGGGCGGGCCGGCGGGTTGTGGATGAGGTATCTATCGCCATGCGCCTGCACGAGCCCCTTGGCGGAAGGCGGCTCGTTGTTGCCGTAAAACACGCGGAACATCTCCGCGAACTCCCGCTCGTCTTTCGCGACCGCCTCGTAAGAAGGCAGCTCCAGAAACCCGGCCTTCTTGGTCTTCGCTATATGGCAGACGCCCCGGACGCCGGACGGGTCCTTCCCCTCTTTTAGGAGTTCCGCGATCCGCGTCGCGGCCCTCTCGCCCATGCCGTAGACGAGGAGATCGGCTTTCGCGTCGAAAAGCACGCAGCGGCGGATGGAATCGCTCCAGAAATCGTAATGCGCCACGCGCCTCAGGCTGGCTTCCAGACCGCCCAATACTATGGGGGCGGTGTTCCTGAAGTGACGGCGTATCAGGTTCGCGTAGGCGATGAGCGCCCTGTCGGGGCGTCTCGTGTTTTTTCCGCCCGGCGTGAGGTCGTCGCGTCGCCGCCGCTTCCCGGAGGCGGTGCGGTTGGATATCATCGAATCCATGCACCCGGACGTGACGCCCCAATAAAGGGCGGGCTCTCCGAGCCGCGAGATATCGGCGGCGGCGCCGACGTCCGGCTGGGAGATGACGCCGACCCTGTACCCCTTGTCGAGAAGCGCCCTGCCGATAACGGCGACCCCGATATGCGGGCTGTCGATATACGCGTCGCCCGTGACGAGGATGATATCGAGCTTGTCCCAGCCGAGCGCGCCGACTTCTCTAGGTGTGGCGGGCAGAAACATGGACCATTCCGTCGGCCATAGAGCCTACAAAAGCCGCCCGCCGCGGCGGCGCCACCGGGTCCGCGAACCGCGCCGATTATTGCGCCCGTCGCCCGCCCACGTTCTCTTCCGCCCCTCGGCCTTGGGCTGTTTCTGGGGCGGGGCCTCGCCGCCCGGCGGCGGCGTCACCCCTTCGACCTTCCGCCTCGGGAGACGTTTTCGCAAGAGGCGTTCGATGGCCGCGAGATGCGGGTATTCCTCGGGCGAGACCAAAGACAAGGCCTCGCCTTCGCGGCCGATACGGCCGGTACGGCCGATGCGGTGCACATAGTCCTCAGGGATGTTCGGTAGATCGAAATTGACGACATGCGGCAGCTGGTCGATATCTAGGCCCCGAGACGCGATATCGGTGGCCACCAAGACCTGCACGTCTCCGTCCTTGAAGCCGGCCAAGGCCCTGGTGCGCGCGCCCTGGCTCTTGTTGCCGTGGATAGCCACCGCATGGATGCCGTCGCGCACCAGCTTCTTGGTCAGCTGATTGGCCCGCGCCTTGGTCCGGGTGAACACCAGGACTTGGTACCACTGCCCGGTGCGGATGAGGTGCGACAATAGGGCATGCTTCCCTCTATGATCGACCGGGTGGACGACCTGATTGACGCCCTCCGCCGCGGCGCTCCGACGGGCCACGTGGATGCGCTTCGGCGAGTTCAGAAGCTTGCCGCACAATCGCTCGATCTCGTCCGGGAACGTCGCCGAGAACAACAGGGTCTGCCGGTGCTCGGGCAGCTCACGCATGACCTTCTTGATGTCGGGCAGAAAGCCCATGTCGAGCATGCGATCAGCCTCGTCGAGGACGAAGACCTCGACCGCGCTCAGCTGCAGCTTGCCCTGGCGCAGGTGGTCGAGCAACCGCCCCGGCGTCGCGACGACGATATCGACGCCGCGTCGGAACTCGGCCACCTGGCGATTCATGCTGACGCCTCCGAAGACCACCGCCGCCCTGAACGGCAGATGCTTGCCGTAGTCGCACATGCTGACGTGCACCTGGGCCGCCAGCTCCCGCGTCGGCGTCAGGATAAGGGCGCGGACCGTACGATGCTCGGGACGATGCCGTCCCCCGCGCAAACGCTGCAACAAAGGCAGGGCGAAAGCCGCCGTCTTGCCGGTCCCGGTCTGCGCTCCGCCCATGATGTCGTACCCGCTAAGGACGACCGGGATGGCCTCGCGCTGGATCGGCGTCGGCTGGAGGTACCCCTTATCGCGCACCGCGCGGAGCAGCTCGTCGGACAACCCCAGCGCGTCGAATCCGCCGCTCATAAGATCAATTCCATCTCAGAAGTATACTCCGAAACATCCGCGGACTCCAGGTCCGGAAAGCCACCGCTGAGATAAGTCGGATCGGAAGCGGTCCTCGCTGGCCCTCAGCCCCCCAGGACTGTCGGGAAGAATATCGGCCGGATTTTCGCCCGGAGTATCGGCGTGGAAGGGCTGCCATTATGATTGGCTATTTGGCATAATAGCCAAGATAGACCCCGGAGAGGATGATCTCATGGACTCCAAATTGCGGGCGAAATTCGAAGCCCGCGCCAAGATCGTCAAGGCGATGGCGCACCCGACGCGGCTCTACATCGTCGATGAGCTGTCCCGCGCGGAACGCTGCGTCCAGGAGCTGACCAAGTCCATCGGAGCGGACATATCCACGGTCTCGAAGCACCTTTCGATCCTGAAGAACGCGGGGATCGCGAAGGACGAGAAGCGCGGGACCCAAGTCTACTACCGCCTGCAGACGCCCTGCGTCACGAAGTTCTTCTCGTGCGTCGAGGGAGTGCTGAAGTCCCGCGCGAGACGGCAACTGCTGCTTACGCGGTAGAGGCGGCGCATGAACTGGAAAAAAGAGTGGAAGCCCTTGGCCGCGATCATCGCGGTATTCCTGGCGTGCTTCTATCTTCCCATCGGGACTCCCCGCTCCGACACGGCGATGATGGAGGCCTTGCTCCTGGTCAAATGGTACGCCCGAGAGCACGTGATCCTCTGCCTGCTGCCGGCCTTCTTCATCGCGGGCGCCATCGCGGTCTTCGTGAGCCAGGGGTCGGTCATGAAGTATCTGGGGCCCAAAGCCAACAAGGCCCTGGCCTACGGAGTGGCGTCGGTCTCCGGGACCATCCTGGCCGTGTGCTCCTGCACCGTGCTGCCGCTGTTCGCGGGGATCTACCGCATCGGGGCCGGCCTCGGCCCGGCGACCGCCTTCCTCTATTCAGGGCCGGCGATCAACGTATTGGCGATCGTCCTCACCGCGCGGGTCTTGGGTCTGGGGATGGGCGTCGCCCGGGCAGTCGGCGCGATCGCCTTCAGCGTCGTGATCGGGCTGCTCATGCACCTGATCTTCCGCAAAGAAGAGCTGGCCAAGGCCGCCGCGCAGATCGCCATGCCGGAGCCCGCAGTGACCCGGCCCCTCTGGCAGAACGCGCTCTACTTCGCGGTGATGGTCGGCATACTCGTCTTCGCCAACTGGGGCAAGCCCGCTGAAGCCGCCGGTCTGTGGCACGCGATATACTCGGGGAAATGGCTCGCGACAGGCGCCCTATCCGCCGGCCTGGGGATCATCCTGGCCCTCTGGTTCGGGCTTTCCTGGGGAAAGATCCTGGCGGCCGCGGCCCCGACGATCACGCTGGCCGTCGTTTTTCCGCGTCAGCCCATGATCGCCTTCGCGGCCGGCGTGATCGGGCTGTCCGCGATCACAAGCGCCACGGCGGGGGAAGCGCGGGACTGGTTCTCTCAGTCCTGGGGTTTCGCCAAGCAGATACTCCCGCTCCTGCTGGCCGGAGTCCTCGTCGCGGGTCTTCTGCTCGGAAGGCCGGGACACGAGGGGCTGATCCCCTCCGAGTGGATTTACCGCGCGGTCGGCGGCAATTCGTTGCGGGCCAATCTGTTCGCCTCGGTCGCCGGAGCCTTTATGTACTTCGCGACGCTCACGGAGGTCCCCATCCTGGAGGGGCTTATGGGCAACGGGATGGGCAAGGGTCCGGCGCTGGCCCTGCTTCTGGCGGGGCCCGCTTTATCCTTGCCCAACATGCTGGTCATACGCAGCGTGCTGGGAACGAAGAAGACCGCCGTATTCGTCTCCCTCGTGATCGCCATGGCGACGATCTCGGGGATGTTCTACGGAGCCATCTTCTGATCGGGAGGCATTCATGAAAATCCAGATACTGGGCACGGGCTGCCCCAAATGCCATAAGCTCGCCGAGGCCGCCGAGTCGGCCGCCAAGGAGCTGGGCCTGGATTTCGAGCTTGAGAAGGTAACGGACATCAACGAGATAACGAAATTCGGCGTTCTGATGACCCCGGCGCTCGCGGTGGACGGCGAGGTTAAGGTGGCCGGAAAGGTCCCGTCCGCGGACGAGATCAAGAAGATGCTCGGCTAGCGCAGGGGGAGATTGCGAAAGGGAATCGGCCGCGCTTGAGGAGGATACGATGCGCATGAAAAACGCTTTCGCCGGGTTGCTGCTGATGTTCGTCGCGTGCAGCTTTGTCTATCTTTTGGCTCAACAGTCTTCGGGACCCGTTCCGGCGACGCAGCCGCAGACGCCCGAGCCGTCTCCGAAGGCACAGGAGCCCGTCCAAGGGCCGAAGGGGGCGGCGGTAGAGAGCGCAAGCCAGCCGGAGCCCGCTCCTCGACCGGCCGCTGAAAAAGCCGCTTATCCGCGAGTGATCGCCTACTACTTCCACGGCGCCACGCGCTGTGTTACATGCAAGAAGCTCGAAGCCTACTCTGAAGCCGCTTTGAGGTCGGCCTTCCCCAAGGAGCTTGAAGCCGGCGTCCTGGAATGGCGCACCGTCAATATCGACGAGCCGGAAAACAAACACTTCATCAAGGACTATCAGCTTTTCACCAAGTCGCTGGTGATATCCAGGCTGGAGGAAGGCGAGCAGGTGGATTGGAAGAACCTCGACCGGATATGGAAGCTGGTCGGAGATAAGGACGCCTTCGCCGAATACGTGCGGTCCGAGGTCCGGCTCAGCCTCGAGCCGGAAACGGAATAGGGGCCATGCTGGCGGTCCTCTCCGCGGTCTGGCTGGGCATCCTGACCTCCATCAGCCCCTGCCCCCTGGCCACCAACATCGCGGCCATCTCCTACATCGGCAAGGGGCTCGGCCGGCCCTCCCAGGTGTTCTTGACCGGGCTCCTCTATACCCTGGGCAGGATGGCCGCCTATGTGGGCGTCGCGGTCATCCTGCTCACCTGGGCTTTGTCCGTCCCGAGCGTATCGTTCTTCCTGCAGAACCAGATGAACAAGCTCCTGGCTCCGCTGCTGATCCTCGTGGGGATGACCCTGCTTGAGCTCATCCGGATCGATATCCCCTGGCCGAGCATAGGAAGCGGGATACAGAAGCTCGCGGACTCGCTGGGCATCTGGGCCGCGGCTCCTCTGGGGGCGGTCTTCGCCCTGTCCTTCTGCCCCGTGTCGGCGGCGCTATTCTTCGGGAGCCTGCTGCCTCTCGCGGCGAAATGGGACTCCTCGGTGGGATTGCCGGCCCTCTACGGTCTGGGGACCGGGCTGCCCGTGCTGGGCTTCGCGGTCGTGATCGCCTTCGGACTTAATCGGCTCGGAGCGGCCTTCGACAAGCTGACGCGCTTTGAATGGTGGGCCCGGCGGATCACGGGAGGGGTCTTTATCTGCGTCGGCGTCTACCTGTCTCTCAAGTACATATTCCGGCTGTTCTAGCCGGGCTTGAGCAGCCCCTTCAGCTCGGCGACCGCAGGGACTCTTCCGGAGACCACGATCTTTCCATCGACGAGCACGGCCGGGGTCGCCATGACTCCCAGCCCGGCGAACTCGTTGATATCCGTGACGTGCGAGACGTCGGCGGGCAGCTGAAGCGCCGAGCAGGCGTCTATCACGTTCTGATGCGTCGTCCGGCACCTGGGACAACCCGGCCCCACCACCTGTATCTTCATTTCGCCCCCCCGAAGTACCTCTTCCGGAAGAACAAGGCGACGTTGACCAAGCCGATGAGCACGGGAACCTCCACCAACGGTCCGATGACCGCGGCGAAAGCCACGCCCGAGTTGATCCCGAACACGGCCACCGCCACCGCGATGGCCAGCTCGAAGTTGTTGCTGGCCGCGGTGAACGACAAAGTCGCGGTCTTCGAGTAGTCCGCGCCGACGGCTTTCCCCATGAAGAAGCTGACAAGGAACATCACCACGAAGTAGATGAGCAGGGGTACGGCGATGCGGACCACATCCAGCGGGATCGTCACGATGAGCTTGCCCTTGAGGCTGAACATAACGACGATGGTGAACAGCAGGGCGATCAGCGTTATCGGGCTTATCTTGGGGATGAAAGTCTTTTCGTACCAATCCCGCCCTTTCGCTTTGAGCAATACGACGCGCGAGATCACCCCGGCCAGAAACGGTATCCCGAGGTAGATGAAGACGCTCTTGGCGATCTGTCCCATCGTCACTTCCACGACGCTGCCACTCAGGCCGAACTTCGGCGGAAGGACCGTGATGAAGATGTAGGCGTAGAGGCTGAAGAACAATACCTGGAAGATGCTGTTGAAGGCCACGAGCCCGGCGCAATACTCGGTGTCCCCCTCGGCCAGTTCGTTCCAGACGATGACCATCGCGATGCACCGGGCGAGGCCGATCATGATGAGGCCGACCATGTATTCCGGATACCCCCGCAGGAAGGTGATGGCCAAAAAGAACATGAAGATGGGGCCGATGACCCAGTTCTGGACTAGGGACAGTCCCAAGACCTTCCAGTTGCGGAAAACGTCCCCAAGCTCCTCGTATTTCACCTTCGCCAAGGGGGGGTACATCATGAGGATGAGGCCGATGGCGATCGGGAGATTGGTCGTCCCGACTTGGAAGCGGTTGATGAAGGACTCCACCCCGGTGAAGAAATAGCCGGCCCCGACACCGACCGCCATGGCGACGAATATCCACAGGGTCAGAAACCTGTCCAAAAACGACAACTTCTGCGCTACGCTCTTCTCCATTTCCTAGCTCCTTTCCGTCAATGAACCGGGCAAGCCCAGGACGAACCGCTCGATCTCGTCGCGTACCCGCCGATAATGGCCCAAGGCCTCGTCCTCCGTCTTGGCCCCCTCCGCCAGCTTCGGGGGATCATCGAACCCATGGCGCACGACCTTGGTCTTGCCCGGAAAGACCGGGCAGGTCTCGTTGGCATGTCCGCAGACGATTATCACGTAATCGAACGGGATATCCCTGAGCTGGCTGGCCAGCTTGCAGTGATGTCCTGATATATCCACCCCGGCTTCGCTCATCACCTTTACCGCCATGGGGTCGAGGCCGTGCGTCTTGACGCCGGCCGAATAGGGCTCTATCACAGCGCTCTTGAGATGCCGGGCCCAGCCTTCGGCCATCTGGCTGCGGCAGGAGTTGCCCGTGCAGAGGAACAGGACTTTCAGCTTTTCCCGTACCTTTTGCACAGGTCCTCGCGCTTGAGCTTCAAGATATTCTTCAGCAGCCGGGCGTCCCGCCGGATCTCCGGGTTCGTTTCCAAAGAGCCGCGGACCCAATCCAAGGCTTTTCTCGCCGCGGGCGGCGCGGATCCGCCGGGCAGCCTATAGTAGACCCATCGCCCATCCTTGAAGTCTTCGACCAATCGGGCCTGTTTCAGGATCGACATATGCTTGGACACCGTGGAAGGAGCCAATCCCAGCAGCTCGATGATCTGGCAGACGCAGAGATCCCGGTCCCGCAAGGCCAGCAACGCCCGCACCCTGTTCTTGTCGGATAATGCCTTGGAAATGGCCAGGAATTCGATCATGACATCTCCTATATTTCGCCAGATAACGAATTATATGCCAAAAGAGAGCGGCCTGGCAACTTCTCAGATGAGGCCCGAGCTCTGGCATTCCGGCGGGGCCGAGGCTACAATAATCCATGCGAACAGGAGGGGCGGGATGACCGGGAAGCTATTCGCGTGGCTGATATTCGGGCTCATCGGCTTGGCGGCCTTCGGCTATGGCAAGAAACAGGGCCGTCCAAAGACGATGCTTATCGCGGTCGTTCTGATGGGTTACCCCTACCTCGTATCGAGCCCTCTCGCGCTGTGGCTCATCGGCGCGGGCTTGACCGCCGCGCTTTGGGTGTCCCGCCGTTGATCCCGGAAGACGGCGCGGCAACCGCGACGGCCGCGAACGGCCTTGCGCGCCGGCCGGACGCCGGGTACGCTATGACCGGCGGTTCCAATACCGCCGCCTCGGCCCGCCCATGACCCCTTGGGAATTACTCGACAGCGCGCGGTTCCCCGGAAGCGGAAGCGAGCTTCGTCTGTACAGGCGGGCCGGGGAGTTCACGATCCAGCTGGACGGCAGCATCGTCATGAACAGCCGCCTCCACGCCTCGGAAGACGCCCTCGCGTCGCTCGCGTGCGCGAGGATCGGCAAAGTCCGCCATCCCAGCGTACTGATCGGCGGCCTCGGCATGGGCTATACCTTGGCCGCCGCCCTGCGGGGACTGGGTCCCGGCGCCAGAGTGGTCGTGGCGGAGCTCGTGCCGGCCGTGGTCGAATGGAACCGCGGGCCTCTGGGACACCTGGCCGGCCACCCCCTGCGGGACGATCGGGTCGCAATCGTGGAGCAAGACGTCGCGAAGGTCATTCAATCGGAAGGCCGGGCCTACGACGCCATCCTGCTGGATGTTGACAACAGCCCCGAAGGCCTCAGCCGGGACGCCAACGACCAGCTTTACTCCGAGGCCGGACTGGACGCGGCCGTTGCGGCGCTTCGGCCCAAGGGCGTCTTGGGCCTGTGGTCCGCCCGTCCCAGCCGGCCCTTCGTCAAGCGCCTGCGCAAGGCGGGCTTCGACGTGGAAGAGGTCCCCGCCCGCGCGAGAGACAAATATCGAGGCGCCCACCACACGATCTGGCTGGCGACGATCTCCTAGTCGGCCCCCCCTCCCCCAACGGCCGGTGCCGTGCTTGACTCTTAGGAATTGTTGCGGCCGCGATTCGGACGGCGAGCGCGGAATACTTCCCAAAAGTCAAGCACGGCACCTTTACCTTTGGTGGCGAAGAGGGCCGCTTGGCGCTATACTAGCGCCATGGCGGGGGACAAAGGCTCCGGGGGGCTGTCGCTTGTGCTCGCATGGATCGAGTGCGGCATCCTCCTCGTCGTGTGGTACATCATGGCGATCAGGATTCGCAGCGCCCTGCCGGGGCCGCCACTGCACTCCCTGATCCCCCTGGCCGCGGCCTTCGGGCTCACGGGGGTCTCCGCGACGCATCTCATCCTCGACGAAGGCCGGGATTCCCCTACCCGTCGGGCCCCCAGCCTACTGACTCCGCTCTTCTCGCTATGGATGCGACTCTGGCCCCCCCGCCGGTTCGTCCTCGACCTCTTGGCCGTGGCCGTGCTCGTCGCCGCCCTGGCCGGCATGATATTCAGGCTAAACGAGGACGTCCGCTTTGCGGCCACGTTCGTCATCATCTTCCTGATGCTTTTCTTCCTGCTCTTCCTATTCTCCCGGGTATCGGGACCCGGGGAGCAGTCCGGCCTCAAGTTCTTTTTCCTGGGCTGCGGAATATGCGGCCTGGTTGTTTTCCTGGGCCTCGTGGCCGCAAGCGCCGAGGCCGCCGTGGCTTGGCGCTCGGTCGCGGGCCTCGCCGCCATCCTCCTCATGCAAGCCACGCGCCTGCGAGCGCTGGTCGCCCGGACTGGGACCGAGGCGGCGTCGGCCTCCCCGCCCGAGGGCCCGGACCGCTACCGGCTCACGGTGGAGAGGAAGGGCCGCAAGGCTCCCGCGCCACCGCCCGAGGAACTCGTCGATGACGAAGGCGCCAGCTTCGTGGGCTCCGGATCCTTCAGCGTCGACGCCGCCAAGATGGTCGAGAAGCTCCGTGAGCACCAGCTCGCCGATCCCCACGACTGTCTCCTGCCCTGGCTCCGATGCGCCGTAGCCTCGGGGGCGACGCGCATCGAACTCGAACGCATCCCCCGAGGCCTGCAGATGCGCTTCGACGGCCGGCCCTTCGCCGCCCGGGAGCTCGCCCGGCCGTACCGGGCCCTCCTGGAGGAGGACGCGGACGGGCCCCGGGGCCGGCACTTCGCCTACGGCCTGCTGGCCCTGCAGCGGCTCGACCCGCGCTCGGTCCGCGTGGTCTCGGACGGACCCGCCGGGCGCGCGGAGATGAGCCTCCTGAGGCACGACGTTCGCCGCGAGGACTCGGTGATGGAGGCGGACGGCGGCACGCTGATACGCGTGCGATGGGACTGGTGGGCGGCTTGGTGGCGGAGGTGGCGCCTTCTCATTCGGGCCCGCACGCATTGGGGGCTCGCCGAGCCGGCGCTGCTCATCAATCACTCTCCCGTTCCCGTTCTCCCGCCGCGCGGGGCGAGCAGGTGGCCCGCCTTCAAGGAGTCCGGCTGGCTGGGGATCTGGCTTCGGCTGAGCTCGGATGAGGTTAGCGTCGTGCATTACTACCATCTCGGGGTCTTCGTCGAGGCGCAGACCCACCGCATGGGGGATTTCGCGGTGGAAGCCTACCTCGCCAGCGACGACCTGACCCTGAATATCTCCCAGGACAGGATCGTGCGCGACGCGCGCTTCGAGAACGGGATGGAGATCCTGCGGCGGAAGGCGAGGGCAACCTCATGAAGTTATCCAACGACAACGCCATGGGCGGGCTCCAGCTCCTGTTGTGGGAGAGCGCCCTTCTTGCGGCGTCATGGTGGATCTCCGTGGTCGAGATCCGCGCCTCACTCGCTCTTTGGCCCGCTCACGCCCTGCTCCCCTTCGCCGCGGCTTTCGGGTTCACGGGCCTGACTATCGGGGCTCTCGCCAAAGGATATAGGACCAAGTCCCTCCGGGACGCCGACCGGCTCGATCGGATCTTCCTCGTCTGGCTCATGCTCTGGCCTGCCCGCCGGCCCTCCCTCGACGCGCTGGCCGCGGCGGTCGGCGCGGGCTCCCTGGCCGGCGTGCTCCTGGGGCTGGGCGTCGGCGTCCCCATAGCGGCCGCGGTCTCCGCGTTCTTCATGTTCCTTGTCTTCGTGCCCGCCTTCTATCGGATGCCGAGGCCGGCCACGGGCCTCGATCCCAACAACGTGTTTGTCGGCCTGGGAACGGGCGGTCTGGTCTTCTTCCAAGGCGTCATGGCCGCGAGCAGCGATCCCACGCTCGCGCGGCTGGCCGTGGCTGGGCTGGCCGCCGGCCTCCTGATGCAGGTCACGCAGGCGCGAGAGGAGGCGGGCCGGCGATGGAACGATCTTTCCGCCGCGCCCCCGCCGCCCCTGGACCTCGATCGCTACCGGCTGACGGTGGAGAGGAAAGGCCCTAAAGCCCCCACCGCCGCGCGGCCCCAAGAGACCGTCGACAACGACGGCGCCCGGTTCGTGGGCTCCGGCTCCTTCCGCGTGGACGCGGCCAAAATGGTCGAAAAGCTCCGCGAGCGCCAGCTCGCCGACCCCGAAGATTCCCTCCTGCCCCTGTTGCGCTGCGCCGTGGCCTCGGGCGCCTCCGACATCGCGCTCAAGCGCGTCCCCGGGGGGCTGGAGATACGCTTCGACGGTCGGCCAATCGTCGCCCGCCAGCTCTCCCAACCGTACCAGGCCCTTCTGGCCGAGGCGGACGCGGACGGACCGCGGGGCAGGCACTTCGCCTACGGCCTGCTGGCCCTGCAGCGGCTCAAGCCCCGCTTCATTCACGTCGTCTCGGGCGACCCTTCCGGCCACGCGGAGATGAACCTCCTCGCGCGGGGCGTCCAGGCCGGATACGCCGGCATGGACCCCGACGACGGCACGCTCATCCAGGTGCGGTGGGGATGGATGCGGGGGTGGTGGTGGAGGTCGAAGCTCCTCGCGCGGGCCCGCAAGCATTGGGGGCTGGCTGAGCCGACCTTGAGCGTCGGAGGCGTTCCTGTTCCCTCGACCCCCTCGCCCAAAGCCGCGGGATGGCGCATCATCAGGGAAGCCGGCTGGGACGGATCGTGGCGGCCGCTTCCCTCCGCCGAGGAGAGCCGCGTACGCCTCTATACTCTCGGAGTCTTAGTGGAGGAGGTCGCCGAGGATCTGGGCCGCCGGCAAGTCGAAGCCTACCTAGCCAGCGACGACCTCACCCTGGACATCTCCCAGGCCCGCGTGGTGCGCGACGCTCAATTCCGCGAGGGGATGGATATCCTGCAGCGAAAGGCGGCCCAGGCGGAGCGGGCCTAGTCCAGCCACTCGCGGTCTTTCAGCTTCTTGGGAAGGTACTTGTTGGTCAGGAACTGGAAGTCCTTGTTGGCCAGGGCGTCGAGCTCGTACTTGAGGCCGCTGGCGAGCATCCGCTTGATCTCCACCTGCCATTCCGTCTTCCGGAACCAGCGGTAGTTGAGCAGCTCCTTGGCGCGGTTGATGTCCTTGTCGTTGAGCTTGATGCCCACGTTGCGCGGCAGCCCGTAGCGCTTGGGGTCGGCGCTCGAAAGGCCGATGAACTTGGCCCTGGGAATGGCCATCCGCTGGCTCTCGAAAGCGAGGTTGATGGACCCCTGCTTGATGACCGAATAGATGTAGTACCCCCACGGGTCGTTGTCCACGAGCACGTAGACCGGCAGCCTCCTCTCCTCGTGAAGCCGCCGGGCCAGGCGCCTCACGCCGCGAGGCGGCTGGCCGTTGCCCGTGATAAGGATGCAGTTGAACTTCTTCCAGAACTTGTCCTCCGAGAGCCGGTTCCACTGGGTCCCCTTCTCGATAAGGAGCACGAAGTCGGCCGTGCACCTCTTGATCCGGATGTACTCGGGCTCGACGATGGAAGGGATGGAATAGCCGCCCTTCCCGAGCTTGGCGCAGTCCACGCGGTCCCCGTCGTCGAGGAGCACCAGGGGCCCCACCACGCTCCCCCCGTTGTCGGCGCGCACGTGGAGCTCCTCCCGGAGGGCCTCCAGCGTGACCTCGAGGTCCTCGATGATCGGGTCCGACTCGTTCTGCCCGTCGAAGGTGTTCTCGTGGGAGTCCTTGATGGTGTGCTTGGCGCGGTAGTAGACCTCCCTCAAGGAGGTCGTGAGATCCGAGCGCTGAAGCTCGGACAGGGCGTCGGCCACGAGCATCGTCTGCATGAACTTCTTGGCCATCCCCACGTTGAAGAACGAGCGGGCCTGCCTGTTCGATCCCATCTCGATGATGCCTTTTTTCTCGTTGAACTTGACGTTGGAGAGGGCGCGCACGGGTATCGTGATGGTGGGGTCCTTCCGGCGGTTGGCGGCGCTGACGACCAGGTCCGCCAGCCCGACGAGCCTCTTCTCCACGCTGTCGCTTCTCTTCTGTTTTGTCCGCGCCATTTGGCTTCCTTGGGCCGGTCCGCCCGGCCTACCTCTTGAGACGTTTCGCCTTCTTCTTGCCCGGCTTCGGCCTCTTCTTGGCCGGCTTGGGCTTCCTCTTGGCCGGTTTGGCCTTCTTCACGGCCTTCTTCGTCTTTTTCCCCGCCGGCCCGGCTTTCCCAGCCGCCTTCCCCCGCCCGGAAGGCTCCTCTTGCGGGGAAGCCGCCTCCTCGGGCGCGGCCGACTCGGGAGCCGCCTCTTCGGGCGGCGCCTCGTCGCCGGGGACCGGGACCTCTCCCTCGGCCCCTTCCGGCGTGACGATGATGGAATGGGGGAGCCCTTCCGGCCCGCTCCCGTCCTTGCCCAGGATCTCGTCGGTCTTCTCGCCGCCCGTCCGCGTCATGGCGATCTGCTGGAGCTGCTTCTTGAGCTTCTCGGCGGCGAGCCTCCCCCCCTTCAGGCGCTTGCACGCCTCGGCCACTTCCTCGATATAGAGCTCGAAGATGTTCCGCCGGCGGAACTCGCTCTTCGCCCGTTCCTTGCGCTTGAGAAAGGTCCCGAGCCTGCGTCCGCATTCCCGAAGGGCCAGCCGTATCTCCTTGCCGATCTCGTCATAATCGGCGATCGCCTCCTTGGACTCGCTCGTGAAGGGCACCCAGACCGACGCCATGTGGATGAAGATGACCATGGGCCCCGCGGGGAGCGCCCCTCTCGACTGCGAAACGCCGTAGTTGCGCCAGACGGTCTCGAGCACCGTCCTGAAGGTGGCGCAGCCCGCCTGCTGATAGAGCAGCGGCACCCGGTTGGCGTAGCGGATGACGCGCGCGAGCTCGCCGCCCTTGTCGTGCCGCTCCCCTTCGGCCAGCGGTATCTTCTTCTTTTGATCCTCTTTCGCGGACTCCTGATGGCCCTTGCCGAAAGCGATGCCCGCCTCGATAACGAAAGGGTTGCCCCGGTACACCGCCGGCGGGCGGGTCACCGCCGTGTAGAAGTCCCCCTTGATCTGCTTGTACAGGCCGTGGAGGATCGCCTTCTCCCCGATGGGCGAGATGCAGTTGGTGGGGGGCGCCATGATCTTGGTGGACTGGATGGCCTTGTACAAATTCTCGGCGTCCTGCCCGTGGATATCCCGCGGCCTCTTCTTGAGGGAAAGCCCCGCCTTCGTGCAGATCTCCTCGGCGACCCGCGGCGAGACCCGGCTGAAGTCGCTGCTCAGAAACCCCGAGAGCCAGTGGCTCCGGGTGTCGTGCATCATCTTGAGGAGCATCCCGAGCTCGATCCCGTAGGGATGCGGCTTGATCTCCCGGGGAGGGACGGGAAGCTCGTTATAGGTGCGGGGGTATTCCTTCGTCTCCCCGTCCGGCGCGACATAGGTCAGCTTGACGTGCGGGTTGGCGATGGAGGTCTGCTCGATGTACTCGTCCACCGAGGCCCGGCCCTTCTGGTAGCGGCCCTCCAGCTCGATGGAGACCTGGGTGCCGCGATGGTTCTCCCACTCGATCTGCTTCTTCTCGAGGATCCTGGGCTCGTTCTTCTTGGTGTTGATCTGGACCTCGAAATAGTGGGCGGGCTTATCCTCGCCGGTCCGCGAGATGATCTGGACGGGCTTCCCCGTCGTGAGCTGGCCGTACATGCCGGCGGCCGAGATGCCGATCCCCTGCTGGCCCCGGCTCATGCGCAGCCGGTGGAACTTGGACCCGTACAGGAGCTTGGCGAAGATGCGGGGGATCTGCTGGCGCACGATCCCTGGGCCGTAGTCCACCACCGTGACCCGGAAGCGGCTCGCCTGGCTCGGCGGCGGGGGCGCGTGCCCCGCGCCGGCGACCACCTCCACCTTGACGATCACCTCGGGCAGGAGCCCCGCCTCCTCGCAGGCGTCGAGCGCGTTGTCCACAGCCTCCTTCACGCAGGTCAGGAGGGCTTTCCGGGGATTGTCGAAGCCCAGGAGGTGCCGGTTCTTGGTGAAGAACTCGGAGACGGAAATCTCCCTCTGCCGGGCGCCCATCTCGACGGCGGTGAGGGTCGCCGCCGGGCGGGAGCGGCGGGGACTTCCCTTCGGGGATCCGGTCTTCTCTGGGACTTTTTCCATTCTCCCTTCTCAGCGAATCACGCGCGAGTCTTGAGCTGTGTCCGGGCCATCCATCGACGCGCCGAGGCTCCCGGGATGGGCATGATACAATTTCTTGCCCGCCCGGCACCGCACATTCGCCACCCGCGTCGGCCGGGAAGGAAGCCCGGGCCGGTCACAGCAAGCGCAGCAGATCCTCCGGCCTCTGGATGAGGGCTTTCGCCCCCTCCGCGAGGAGCTCATCCGCCTTCCTGAAGCCCCACAACGCCCCGACGGCGTACATGCCGGCGCCGACGGCCGTCTTCATGTCGATGCCCGTATCCCCGAGGTAGATGAACTCGTCCGGGGGGATCCCCAGCGCGGCGGAGATCTCCATGGCTCCGGAGGGATCGGGCTTAAGGGGCCCTCCGGGCGCGGCCCCGCGCACTTCGGCGAACTTCCACCCTCCCAGCAGCGCCTCGACCGCCGACCGGGTGTTGTTTTCCGGCTTGTTCGAGAGGATCGCCATGCGGAGCCCGCGCTTCGACAAGGCGTCCAACAGCTTCGGAACGCCCGCGTACGGCCTTGTCTTATCCTTCCATCGCCTGCCGTATTCCTCGCGCATCGCCCCCAGCTGCGTCTCGATCCCCGCGTCGTCCCGCCGATCCTCCGGCAGGGCCCGCAGTACCAGGGCGCGTATCCCGTCGCCCACGAAGTACTTATAGGCCTCCAGCGGGTGCTCGGGATACCCCGCCCGCCTCAGCACGGCGTTCATCGAATCCGCGATATCATCGAGCGTGTCGAGCAGCGTCCCATCCAGATCGAAAAGCACGGCCCTGAATCCTTTTCCCATGCGACTAATCTAAACGCTCGTGAAGCCCGCGTCAAGGGCCCCAGTCAGCGCCGGTCGCGCGGAGCGCCGACCGGTCGCTTACACCCCTGGGTTATCAAGGTCTCGCCCGCCGAAGGCGGGCCGGGTTTCTTGATTTGAATCCCTAGGCGACTTCATCGTAGACTATTCAGATGATGATCCGAACTTCCCTTATCGTCGCCCTTTTCGCCGTCCCCGCCGCCCCCGCGCGCGCGGGCTTCGAGTCCGCCTTCCCCTCCACCGTGGAGGGCTTGGTCATTCCGAACGCGCACGACCTGAAGCTGGAGTCCAAGGGACGGGTCATCCGCGGCATGGCCCCCCGCCATGAGCAGGACATCCGCGATCTCATCGCCCTCGGCGTCGAGGATATCCTCGCCTTCAAGCAGGCGTGGAAGGACGAGGTCAACGAGGGCATCGCGCTCTTGAAGGAGATGGGATACAAGGAAGACCGGCTCCATCATATCCCCTTCCGCTGGAAGTACTTCGAAAGCTTCCAGAAGCCGTGCCGTCAGACGCTGGAGGCGGTGAAGATCCTCCGCGACGCCGAGCGCGACGGCCGCACCGTCTTCTTCCATTGCACCGTGGGGGAGGACCGCACGGGCTACCTCGCCGCCGTATACCGCCTGCTCGCGCAGGGCAGGACGGCGGAAGACGTCTTCCAAAACGAGATGTGCCTCCACGGCTACGGCGCGGGCAATCCGCAGAAGCCCGTAGAAAGGGTCGTTCTCAAGATCCGCCGGGAATTGACCCCGCTCTACCTGAAGATGGCGTACCTGGTCTCGATCGGCGCCGTAACGCTGGACAATCTGGACGGATCGGCCTGCGCCGCGGAGCCGAGCGAGGCGGCGGTCGGCTCGCTCTTCGACGAGAAGGATTTTCGCTGCGAGACGTCCCCGCGCTACCCCTTCGACGCGCCTCCCATGGCCCGCTAGCGGGCCGGGACGTAGAGGTCCCTCCGCTCCCTCAAGGCGTCCAGGACCGCGTCCGCGTACAGGGCGAAGCTGTAGTCTTTCGCCGTGTGGGATTTGGTCATGACGCCGCAGAGCCTGCCGTACGCGTCCACGAGCGGCCCGCCGCTGCTGCCCGAAGCGGTCGTCGCGTCGGTCTGCAGGTAGTCGTCACGCAGGGCGGAGACGACCCCCGCGGTGAAGGAGTGCTTGAGCCCCATGGGGCTGCCCAAAGCGTAGACGGGCTGCCCGACCTCCATCTCCCCCCTTAACGACAAGGGCAGGGGCCGCGCGGGCCGATCCGCCCAGTCCACGGAGAGGATCGCCAGGTCGTGCTTCCGGGAGTGGAAGTCGAGCCGGGCGTCGAGGCCCGGCCCGGAGCGCCGCTGGACGCGGTAGCCGATGCGCCGCCCCCGCTTGACGCGCTTGTAGACCACGTGCTTGTTCGTCAGCACGTAGGCGACGCCGGCGCGGTCCAGGCCGATGACGGAGCCGGAGCCGCCGCCGATCTCCTTGCCGTCCACCAGCACGTCGACGGTGACGACGCTGTCGCGCGCCAGCCGGTACACCCACTCCGCCTCGTGAGCGGCCGGCAAGCCTTCGCGCCCGGGCCCCGGCGGGGCGATAAGAATCTCCCGGGCGGTGCTCGACTCCTCGGGATATTCCGTCCCCGGCTGCGCGCCGAGATACGCCAGGCCGGCGAGAACCGCCGCGCAGACTCCCAGGCCCAGGATCGGCTTCCAGCGGATCACCTTCACCTTCTCGAAGCGGGCGAGACGCGCCAGGCGCGCCCAGTACTCCCAGAGCCCGATCCCGCACGCCTTGCGCAGGCGGCCGAGGAACCGGAAATCGGGCTTCTGCAGGGCTCTGTCGCTCTTGAGGACGGCCAGGCATTCCTCGAAGACGCGGCGCTTGCCCTCTTCGTCGAGAGATTCGATCTCGGACAAGACGATGGCCGGCTTGACCTCCTTGAGAGCCTCCCTGCGCAGGAGCTGCCTCTCGGCCTCGTCGCCGCCCAACTGCTCGATGAGCCCCAAGAGGTGCCGCCGCTCGTCCGCCGACATCGCCTGGTCCGACCAGACCGCGGCCAGGCACGCCCGGAACACGAGGACCTTGAACTGGGCATCTCCCGCGACCCGCATCCGATTCATCCCTCCCGCTCCAGCTCCTTCCACTTGGCCTGGATCTCGCTCTGCAGGGCCTCCATCTCGCCTCCGATGGCGCGGACCTTGGCGTAATCGCCGTATATGGCCGGGTCCGCCAGGTCCCGGGCAAGGTCGTCGAGCCTGGACTGAGCCTTCTCTATCCGCTTGCGCAGGCGCTCGGCGCCGCGGGCTCTCTCCCGTTCGGACGCGCGCAGACGCCTCTCTTCCGCTTTCGAAACGCCCTTCTTCTTATGGGGCTCCGGGGAAGGCGTCGCGACGGCCTCGGCGGCCTTCTGCCCCTGGCGCCTCAGGAAGTACTCGTAGTTGCCCGGGAAGACAGTGATGTTCCCCTGGTCGACGTGCACGATGTGATCGGCCAGCGTGTTGATGAAGTAGAGATCGTGCGTAATGAAACAGATGGTGCCCTCGAACGCCTTGAGGGCGCCGATCAATGCCTCCACGCTGGGCATGTCGAGGTGGGTGGTGGGCTCGTCCATAAGAAGGACGTTGGGGGGATCCAGCAGCAGCTTGACCAAGGCCAGCCGGCTCTTCTCCCCGCCGCTCAGGACCGACACCCTCTTGAAGACCGCGTCCCCCGGGAAGAGGAAGGTCCCCAGGACCGTGCGGACGAACTCCTCGGAATGCGCCTTGCCCGCTTTCGCCGCCTCCTCGAGCACGGTCTTCTCCGAGTCCAGCTGCCCGTCCCGATGCTGGGAGAAGTAGCCGGTCTTGACTTCCATGCCCAGCACGCGCTCGCCCGCGTCCACGGGCAGGACCCCGGCGAGGACCTTCAGGAGAGTGGACTTGCCCGCCCCGTTGTGCCCCACGAAGGCCATCTTCCAGCCGCGCTCCAGCTCGAAATCAACGCCTCGGTACACCTTGACTTCGCCATAGGACTTGTGGACGTCCTTGAGCTGAAGCACGCGCACGCCCGCGCGGGAGGGCTGCGGAAAACGGATCTTGACCTCTTTCCCGTCGGGCGGGAGCTCGATGCGCTCGATCTTCTCCAGGCGCTTGATCATGCTCTGCGCGCGGCTGGCCGTGGACGCGCGCGCGCGGTTGCGGTCGATGAAGTCCTGCATGTGCGCAATCTCGTCTTGCTGGCGCTTGTGCGCGGCCAAAAGGCGCTCCTTCTCGGCCTCCCGCTCGGCCACGTAGGCCTCGTAGTCGCCGCGGTAGACCTTGAGCCCGTGGTCCTGCACGCTCACCACGGCGCGGCATACCGCGTTGATGAAGCTGCGGTCGTGGGAGATCACGAAGATCGCGCCCCGGTAGCCCCGCAGGTATTCCTGGAGCCACAGAAGCGCCTCGAGGTCCAGATGGTTGGTGGGCTCGTCGAGCAGAAGCAGGTCCGGCTCCTGGATGAGCAGGCGCGCCATGGCCACGCGCATGGCCCAGCCGCCGCTCAGAGAGCTGAGCTTCCGCTCGAACTCTTCGACGCTAAAGCCCAGCCCCATGAGCACCGACTTGGCCTTGGCCACGACCCGGCCGTCCGGGCACGGGAAAGAATCCAGGGCCTCGTCGAGCACCGCGCGCTCGGAGACCGGGGCGTTCTCCTGAGGGAGGTAGCCCGCGACCACCCCCCTCTTGACCTGGATCTCGCCCCCGTCGGGCTCGACCTCGCCGAGGAGCATCCTAAACAAAGTGGACTTGCCCGAGCCGTTGGGCCCCACCAGGGCGTAGCGGTCCCGCGCGTTGATCTGCAGCGAGACCCCGTCGAAGAGCTCCTGCCTGGCGAAAGACTTGTGTACCTCGCGGACCGTGATCATAGGGATCGGACAGCGGCGCCGGCCGTCCTAATCATGCGCGGCGGGAGAAACGCGCCTCGGATATCCCGCCGTGCGCGCCGGCCTGTAGATGGTATTAAATTGGCCGGCTCCTTCGACCGCCGGGAGACCGCCTTTCCATAACGCCAGAAGGACACTATGATATGTCGGTCATGACGGGACAGGAAGGCGGCAGCGCGTCCAGGAGCGTGCCCGGACATCTCTGCGGGAAAAGATCGAGCGGCTCGAAACGCGGTAGGCGTCCGCGTGCCTCTTGCGAAGAGGTCCCCCGCACAACGACTCGGACGCGCCCTTAGGCGGGCTACTTCAAGTTTCTCTTGATCTCCTGGATCAGCGGCCGCACGGTCTTCTCCAGCTTGGGGGCCAGCTCGACGGCCTTGAGCGCGTCGTCGAGCGCGGCTTGGTAGTCCTGCGTCCAATAGCGGGCCCCGGCCCGCGTCGCGTAGATCTCGGCCTGTCCGGGGTTCAGGGCGATGGCGTGATCGAGGTCTTTGATCGCTTCCTTATAGCGCCCGAGAGCGGACAAGCACACCCCGCGGTTGCCGTAGACGCCGGGCACGTCCGGGTCCGATCCTATGGCTTGGTCCAAATGCCGGAGGCAGTCGTCGAATCGCTGGCGCAGGAGGGCGACCGAAGCCAGTTCCGCGTGGGCCAAGGCGTTCTTGGGGTCCAGCTTGAGCGCCGTCTCGAGGTCTTTGCCCGCGCCGTCCGCTTCCTTGGCCTCGATCCTCTGCTGCCCCCTCTTTAGGAAAGCTTTGCCCAGGGCCTTCCCGAGCAGGGGCTTGAGCGCGGGCTCCCGATCCATGGCCGCCGCGTAGTCCTGAAGGGCCTTCTCGAGTTCCCCGAGACCGAGGAAGGCCGTGCCGCGGTTGGCGAGAGCGCGCGGGTTGTCCGGCACATGCCCAAGGGAATCGTCGAAACGGCGGACAGCTTCATCATATCGCAGTTCGCGGAGCAGGTCCAACCCCTGGCCGTCCAACCGGTTGACCTCGGAGGGCAGCGCCCGGGCTCCGGCCGCCGGCTCCACGTCCAAGACCTTGAGCAGCCTGTAGCCGTCCTCCTCTCCGCGGGGGGCCTCCTGCCTTAGAACGGCGACCTTGAGCTCGTCGGAAGACAAGGTCCGCGAGCTCCATACCCACAACAACGCCAAGCCGGCCGCCGCGAGCAGCGCCGCGGCCGCCCAAACGTGGGCGGTACGGACCGCCCCGCTCTCGCCTCGCGGATATCCTAGATTGATGCCCATCGCAGCCTATGTAAGCAAATTCTCCCTTCCAAGAGACAGCCGCGAGACCGGCCCGCCCGCGGCGCCGGTGGTTCTCTTGGCGCGTCTCTTTTACGTATCATGTGCTGGCGCGGACATCTCCGGAGGGCCATCCATGAGACTCGTCGAATGCGTACCCAATTTCAGCGAAGGCCGGGACAGAAAGGTGATCGACGCGATCGCGGACGCCATCCGGTCCGTCCCCGGGGT
The DNA here is from genome assembly GCA_043819795.1 of Elusimicrobiota bacterium. Lineage (GTDB taxonomy): Bacteria > Elusimicrobiota > Elusimicrobia > UBA1565 > UBA1565 > JBDREN01. The sequence goes on from JBDREN010000126.1 coordinate 25,328, forward strand.
GAGGGTGCTCGACGTCGATCCGGGAGCCGCCACCAACCGGACCGTCTACACGTTCGCCGGCCCTCCCGAAGAAACGCTTGAGGCGGCCTTCTCGGCCATCCGCGCGGGCGCGGAGCTCATCGACATGCGCCGGCACAAGGGGGAGCACGCCCGCCAGGGCGCGTGCGACGTCTGTCCCTTCGTCCCGATCTCCGGGGTCACGATGGCCGAGTGCGTGGAGCTGGCCAAGCGCCTCGGCGCGCGCGTCGGGAGTGAGCTCAAGATCCCCGTCTACCTCTACGCCGAAGCCGCGGCCAAGCCCGAGCGCAGACGCCTGCCCGACATCAGGACCGGGGAGTACGAGGCCCTGAAGGAGAAGCTCGCCAAGCCCGAGTGGAAGCCCGACTTCGGGCCCGCGGAACTCAACGCCAAGGCGGGGGCGACCGCCATCGGAGCCCGCAACTTCCTGATCGCCTACAACGTCAACATCAACAGCACCAGCGTGAAGCTGGCCAAGAGGATCGCCTTCGAGATCCGGGAGACGGGCAAGCTCAAGCGCGACGCCGAGGGGAACCAGGTCATCGGACCCGACGGGAAGCCGGAGCGGGTGCCGGGCATATTCAAGAGCGTCCAGGGCACGGGCTGGCTCATCCCGGAGTACAACCGGGCCCAGGTGACGGTCAACATACTCGACATCGACGCCTCGCCCCCGCACAAGGTGTTCGACGCCTGCCGCGAGCTGGCGGCCACGCTCGGCTGCCGCGTCACCGGAAGCGAGATCGTGGGCATGGTCCCAAAGCGGGTGCTCACGGAGGCCGGCCGCTACTTCCTCAAGAAGCAGGACTCCACCACCGGTGTCTCAGAGGACGAAATCATCCGCGCCGCCGTCATGTCCCTCGGGCTCGCCGACGTGGCGCCATTCGACCCTATGAAAAAGATCATCGAGAACAGGTTCCAGGAGGAGGCGCCTCTCGCCTCCATGACGCTCAAGGCGTTCGCCGACGAGCTCGCCTCCAAGTCGCCCGCCCCGGGCGGAGGCTCGGCCGCCGCCCTGGCGGGCGCGCTCGCCGCGGGGCTCGCCTCCATGGTGGCCGCGCTTACCTTCGACAAAAAGGGCTTCGAAGGTGTCCGCGGAGACATGGCGCGCGTCGGCGATCGGTCGCAGGAGCTCAAGGACCTGCTCGTGGCCGCGATCGACCGCGACGCGGCCGCGTTCAACAAGGTCATGGAATGCATGGGGCTCCCCAAGAATACCCCCGACCAGCAGGCCGCCCGCCGGAAGGCGGTCCAAGAAGCCTCCAAGCAGGCCACCCTCGTGCCTCTCGATACCCTAGCGAGCGTCCTCCCCATCCTGGAATGCGCGAAGACCGCCGCCGAGAAGGGCAACCCGAGCTCCCTCTCCGACGCGGGGGTGGCGGCATCCATGGGCCGCGCCGCCGCTTACGGCGCGTACTCCAACGTGATCATCAACCTGGCCGGCATCGAGGACGAGAAGTGGCGCGACGAGGTCCGCTCCAAGGCCGACAAGCTTCTCGCCGAAGCCAAGCGCGAGGCCGAGAATATAGAGGAAGGCGTCCTCGCTAAGCTCCGCTCCTGAGCCGCCGGGGGAGCCTTTTTATCTCAAGACCGATACGATGAGACCGCGGTCATATCGGACGTGACACGCCGGTTCATCGAGAGCAAAGACCGGCGGGCCGTGCCCCCTGCTCCAGGAGACCCGCCGTCAGCCCGACACGATCTCTCCCGAGGCCGGCTCCGCGGCGGGCGCCGAAGGCACGCACTTGACGGTCCCCAGGCGCGTGGTCACGGTCGCGCCCAGGCCCAGCAGGATGCCGGCCGAGATCAGCATCAGGTTGGTCAGGATGAAGACCAGGCCGATCATGGCGAACAAGCCGCCCGGCACGATCAGGAACCTGCCCACGATGAAGAGCGCGTTGAGCAGCGCGAACCCCGCCGCCACGCTGAGCGGACCCGAAGGCATGGGGCGCTTGAGCCCGGCATAGAGCCTCTGCGCAAGGACTCGGCTGAAACCGGCCAGGCTCATCAGGACAGCCACGAAGAGCGCCAGGAACGCCAGAGGTATGACCGGGATCCCGATGATGGAGACCGCCAGGAATACCAGCGCCGGCACGAACCCCACCGCCACCAGGAGGCCGAACCCCGCCGAGCGCCAGAAGTCGGTCTTGATGGCCTCCGCCACCCTCTCGACCGGCTCGCCCGCGAGCAACGTCACCAGCGTCAGGATCCCCCCAAGGCCCGCCAGCGCGAACAGGAAGAAGGCGAAGCCCACGGCCGAGCCCACGGCGGAGCGCTCTCGGCGGTGATGGCGGATTGGTTCGTCATCGCTCTCATCGTCATCGGACCAGGACGTACGCTCGAGCGTCTTGAGCTTCTCCGCGACGGTCGGGATCAGGCCCACCAAGCCGAGCTTTAGGTTCGTGACGTCCCCTTTGACGGTCGCGCCCTCGGCCCGCTCGATCTTCCCCCCCAGCACCGCGACCTCGCCGTAGACCGCGGCCGAGGAGAGCAGCGTGAGCCTCCCGCCCAAGGCGACCGCGTCTCCCGTCACGGTCCCGTCCAGCTCGATGTCTCCGCCGATGGCGACCAAGTCCCCCCTCACCTGGCCGGAAACGGAAGAGTCTCCCCCCAACGCAACGACGTCTCCGTTCACCTCGCCGCGGACCGTGACCGAGCTCCCGAAAACGACCACGTCCGCGTTCACCGTGCCGTCCACGACGACGGGCCCCTTGGTCGCGATGTCGCGGTTTCGCGTCTCGCCCGCCGGCACGTGTACCGCCTCGCGCGACAGCTTCCGGTTCCGCCGCGCGCCGGCCGTCGCGGGAAGCGATAGGGCGAGCGCGCACAAGATGAGGATCCAGCTCCTGGAAACGAGCGTCTTGTTCATAGCGATCTCCTTGACGAGTGGGTTGAGAGTCCGGAAGATCCGCGCCCGAAGAGCGCGCTCAGCATGCTCCCCGAGAGCATCGCGGCCGCCGCCATCGGCAGGAATATCCGATGCCCGTTCAAAGCCAACAGCAAAACGCGTCCCACCTTCCCCGCGAGGGCCAGGACGTCCCACGCGGCCAGGACCGTAGTCGCAAGCGCCGCCGTCATGATATGCGGGAGTTCCGCCGGCGCGGGCAAGGCCTCGACCCATCCCCTGGCATCGGCCGGGTCGAAGAACCAGGCCGCGACGAGGACCGCGGCAGCCGCCCAGCCCGCCAAGCCGCAGCCGAGCGCCGCGGCCGAGCGGAAGACCCAGCGGGGCGCGGGGCGCGATTCAATGGCCGGTCCCAAAGCCTCCAGGACCTTCCGGTCGAACCCGGCGGTGGGGCTCGAAAGAGGCGCCTCGACGACGAGCGCGACGGCCTCGGCGAGCAGGCGCCGCTCCTCGGCGCAGACGGGACACGCCTCGCAGTGGCGGCGGAGCGCGGCTTCATTGTCGGACGAGAGCGGCCCGTCGAGCCTCTCGTTCATCAGGGTCCCGGCCTTTTCGCAGTCCATTCCCTTTCCGCTCCTATCCAGGATTACGCGGGTCCCGGCTTTGAGGTTGCATCCGCCGGAGCCGCTCTTTCATCATCTCGCGCGCCCGGAACAGCCGGGCCTTGACCGTGCCGGCGGGGGCCTGAATCACCCGGGCGATCTCGGCCACCTCCATCCCCTCCTTATGCCGCAGGAGCAGGGCTTCCTTATAAATAGGCGGCAGCCCGGCCAGCAGACGGTCCGCGAGCGCCGCCTCCAGCCGGGCCTCCACGGCCTCCTCCACGGGCTTGGCCCCGTCCTCGAGGCGCAGCGGGTCGTCCTCGTCGTCGAGCGAGACGACTTCCACCCGGCGCCGCCTTTTGAAATCGATGACCGTATTGTGCGCGATCCGGAACAGCCAAGTGATGAAGGGCCTGGAGGGGTCGTAGGACGCGAGATGCCTGAACGCCTTGAGGAACGTCTCCTGGGAGAGGTCCTCGGCGTCGGCCTGGTTTCGGACGAGACGCAAAACGAAGCTGAAGATGCGGTCCCGGTAGCGTTCGAGCAGCCGCTGGAACCCGGAGGCGTCCCGCGCGAGGCAGGCGCGGACCAGGCTCAGGTCATCGTCGCGCATCGCGCCGTAACCAGCGCCGCAAGCTCGCCTTGCGGTGCTTACTCCTTCGCGTTATCAAGAACTCCGTACCAAGAATGCCTTTGCCCTCCCGCTTCCGGAGCATGCGACGCATGGTCGCATCAGGGAATACGCGGGAAGGCGCTTCCGGGTTGCGGAGATTCTACAACAAGCGGGGGGCGGCCTCTATCCGCGGGGCCGTAGATTGGCGAACACGGTCCCCGTCAGGAAGATGTGGGGCCAGGCGGCGATGGCTTGGACGCGGGTGTGGAAAAGGGTGAACAAGAGCGAGGTCCCCAGAACCGCGGCTCTGGGGCCGGCCCTCCTGAGCAATCCGCTCAGCAGGATCCCCCGGAAGAGGTATTCCTCGAACGCTCCGACGAGCAGACAGGCCGCGATCCCGGCCGCCCGCTCCCGCCCGGGCCAAGGAGCGCCCGTCGCCTGGGTCATAAACACGCCCCACAGGGCCAGGACGAGCGCGGCGTGGGCCAGACAGCGGCGCGCGGGCATCCCGGAGATGTCGAAGGGATCGCGGCGTCCGGTCCGGAAGTCGATATAGAGGAGCAGCGCCAAGGCGGCGCCGCGGACCCAGTTCCCCCACATGAACAGGGCGAACCAGGCATCGACGTCGACTATGGGGACCCAGCGGTTGAGAGCGACGCCGAACGCCATGTAGCCGCCCAGAAGGACCACGGCGAAAGAGAAGCCGACATCATGCTTGGACGGACGGGGCATAGGCCTCGAAAGGATAGCCCCCAACGCCTCAGCGCGCCCGCTTCAGGAGCTTACGGCCCCGGCCAATTCCTCGTCGGCGATGCGCCGGGCCTCGGCGATCAGGTCGGGCGGGGGCAGGTGCTCGAGCGCCTTGACGGCGCTCTCGAGCTGGGCCTCGCTCTTGACGCCGCAGATGGCGGTGCTGGCCTCCGGGTGGCCGAGCACGAAGCCGAGGGCCAGCTCCCGGGCGGCGAAGCCGCGGGCCTTGAGCAGCTCGTTGATGCGGTCCATCGCGCGCATCTTCCCCTCGGAGGCCCAGCCCTCAAGCGTGGAGCGGAAGTCCACCTCGTCGAACTTCCTGGCGCGGCCGACCGTGCCGCTCAGGATGCCCTTGTCGAAGGGGCCGTAGCTCATGTGGCCGAGGCCCTCCTCCCGGACAAAGGGAAAAAGCTCGGCCGCGGCCCGCGTGTTGAAGAGGTTGAATTCGGTCTGGAGGGCGTCGATCCGCTCGACCTCCATGGCGCGCCGGATCTCGCCCTCGTCGTAGAAGTTCGAGAGCCCGATCGCTCGGATCTTGCCGGCCCGCTTCGCCTCCGCGAGGACCTCCATGGTCCCGCGGACATCCACGCCCTTGTCGGGCCAGTGGATGAAATAGAGGTCTATGTACTCCGTGCGGAGGTCGCGGAGCGAGCCCTCGAGCATCCTGCGGACGGTATCGGGGCTGTTGTCCAGGCGCATCCTCCCGGCGTCGTCCCAGGCCACGCCGCACTTGGAGACCAGGAAGACCTTCTCCCGCGCGCCCGCGAAGGCCTCCCCGATCCGCTTCTCCGAGACGCCGAACCCGTAGACGGGAGCGGTATCGAAGAGGTTGACCCCCCGATCGAAGGCCGCTCTGAGCAGAGCGATGGCCTCTTTCTCCCCGATATGGCCGAAACCGTAGCCCCCGCCCTCCCCGCTGACCGAGGCGGCCCCGAAGGATATCTCCGAGACCCCGGCGCCGACGCGCCCGAAAGCCCTCTTCTTCACGTCAAGCCACGACCCGGAACGGGTGGACGCGCCGAGACGCGTCGGCCGCGCCGCAGCGCTTGAGGAAAGCGGACACCACCCCTTCTTCGGCCTTGCGCCACTTCTCCTCAGAAGCGCCCCGTCCCATCACCACCGAGCCGCCAGCCATCGTGCGATGCCCGCCGCCGCGATGCCTGCCGCCCAGAAGCTCCCCGAGCAGGCGCCCGGCGTCCTCCGAGGGGTTGTTCGTCCGCACGGACACGTGCAGCCGCCCGTTGTAGCGCCCGGTGACGATCGACCAGCGCATCCTCTCATGGCTCAGGAGGAAGTCCGCCATCAGCGCGACGCGGTCGGGGTTCGGCAGCTCCCGCAGGTGCACGCCGATGGTCCGGCGGCAGATGAAGGCGTTGCGTATGCCGCGCGCGATGGTCTGGAAGAACGAGGTCGGACGCGGCGGATTGACGATGCGCCAGAGAACCTTCGCGTTGGCCTTCGGCAGGATGGCCAGGTAGGCGGAAACGTCGCGCGGCCCGGCCTCCCGCCCGAGGTTCTGCGTCTCGGAGCCTATACCGTAGACGAGGGCCGTGGCCAGCCGCGTCGGCACGCGGGTGCCGGCGGCGGCCAGCATCTCGACGAGGATCGTCGACGTCGCGCCGACCGTCTTGTCGATGAGGAGGAAGTCCGCCTGTGTCCTGGCGCTGCGCGGGTGGTGGTCGATGAGGATGTCGGGATGGCGGTTCGCGGGGAAACGGTTGTTCTTGAACGGCGGCTGGCTGTCGACGACCGCGGTCCAGGAGCACTCCAGGTCCGACTTCCGCAGCGGGTGGGCCGGGATCGCCAGGCTCTTGACCATCATCCGGTTCTCGCGCCGGCCGATCACTCCCCCGTAGGCGATGCGGGTGCGCGCCCCGCAGCGGGCGTGGACCAGATGCGCGAGCGCCCACGCGCTCGCGATCCCGTCCGGATCGGGGTGGTCGTGGGTGAGGATCAGGAGGGTCCCGGGCTTCTTGCCCCGCCGATCCAGGCGCTCCAGCAGCTCGCGCGCGGCCTTCTCGCCGGCGGTAAACTCGGTCACTTCCATTGGCTGAGCTTCGGAGTCCCCTTCTTCCTCGCCAGCTCTATCCTCACGAGGCCGGGGTCCACCTCCTCGAACTGGAATCCGGCCGGGCGGCCGACGTCCCCCTCGGTGAGCCGTACATGGTTGAGGCCGCGGCGCATGTGGGAGAGGTCGATCCGCACGGCGAGCTTGTCTCGGTCCACCCAGTAGAAGCCCCTCATCTGCCCGGAGAACACCGCTTTCACCTTCTCGGGCTCGACGCTCACGACCTCCAGTCCCTCGGGGATGTTGCGGAGCTGCACCCCGAGATCGTAGTCCTGCCGCCACTCCTTGGCCCCCATGACGAAGAGGACCCACAAAAGCAGCGCACCCGCCGCGGCGATGCCCTTCTCGCGCGAGTTGCGCCGTATGAACGTCTGAAAGACGTCCCGGCGAGCCTTGGGCTCGCGCTCCGTCGTGAACTGCTCGAGCCGCCGCTCCAGCTGCGGGGTCCCGCGCAGGCTCTCGATCCGGCCGTCCTGCGCGACCGATATCGTGCCGCGCTCCTCGCTCACGACGATGGAGAGGGCGTCGGTGAGCTCGGCGAGCCCGAGCGCCGCCATGTGGCGGGTGCCGAACTTGGCCGTCCTACCCGACTCCTTCGACAGCGGCAGGCGGCAACCGAATCGGGAGACGCGCCCCCCCTCGATGATGACCGCTCCGTCGTGGCCCATGGAATGGAAGTCAAAGATGCTCTTGAGCAGGGGCTCCGAGAACTCCCCGCCCAGGCCCCATCCGCCCTGGAGATGCCGCTCGAGCGGGTCCTGCCCGCGAAGGACCACGAGGGCGCCGATCCGCTCCCTGGCGAGATCGCCGATCACCCGCACGAGGGCGTCGGTCTGCTTGGTCGAGGCGGCGGGCTCGGTCCCGCGGGTCAGGGACCAGACGGCGATCCGCTCGAAGATCCTGCGCAGCTCCTCCTGGAAGATCACCACGAGCGCCACCAGCAGGATGGCGAAGAAGCCGTGGAAGATGCCGGTCGTCATGACCATGCCGGTCGTCCGCGAGAACAGGTAGACGGCCGCCAGGACCAGCATGCCCTTGGCGACGAAGGCCGCCCTTGCCCGCTTGAACCATACCAGCAGGGCGTAGACGAGCACGGCCACCAGCGCGATGTCGAGCAGGTCCGCCAGGCCGACGGCTTTCAGGGCAGACAGGAACATCTCGGGGCTTATTATACATATATGCCCGCTATTGCCGCCCCTGGCGCATTTCGCTACAATCGGGTCGGACGACGCGGCGGCGTCCCGTCGTCAAGATAGCGGCCCACAGGACCACGCGTACCTCGGGCCTTTCTTCGTTCGAGGAGGATCCGTCTCCCCGCATGAGCGCGCCAAGCTCCCATCACGACGACATGCTGATCCCGGCGTTCCGTAACGGGTTTCCGCCGGGCTACACGCCCGTCACCAAGGAAGGCGAGGTCGAGTTCGACATGGGAGTCGACTTCGGCATCCACCGGCAGGCCCGGGGCTCGACGCTCGAGGAGCGCCATCCAAGGGAGAGCGCCTGGGTGCTGCTGGACGGCAAGGCCGAGCTCGAGTTCGCCGGGAAGATCGAGCTCGTCGAGCGCGGGTCCCTCTTCGACGAGGGGCCGACGGCCCTGCATCTGGGGCCCGACACCCCGGTCCGCATCTCGGCGGTCTCCGACGTGGAATGGGCCGTGGTCCAAGCCGAGAACCACGCGTCGCCCGACCCGCGGCTCTTCCGCCCGGAGCGGATCGACGCCGAGCTCCACGGGAAGGGGCTCGCGCAGGGCACGTGCCTGCGGATCGCGCGCCGCGTCTTCGACCGGGAGAGCCGCCCGGAGGCGGGCATCGCCATCGGCGAGACCATCGGCTTCCCCGGCCGCTGGTCGGGCTATCCGCCGCACCATCACGAACAGCCCCAGATCTGCCACTACCGGTTCACGCTGCCCCACGGCTACGGCCACGGGGAATGCGGCGACCAGGTATTCAAGCTCCACTCCTACGACTCCATGAAGATACCGGGGGGAGTGGACCACGCGCAAGTCGCCGCGCCGGGCTACGGCATGTATTGCCTGTGGATCATCCGGCATCTGCCGGGCAAGCCCTACACCGGCTTCACGTTCGCGAAGGACCACGATTGGGTCCTCGATCCGAACAACCAGGGCTGGAGACCGAAACGCTGAAGTCCCGCTTCGGCGGATCAAGACGGCCGCGCCGCCCCCCGGCGCCCGCAAGAACCGGGGGGATATTCCTCTCTGGACTATGGGCGAGGGCGGCTATTGCACGATGACCGTGCCGTCGCCGCCTCTGCCGCCGATCTGCTCGCCCGGACCGCCGGAGCCGCCTTGGCCGACCGTGATGGCGAGCGTGTCGCCGGGATTGACCGACAACGTCTTCTCTGCGTAGCCGCCGGACCCGCCGCCGCTTCCGTTCGTCGTGTCGCGCCGTCCTCCGCTGCCGCCCCCGCCCGGCGGCGCGCCGGGGTTGCCGGGAAGCCCGTCGACGGAGACTCCCGCGCCGCCCGACCCGCCGCCGTTGGGAGCGTTGCCGCCTCGTCCGCTCATCGCGGGCGAGCGGTCGCCTCCCTTCTCGCCCGTCAGGTTCATGTCGCCGCCGGAAGCCGTCCCGCCGGGGCCGCCGGGGCCGCCGTCATTGGAGGCTCGCCCGGGCTCGCCGCCGTTGGCGATGACGGTCCCGTTGACGCTGCTGGGCCCACCGGCCTGACCGGGACCTTGGGTCTCGCCGCCGTCGCCGCCGCCCCCTCCACCCCCGCCCCAGACCTTGACCTTCACGCTCGTAACGCTCGCCGGGACCGTGAACGAAAAGGAGCCCGCCACATCGTACACCTTCGTGCAGATCCATCTGCTGCCATCCCAGCCTAGGCTGTCGCAGACCGGCGGCATGGGCACGCCGGGCGAGCCCGGCGGGCCCGCGGGGCCGGTGTCGCCCTTCGGCCCTTGCGGACCCTGCGCTCCCTGCGGGCCTTGCGATCCGGTGTCACCCTTGGGTCCCTGCGAACCTTGCGGGCCGGTATCCCCCTTCGGTCCCTCCGGGCCCTGCGAACCAGCGTCCCCCTTCGGTCCCTGCGGACCTTCCGGCCCCCGCGCTCCCTGCGGGCCTTGCGAACCCGTCTCGCCCTTCAGCCCCTGCGGGCCCTGCGGCCCCTGCTGTCCCTGCGGGCCTTGCGCGCCGGTCTCGCCCTTGAGCCCCCGCGGACCTTGCGGACCCTGTGGTCCTTGCGGGCCCGTGTCCCCCGTCTCTCCTTTGGGACCCTTCAGGATAAGGTCCGTCTTCAGCTCGACGGGGCCGGTCAGCTCCATGAGGAGCGTTCCGTCGGGTTTTGTCTTTAGGACGCGCTTGACTCCGGACTCGTCCTTGCCGCGGACCACTCCGCTATCCTCGGACATGGCCGGCAGCGCGCCCAAGCAGAGCGACAAAACGAGCAGCGCCAGTTTCTTCATGCTAGACCTCCAAAATGTTCATCCCACCCATTTAATAGCCCCGAAGCGGCTAAAAGTCAAGGACAAGCGGCTGACAATCATGTGTAAATAGAGATTATATTATAAGCTCTTTTATTTTTTGTCAACCAAAAGCTCCGCATCGTCTGACAACGCGGACTGAGAGGCTCGCGGTGCGAGACGTTCAGGCCGCTCCGGGCTACGGCATGTATTGCCCGTGGATCATCCGGCATCTGCCGGGCAATCCCTGCACGGGCTTCACCTTCGCGAAGGACCACGAGTGGATCCTCGATCCGAACACCCGGGGCTGGAGACCGAAACGCTGAAGCCGCGAGCGCGTCCGAGTGAATGCTCGGACAAATGCTGCGGGGCTAATTCGAAAAGCCTGTTATGGAATACAAGCCTATTGCGCCACCGCCCGAATGCCTCAGACTGATAGCCACTCCATAGATTGTTCCATCGGTCAAAGAAGAGACATCCACACTTCCGTTGACCCAAGCAAGGCCGCTACCGGATGATGAAATCTCTCCGGTTTGTCCTCCAATGTCCACTTGGACATAGGCAGCGCTGGAGTCGCTTCCCTCAACGAAGGCATAGAAGTCAACTTTGGATATTCCGGATGATTTCTGGAACTTTGACTTTATTACGGGCTTGTAAGTGCTGCCCTGGACGTACCAATACATTATTTCCGGAGTTTCACCGCTTCGTACACCGGACGCATTTGATGTCCTCACAATGCCAAAAGTGCCGGGGGTTTCATTGTTGTCGTCGACCAGGGCAAAGGTGAATGCCACGTTGGACCCGCCGGCGCCCGTGTCGCCCTTCGGTCCGGCAGCCCCGGTATCCCCCTTCGGTCCGGTGTCTCCAGTGTCGCCCTTGGGTCCCCGCGGACCTTGCGGACCGATGTCGCCTTCGGACCCCTGTGGACCTTCCGGCCCCTGTGGCCCCTGCGACCCCTGCGGGCCCTGCGCTCCTTGCGGGCCGGCGGCCCCCGTGTCGCCTTTCGCGCCCGGAGCGCCCGTATCGCCTTTCTGTCCTTGCGACCCCTGCGGGCCCTGCGCTCCCTGCGGGCCGGCGGGCCCCGTGTCCCCTTGCAGCCCCCGCGCGCCCGCGTCGCCCTTCAGCCCCTGCGGACCTTGCGGCCCCTGTGGTCCTTGCGGGCCCGTGTCCCCCGTCTCTCCTTTGGGACCCGTCAGGATAAGGTCCGTCCTCAGCTCGACGGGGCCGGTCAGCTCCATGAGGAGCGTCCCGTCGGGTTTTGTCTTTAGGTCGCGCTTGACCCCGGACTCGTCCTTGCCGCGGACCACTCCGCTATCCTCGGACATGGCCGGCAGCGCACCCAAGCAGAGCGACAAAACGAGCAGCGCCAGTTTCTTCATGCTAGACCTCCAAAATGTTCATCCCACCCATTTAATAGCCCCGAAGCGGCTGAAAGTCAAGGACAAGAGGCTGACAATCATATGTAAATAAAGATTATATTATAAGCTCTTTTATTTTTTGTCAACCAAAAGCTCTGCATCGTCTGACAACGCGGGCTGAGAGGCTCGCGGTGCGAGACGTTCAGGCCGCTCCGCTTGCAAGCGGAGCGGGCGCCCTGGTATCCTTTAGAAGCCTCGTCTCTTTTCTAATGCGCCATCTCCGGAAGATCTGGCCGTACATGAAGCCCTACCGGGGCCGCTACGCGGCCGGGCTCCTTATCGTCGTCGTGGGGAGCCTGCTGGCCGTGGTGAGCCCGCTCTTCATCAAGGCCGCCATCGACAGCCTGGAACGCGGGGACCCGGGCGGCGCGGTCGGGTTCTTCGCGCTGATGATCGTCTGCGTAGGAGTCGTGCGCGCCGCCTTCGTCTTCCGCGGCCGCTACACGGTCATCTCGACCTCGCGGTTGGTCGAGCACGACCTGCGCCTCCGGCTCTACCGCAAGCTCCTGCGCCTGCCGGCGCTCTTCTTCGACCGTCAGGCATCGGGGGACCTGCAATCCCGCGTCATCAACGACGTGGAGGGGGTGCGCATGGTGACCGGCCTGGGGATGATGCTCGTCGTCTCCAGCGGCCTGCTCGCGACGCTGAGCGTCGCCGCCATGTTCGCGCTCGACGCCAGGCTCGCCGCGCTTTCCCTCATTCCCCTCGCCCTCATCACCGCGCTCACGAACCTCATCACAGGGAGGCTCTTCGCCCAGTGGGAGGCGATCCAGGACCGCCTCGGCACGATCAGCACGATCGCCCAGGAGAACTTCTCGGGAGCGCGCGTCGTGCGCGCCTTCTCGCGCGAAGAGGCCGAGAGCCGCGCCTTCGCGCGGGCTTCGCGCGACTACCTCGAAGCCAACATCGTCCACGTGCGCACGCGGGGCGCGGCCTACGGCCTGATGACGCTCCTCATCGAGTCCACGATCGGCGTGACCCTGCTCGTCGGCGGCATGGGCATCATCGCGGGGACGCTCACCAAAGGCGACTTCGTGGCGTTCACGGCCTACCAGTTCATGCTCGCATGGCCGGTCGTCTCCATGGGCTGGGTGATCACCATGATCCAGCGCGGCGCGGCCTGCATGGACCGCGTCTCCAAGATACTGGACGCTCCGGAGGAAGAGACGGACGATCCGCCCGAGGTCCCGCCCCCCTCCCGCGGAGAGATCGAGCTGCGGGACCTCACCTTCCGCTACACGGGCGACCGGCCGCCCGCCCTGAAGGGCGTGTCGCTCAAGATCGCCCCCGGCGAGCGGGTCGCGGTCGTCGGCCGCACCGGCTCGGGCAAGAGCGCCCTCATCCAGATCCTGCTCGGCCTCTACCGGGCGCCGCGCGGAAGCGTTTTCCTCGACGGGCGCGACATCAACGATTACCCGCGGCGCGCCCTCCGGGCGGCCATGGGAAGCGTCCCGCAGGACACGTTCCTGTTCAGCGACACCATCTCCTTCAACATCGCCTTCGGGACCGACGGCGGGGGCGACGCGCCTGAAGAGGCGATCCTCAAGGCCGCGGAGGGCTCGCGCATCTCGGAGGACCTCGCGGCCTTCCCCGACGGGATCGAGCAGGTCATCGGCGAGCGCGGCATCACCCTATCGGGGGGCCAAAAGCAGCGCACGGCCATCGCCCGCGCCCTCATCAGGCGCCCGGGTCTTCTGCTGCTCGACGACGCGCTCTCGAGCGTGGACGTGCACACCGAGCGGGAGATCCTCGAGCGCCTGGACGGGTTCATGGAAGGCCGGACCTGCGTGATCGTCGCGCACCGCTTCTCGGTCGTCTCGAAGGTGGACCGCATCCTGGTGCTCGACGAGGGGAGGCTCGTCGAGCAGGGCACGCACGAGGCGCTCATGGCGCGCGGCGGCCTCTACGCCGCGCTCGTCGCGCGACAGAACCTCGAGGAGGCTCTGGAGCAGGCATGAGGCGCATGTACGACGAGGAGGATCTCGGCAAGGCCTACGACTTGGCGCTCCTGCGCCGCTTCCTCGGCTATCTCAGGCCCCACTGGAGGCCGGTAGCCGCGACCCTCGCGGTCATCGCGGCCGGCATCGTCATGGACCTCGCCGCGCCCTTCCTTCTGCGCGGCGCGATAGACGGCCCCATCGCGGCCGGCGACCTCCCCGGGCTCCGGCTCTACGCGGCGGCCTTCTTCGTCGTGATCGTCCTCGACGGCGTCTTCGAGATGCTCGAGCACTACATCTCCAGCGTGGCGGGCCAACGCATCATCTACGACCTTCGCGCCGAGGTATTCGACCACCTGCAGCGCCTGCCGGCCGCCTTCTACGACCGCAGCCCGGTCGGCCGCCTGCTGACCCGCGTCACCAGCGACGTGGAGAACCTGAGCGAGCTCTTCACCTCCGGCCTGGTGGGGATGCTGAGCAACGCTCTTTTCCTCGGAGCGATCGTCGCCGCCATGCTCGTGGTGGACTGGCGGCTCACGCTTCTGACTTTGGCCGCCGTGCCGTTCGTCGTCGCCGGGGCGGCCGTCTTCCGGGGGCACGCCCGCCGGACCTACCGCGCCATGCGCCAGGGGATCGCGGCCGTGACCGCCTACCTCAACGAGACCCTGGGCGGCGTCAAGACGATACAGATATTCAACCGTCAGGCGACGTGCGCCGAACGCTTCGCCGAGCGCCACCGGGTCTACCGCGAGCGCGCGATCCTCGCCGGGTTCATCTACTCATTCTTCTGGCCAGGCATCGAGCTCCTCACGACCCTCGTCATGGCGGCGATCCTGTGGCAGGCGGGCCGCTCGATCCTGGCCGGAGCGACGACTTTCGGCTCGTTCCTCGCTTTCTGGTACCTGGCGCGGAAGTTCTTCGAGCCCATCCGGGAGCTCGCCGAGAAATACAACATCCTCCAGGCCGCCATGGCCTCCTCCGAACGCATCTTCAAGCTGCTCGACACCAGGCCGGACATCACGGCGCCGGAGCGGCCGGCCGCGCCCCCGCGCCGGGGCGAGATCGAGTTCCGGGACGTGAGCTTCTCCTATGACGGCGAGACGCCGGTCCTCAAAAACGTCTCCTTCAAGGTGCGGCCCGGCGAGAAGGTCGCCCTGGTCGGCTACACGGGCGCCGGGAAGACCAGCGTCCTGCACCTGCTGCTCCGCCTCTACGACGCGACCTCGGGCAGCGTCCTCGTGGACGGCGCGGACGTGCGCGACTACGACCCCCGGAAGCTCCGGCGCCGCTTCGGGACGGTGTTCCAGGACGTGTTCCTGTTCTCGGGGACGGTGGGCGAGAACATCCGCATGGGCGAGGACGTGCCGGAGGCGAAGCTCAAGGAAGCCGTGCGCCTGGTGAACGCCGAGCACGTCGTGCAAAGCCTTCCCGACGGCTACCGTTCGGAGCTGCGCGAGCGCGGCTCGGCGGTTTCCGTCGGCGAGCGGCAGCTCCTCTCTTTCGCGCGGGCGCTGGTCTCGGACCCCCCCATCCTCATCCTAGACGAAGCCACCTCCAGCGTGGACGCCGAGACCGAGGGCCTCATCCAGGAGGCGATGGAGAAGATGATGGTGGGGCGCACGGCCGTCATCGTGGCCCACCGGCTCTCCACGGTGCGCCGCGCCGACCGCATCCTGGTGCTGCACCACGGCACCCTGCGCGAGGAGGGCACCCACGAGGAGCTCCTCAAGAAGAAGGGCCTCTACGAAAAGCTCTACCGCCTGCAGTGGAGCCCTGCGGCGGCCTAAGCTCGAATCAGTAGGTAAGCGGTATCCAACGGACCGCCGGGTCCCGTCCCAGTTCCGTCCCGGCGGGGACGCGGTCGCCCAGAAGGCGCCGCTCTGGCCTCGGCCTCCTGAATGCGTAAGTCGGCCTCCGGCAAGCCCCGCCGGTCCGGACCTGGGCCACCCGGCGTACTGTTCTTCGCCGCCCCAATCAACCGGGGGATTCCCGACCGCGCCGCCATCGTCTCTAAGATTTTGATAAAAATTGCGCTGCAATACACAGCGGAATTCGCATTCGGCACCGAATGCGCCCGACGCCGCGACTACTGGACGCCTCGGTGCCCTTGAAAATAAGAGAAAGAAGGCATACCCTAGGAAGTGCCTGAGGCTTGGAATGGCCATGAACCGATTCGCCCTCTGCGCTGCCTTCCTCCTATCGCTGATCCTCGGCGAAACGTCTTGCCCGGCCTATGCTGAAGGGGACAGCGAGGATGACTCGCTGCCTTATGAAACCAACACAAGCACGAGAGAGGAGCTTGAAGATTCAGAAGAGGAACTCCCCGGTGATGCGGGCGATCAGCAGGACCAGGAGTGGTATCACCATTTGGAGTCCGAGAAAAGCACCCTTCCAGAACCCGATGAGATTGTCGAAGTGAGCGAAGGACAGGTTGACAAAGTGGTCGCGGAAGTTGCCGAAGTCGGCCGCAAGCAAACCTCTGAATCAGACGCCACTCTGGATGAACTTGATGATTCGCTCTACGAACAGATGGACTTCCAGAAAGAAGCCTTGGGATTTCTCCAAGACACGAAGTCGGGGCCCGAACCTCACTTAATCGACCTGGCCCTTCAGGAAGATGTGTCTCTGACCGTAACGATCTTGAACGACGACAAGGCCGACCCGGAGCAAGCCGTTGAGATCGCCACAAAGATCAAGAAGAAGCATCCCGACAACCCGACGGGATTCAAGCTGGCCGCCATGGCGCGGGCCAAGCAGGGCGACAACGAGGCGGCGCTCTCGGAGATCCGCGCGGGCCTCGCGGTCGCCCCTGATGACGAGGGCCTCCAGGCGCTCGAAAAGCTCTTCACCAAAAAACTGCGCTCGCCGTTCACCGAGAAGTCCCTGAAGGACAAGGCCGAGTCCCTGCTTACCGGCCTTCAGGAAGACTCCGGCGGGCAGGAAGGCGAAGGCGCCGGGCGGCTCGAGTCCAGCGGCGGTCCGGAGGCCGCGGCCCTGCTCGCCTCGGCGAAACTTCCGCCGCAAACGCCTTCCTCGGCGTTCCGCCCCCAGCCCAAGGCGGCGCTGGAGAAGACGATCGTCAGCGCTATGCGTGTCGGGGACTTCCGCTCCGCCGAGCGCTACCTCTCCAAGAAGATCGCGCGCGATCCCCCGAACTGGCTCGCCCACCGCCTGCGCGCCACGGCCCGCTACGAGACCAAGGACTACGAGGGCGCGGTCGAGGACGCCACGCGGGCCATCGAGCTCAACCCACGGGACGGCTGGTCCTACAAGTTCCGGGCCCTCGCCGGCATCGCTTTGGAGCGCTACAACGACGCGGGCCGGGACATCGGTTCGGCCTTGTCGCTCGACCCTCGGGACGCTGACGCCTACCATACGCGCGCGGTCCTCTGGGAGCGCCTGGACCGCGTCGAGGAGCAGCTCGCCGATCTGAAGCGCGCCGCCGACCTGGACCCCGCTTTCAAGGACATCTACCGCCAGGCCCTGGCCCGGCACCGGAACCCGCCGGACAAGGCGGCTAGGACGGCCCTCGCCCTTTGGCTCCTGTACGGGGGAGCGGCGGCCCTGTGCCTGCTCTGCTTCGGCTTCGTCCTTCTGCGCAAGCGCGGACTGACCACGGCGCGGGAAAGAGCCGCGGAAGGGGAGGACGCCGAAGAGAGCGTCACCGGCTTCGATATCGTGCGCAAGCTGGGGCAAGGCGGCATGGGCGAGGTCTACGAGGCCGTGGACCGGGGGCTCGAGCGCCGCGTCGCCATCAAGAAGATGCGCGCGGAGATCGCGGGAGACCCCCGCGCGCGCAAGCGCTTCCTTAAGGAAGCCCGGACGGTGGCCGCCCTCAAGCACCCGAACATCATCGAGATCCACTCCATCATCGAGGAAGGGGGCGGGTTGTATCTCGTCTTCGAGCACGTGCCCGGCGATCCCATGGACGAGGCCATCGCTCGAAGGCGCGCGCTGCCGCTGGGGGAAGCGGTCAACCTGACTCGGCAGGTGGGCCGGGCCCTCGACTACGCGCATTCCCGGGGCGTCATCCATCAGGACCTCAAACCCGCCAACATCATGGTGAGCGACGGCACGGCCAAGGTCATGGACTTCGGCATCGCGCGGCGGGTGGCCGAGACCCTCTCGACGCTCAGCCGCGGCGAGGTCGCGGGCACTCCCGCCTACATGTCGCCCGAGCAGGAACGCGGCGGCTACCAGCCCGAGTCCGACGTCTACGCCCTGGGCGTCTGTTTCTACGAGATGCTGACCGGCCGGCCGCCGTTTACCGGCGTGGCGTCGCTCAACGCCAAGCTCCAGCGGGCGTACGTGCCGCTCAGCCGCCTGGTGCCGGGCCTCCCTCCCGCGGTCGACGCGGTCCTGGACCAGGCGCTCGAGCCCGACGTTTCCAGACGCTTCCACACCGCGGCCGACTTCGTGGCCGCCCTCGAGAAAGCCGCGGCCTAGATCCTAGCGCGACCGCGTCCCTGCCGGCCGGACCCGGGACGGGCCCCGTCGCCCCCCGGGACGCCCGGCTCGACTCGGCCGTCCGATATTTGGGACAATGCTCCCAAGACTTCCGAGGAGAGACGCGTATGACCCCGCAGGCATCCATCGCCCGGAACAAGATCAGTATCAAGAAGACCTTCGCGGCGGCGCGAGAGAAGCTCTTCTCCGCTTGGACCGATCCCGAGATCCTCAAGAAGTGGTTCGGGCCCTCGGACGAGTGGGTCGTCCGCGTGGAAGCCCTGCCCGTGCGCGCCGGCGGCCGCTTCACCATCGTCCTGGCCGAGAAGTCCGGGACCGAGCACGAGCTCACCGGGTTCTTCGATCAGGTCGCGGCCCCCGAGAAGCTCGTCTTCAGCTGGGCGTGGGAAGGCGACGAGTACTTCGGCGAGAACCGCGTCACCGTCGAGCTGCGCGAGGCCGGCGCCTCCACCGAGCTCGCCCTGACCCACGGCCTCTTCCCCGACAAGAAGCTCGTGGCGAGCCACGAGGAGGCGTGGAACCGCCGCCTCGAACGGCTCGCCAAGGCCCTTTGAGGTTCGCGGCCCTCGCCGCGATCCTGATCATGGGGACCTTTCCTCTACGAGCCGCGCCGGCTCGGGAACGGGACTTGCCGCGGCGCCCGGCGGTCAAGGGCCTTTCGCGCGACGTCGCCCGCGCGCGCGCGCGGCGCGTGAGCGGCGTCCGCTACGCGCTTCTCTTCCGCTTGGACACGGAGGGAGACGTCTTCTCGGGGCGCGCGACGATCCGGTTCGACCTCAAAGGCGCCGACCGCCCCCTCACGGTGGATTTCGCCAAAGGGACGATCGGCCCCGAGGGGCTGTCCGTCAACGGGAAGGCCGCGGCGCCGGAGTACAACGGCCTGTTCCTCACCCTGCCGCCCGGCTCGCTCCGGGAGGGCCCGAACGAGGTCGCGATCGCCTTCTCGCATCCCTACAGCGAGGCGGGGCCCGGGCTCTACCGGTTCCGCGCCCCCATTGACGGCAAGGTCTACGTCTACACGGACTTCGAGCCCTACGACGCCAACAACCTCTTCCCCTGCTTCGACCAGCCCGACATCAAGGCGACCTACGCTCTTACGGTCGAGGCCCCCGCCTACTGGCAGGTGATCAGCGCCGTGTCCGAGTCCGAGATCATGCCGGGCCCGGGCGGCCGCCGGGTCTGGACGTTCCCCGAAAGCCAGCGCTTCAGCACCTATCTTTTCTCGCTGCACGCCGGGCCGTACGTCGTCTGGAAGTCCTCGGCGGACGGCATCCCCCTGAGGCTTTTCGCCCGCCGGGCCATCGCCCGCCACGTCAACGTCGCCGAATGGATGACGATCACCAAGCAGGGGCTCGCCTTCTACAACGAGTACTTCGACTATCCCTACCCGTTCGGCAAGTACGACCAGATCATCGTCCCGGATTTCGGCGGCGGCGCCATGGAGAACGTGGCGGCGGTGACCTTCGGGGAGGACTACGTTCACCGCGGCAAGGCCACCTGGAAGGACCGCGTGCTGCGCGCGGACCTGATCCTCCACGAGATGTCCCATATGTGGTTCGGCAACCTCGTCACCATGAAATGGTGGGACGATCTCTGGCTCAACGAGAGCTTCGCCACCTACCTCACCTACGTCGCGATGCGCGAGGCCACCGAGTTCAAGGACGCCTGGCAGTTCTTCCACCTCGACACCAAGCAGTGGGCCTATTGGGAGGACCAGCTGGTCACCACCCACCCGGTCGAGGCCGACGTCCCCGACACGCAGGAGGCCTTCGCGAACTTCGACGGCATCGCCTACGCGAAAGGGGCCTCGGTGCTCAAGCAGGCCGCCTACTACCTCGGGGGCGACCGGTTCCGCGACGGCGTGCGGAGGTATTTCAAGGAGCACGCCTACGGGAACGCCGACCGGACGGACTTCATCGCGGCGCTCGAGGAGGCCTCCGGCCGCAAGCTGGACTCCTGGACGCGGCAATGGCTGCGGACGGCGGGGGTGAACACCGTGCGGGCGGAGTTCTCCTGCCAAGACGGCGCCGTGTCCTCCTTCCGGCTGGCGCAGGAGGCTCCCGACGGGCATCCCACCCTCAGGGAGCACCGGACCAGGATCGCCTTCTTCAGCGGCCCGCCCGAAGGGCCCCTGCGAGCGCGCACGGTCCTGCCCGAGGTCGGCTACGCGGGCGCATCCACCCCGGTGCAGAGCCTCGTCGGGGAAAGCTGTCCGGTCATCGTCTACCCCAACCAGGAGGACCACGACTACGTGAAGGTCCGGCTGGACCCGCGCTCGCTCTTGGCCGTCAAGGCCAGGCTCGCGGACGTGGAGGACGACCTCGACCGGGCGATGCTGTGGCTGACTTTGTGGAACATGGTGGAGGACGCCGAGCTGAGCGTGATCGAGTACTGCGACCTCGTCAACCGCCACCTGCCCCGCGAGCGGAGCTATCAGACGCTGGCCGCGGTGCTCAAGACCATCCACTTCAGCACCCCGGAGTTCTCCTCGGCCCTGATGTATCTGTCCGGCGACGGCCCGCCGTGGGAATCCCTCCGGGAGCGATACGTGGCTCGCTTCGAAGAGCTCCTCTGGGAGAAGCTCGAGAAGGCCGAGCCTGGAACGGACGAACAGACGCTATGGTTCGACAGCTTCGTCCGCGTGGCCGCGAGCGAGCCGGGCCTGCGGAGGATCGCGGAGATGCTGGACGGCGGGCTCGCCTTCCCCGGCCTGGAGATCGACCCGGACCGCCGATGGGGCATCGTCCATCGGATCAACCGCCTGGGCGCGCCCGAAGCGAAGCGGCTCGTCGAGGCGGAGCTCGAGCGCGACGGGACCCGCAGAGGCCAGACCGCCGCCATACGGGCCGAGGCCTGCCGGCCCGACTGGAACGCCAAGAAGAAATGGCTCGATATGATCGCCGCGGACGAGCCCGGACGGCCCTTCCCCGACCTCAAGGAAGCCATGGAGAGCGTCTTCCCCTACGGCCAGGACCGCTTCCGCCGCCGGTTCGCCGGGGATTTCTACGCGCGGCTCAAGGTCTTCGCCGGGACGAAGCCTAAGGAGTTCCTGCGGTCGTACGCGGAGAACCTCGTCCCCGCCGCATGCGATAAGGACGACGTCCGCGCGCTCGGGGCATTCATCGGGGAGAACCCGGACCTGCCCCCGGTCGTGCTGAAGGCTCTGCGCGTGGCCAAGCAGGAGGCCGAGCGCTGCCTTAAGGTCCGGGCCCTGGCGCGCGCGGGCCGATGAGCGGGCGGCGGACGTTCGTGATCGCCATGTCCGAGCGCCGCCACCGCTTCCGCCCGGACGAGCTCGCGCCGCACGCCCCGCGCAGACCCGGAGTCTACGAGCTGCTGGCCTGCGGCGACAAGACGGAGCCCGAGGTCCTCTACGTGGGGCTGGCCTTGCCGGGGCCGGGACAAGGCGGGACCATCTACGACGCGCTCGCCGCGCACCTCATGGGCGCCCGGCGCCCGAGGCGCGAGGACCTCCTCATCATCTCCCCGGAGATCTATTTCGACTACGTGCTCGACGCCGGCGACCTGTCGCCCGACGACCACAAGGACATCGCCGGCGCGCTCATCGCCCGAAACCGCCCCCGGCTCAACCCGCCCGCCCCCCCGCCCTCATCCGGCAGGTACGAGGCGGTCGCGATCCGGGAGTCCGAGCCGCTCCAGGAGGAGACCCCATGACCAAGACGAGACTAGCGAAGACCGGAGCCCTGGCCGCGCTGCTGGCGGCGACCCTCCCGGCCGGAGCCTGGCCGCACTGCCAGGTGCCCTGCGGCATCTACGGCGATTACATGCGCTTCGACATGATCGCGGAGCACATCGCCACCCTCGAAAAGTCCATGAGAACGATCGGCGGGCTCTCGGAGGAGACGGAGAAGAACCACAACCAGATCGTGCGCTGGGTGAACAACAAGGACCGGCACGCCGACGAGCTCAGCCACATCGTCACGTATTACTTCATGGCGCAGCGCGTCAAACCCGCCGGGGACTCCGACGCCAAGGCGCGCGCAGCCTATCTCAAGAAGCTCGAGCTCCTGCACGGCATGCTGGTCCGAGCCATGCAGGCCAAGCAGACGACCGATCTCGGGCACATCGAAGCCCTTCGCGGCCTGCTTGAGGATTTCCGCGAGGCCTACTTCGGCACGGACGGGGAGAAGCACCTGAAGGAGCATCACGGAGGCGGCAAGCCCTGACCGCCGCGGCCCGCGGCCGCTCCCACGGAGGCACGCAGATCATGACATCGGCACAAGACTATTTCCCCCGCCTGGCCGAGTTCCCGCACGCGGAGCTCTTCGCCGGGACCCGGCACGTGTGGGAGGTCCTTCCGCGGCTGCAGGGATACGTGCGTGAAAAGGCGCTGGACCCGGGCGCCCCGGAGGCGGACGCCGAGGACCTGCGCGGGCTCCGGGTCGAGGATGGCATGATCTCCAGCGAGGGCCTTTTCACGGCCAAGAGGCGGTTCCGGATCGGCCGCGCGGAGCTCCTTATCGAGGCCGGGGCGCGCATGGAGCCCGGGGTGGTGATCTTCGGGCCCGCGGTCCTGTGCGAGAAAGCGGACTTCCGTCCGGGGGCCTACCTGCGCGGAGGCTGCCTGATCGGGCCCGGCGCCGTGGTCGGGCACGCCACCGAGGTCAAGAACTCCGTGTTCCTCAACCGCGCGGTGGCGGGACACTTCGCCTACGTGGGAGACAGCCTCCTCGGGATGGGCTCCAACCTCGGAGCCGGGACGAAGCTCGCCAACCTCCAGCTCCGCACCGAGGAGGAGAAGCGCTCGCGCTCCGGGCGGAACATCCTCATCCGGGTCGGGAGAGAGACCGTGGACACCGGCCTGCGCAAATTCGGAGCGGTCGTGGGCGATGACGTGGAGATCGGCTGCAACACGGTCACCTCGCCGGGCACGCTGCTCGGCCCCGGCTGCTGGGTCGTCCCGAACACGACCGTGCCCAAGGGGGTCCATCCGCCGGCCCATCTCATCCTGACGCCCTCCCGCAGACCGGTCGCCAAGCCGCGCCGACGCCCCTCGGTCTCCCCGTAAGGGCCCCCGAGCCCCCTGTAACGCCCGCCCCCGCAAGGCCGCTCGCATGGAGGCCCGAGGACCGGCACAAAAAAGTCCTGATGGGAGCCGCCTTGACGTCTCACACCCCATATATTCACATAATGCGCCGCCGCAACTGTTGCGGCGGATTTAAGCCTTCGTTGAACTGGATTCTAGGCCGGTCCGTTATGCTGGCATATATCGGGAAGCATGCCTGTCCTCAAGGAGGAATGGTGCCTATCGCGAGTCTGAGGGGGGCCGCGCCCCGGAGAGGGAGAGCCCCAGAGTGAGTGCGATGAAGCCGACGGCGAGTTCAAGGCCGGCTGAAGCCGGGCGGACGGGTGCGTCCGCGTTCGTGGGCGTGGGGCTCCGCCCGCCCCACTACTCGCGTCTTTTGAAGCGCACCTCGAGCACCGTCCAATGGTTCGAGGCGCTCTCCGAGAACTTCATGGACACCCGGGGCCGGCCGCTCCAGGCCCTGGAGTCCGCGCGAAAGGACTACCCGATCGCCCTGCACGGCATCTCGATGTCGGTGGGCTCCGCGGAGGGGATCCGGCCGGGCTATCTCAAGCGGCTGAAGGCCCTGGCCGACCGGATCGACCCCTTCTTGGTCTCGGACCATCTCTGCTGGACCGGGCCGCATGCCTCCAACACCCGCGACCTGCTGCCGCTCCCCCAAACGGAGGAGGCGGTGAGGTCCGTGGTCCGGGAGGTCGAGCGCGCCCATACGGAGCTCGGCCGGCGGATCGCCCTTGAGAACGTGTCGAGCTACCTCTCCTTCAAGGGAGCCGAGATGAAGGAATGGGAGTTCCTCGTCGAGGTGGCGAAGCGCTCGGGTTGCGGGATCTTGCTCGACATCAACAACGTCTATGTAAACTCGGTCAACCACGGTTTCGACCCGCAGGAGTACCTGGACGGCGTCCCGACGGACCTCGTCGCGCAGATACACCTGGCCGGCCATACGGACATGGGGACGCACCTGTTCGACACCCACAGCGCCCCGGTGGCGGACGTCGTCTGGGACCTCTACGCCCGGACGGCGCGCCGGC
The DNA here is from genome assembly GCA_043819795.1 of Elusimicrobiota bacterium. Taxonomy (GTDB): domain Bacteria; phylum Elusimicrobiota; class Elusimicrobia; order UBA1565; family UBA1565; genus JBDREN01. Next base: position 49,539 of record JBDREN010000126.1, read on the forward strand.
TCGCCGCCGTGCCCGTGCTCATCGAATGGGACGACGACATCCCCGAGTTCGCGGAGCTCGAGCGCCAAGCGGAGGCGGCGAGGCGCGTGTGGGAAAAAGCGAATGAGAAGATCTCTGCTTGAGCTCCAGCGGGACTTCGCGGCCTCTCTCCGGAAGCCGGAGCCCCGCGCCTCGACGCTCGAGGCGATCGTCCCCGGCGGACGGCTCTCGCCGGAGCAGGCTCTCGGGGTATACCGCAGCAGCTATGTGGCCCAGCTGACCGAAGCCCTCGGCGAGACCTTCGAAGGGGTCTGGCGCGTCCTGGGCGACGAGGACTTCTTCCGCGTCTCCCGGGAATACGTCGCGGGCCATCCGTCGAAGTCCCCGAACCTCTCGGACTACGGCTTCGACTTCCCGGCCTATCTCGCCCGACAGCGCGACTTCGACGATCTGCCGTTCCTGCGAGAGCTCGGCGAGTTCGAGTGGGATTTCAAGGAGCTCTTCCACCAGGAAACGCCGAAAGAGCCGGGGCCCGACAGATTCGCCGCGGCCGAGCGAAGCGGGGATATCCGGCTCGTATTCTCTCCCGCGACGCGGCTCAGGCGTCACCGCTACGGGACCTACGCGGTCTGGACGCATGGGCGCGAAGGAGGTGAGTGGCCCGTCCCCTGGAACGGCGAGGAAAGGCTCCTTCTCTACCGGAAGGAAGAAAACGTCCTCGTCGCGCGCCTCGACGAGATCGAGTATGATCTCATCTCCCGGGTGCGCTCGGGCCAGCCCCTGTCGCGGGCCCTCGACGCGGTCGCGCGCCGGCGCCGGCGCCTCGAACCCGAGTGGGTCGGCGCCCTGTTCTCCATGCTCCGGCGCCTCAGGATCGTCCTGGGCGTCCTTCCGGTCCGGCCGCCGGCCCGATAAGACGCCCCGCGCGTCACTTGCCCTGACGCTCCGCCAGGAGGTAGCATATAGACGCCGGGCCCCGTCCCGCCCGGATCGAGCCCAAGGACCGCGATGAGCACCGACATCAACAAGACGCTGGACGCCCTGGACCTGGCCTCTTTCGACTGCCGGTACTGCGACGTCCGGATCGAGGACACGACCACGTCTTTGATCCTGTACCGGAACTTCGAGCTCGAATCCTGCGAGCTCAAGCCCAGCCTGGGAGCGTTCGTCCGGGTCTTCAACAACGGGAAGTGGTTCTACTGCGCCACGACCGCCCTGGACCGGCTGCCCGAGGCCATCCGGGACCTGATCCGCCAGTCGCGGCGGCTAGAGCGTGACGACTCGGACCCCTTCTCGGCGGTCCGGCCCCTGCGCGCCGAGCGCATGCTCTATCCGGAGGGCGGCGCCTCCCGGCTCGGCGCGAGGAAGAAGATGGAGCTCTGCGAGTCGTATTTCGACACGCTGAGGCGCTTCCCCAAGATCGCCGAAAGCCGGGTCCTGCACGCGGACACCTACAAGGTGAAGCGCTTCCGCTCCTCCAGGGGCGTCGAGGTCGCCCACGACTACAACCTCCACGGGCTGCGGTTCGACTACACGCTCAAGGAGGGCGATCGGATATTCTACGACCTCTTCGACAAAGGCTCGGACCGCTTCGAGGACCTGCGCTCGCTCGAGCCCTCGCTCGTCGAGAGCATTGAAGAGAGCTCGCTGTTTTTGCGGGCGAAACCCGTTCCCCCGGGCCAGTACCGCGTGCTCATGGGCGGCAAGGTCGTGGGGGTCTTCGCTCACGAGTCCTTCGGGCACAAGTCCGAGGCGGACTTCATGCTGGGCGACGAGACCGCCATGAAGGACTGGAGGCTCGGCTCCAAGGTGGGCGCCGACATCCTGTCCATCATCGACGACCCCGGGCATGCCGGCACCTCGGGCTACTGCCCGTTCGACGACGAGGGCACGCCCGGCCAAAAGACCTATCTCATCAAGAACGGCGTGCTCTCGGGGAGGCTGCATTCCCGGATGACCTCCCACGCCCTCGGCGAGCCCGCCACCGGCAACGCCCGGGCCGTGAGCTTCGAGTTCGAGCCCATCGTTCGCATGACCTGCACCTACGTGGAGCCCGGGGCGCGATCTTTGGAGGAGATCGTCTCCAAGGTCGACCTCGGCATCTACGCCAAAGACGTCAAGCACGGCTCCGGGCTGAGCACCTTCACCATCGCCCCGAGGAAGACGTACTGGATACGCGACGGCAAGATCGCGGAGCCCGTCCTGGTCTCGGTCATATCGGGCTCCGTGTTCCAGACCCTCAAGGACGTCGAGGCCGTGGCCGGGGACCTCATGCTCTTCTCCACCGCCTTCGGGGGGTGCGGCAAGATGGAGCAGATGCCCCTTCCCGTCGCCTTCGGGGGCCCGTCGATGCTGGTCCGCGGGATGCAGGTGAGCTAGGCATGGTCAAGGATCTCCTCAGATCGACGGAGAAGCAGCTCAAGCTGGAGATCGGGGCCGGGGAGGTCCGCTCCTTCAGAAACAAGGAGATCGTCAAGACCGGCGCGCGCATCTTCGACGAAGGAAAGATAGCCTCCGCGTCCTTTGTGGGTCAGATCGAAGATTCCGAACTTTACAGGCGCTGCATGTCGCAGCGGGACGCCGCCGTCCCCTTCGACTACGAGCTCCCGCGCGACTCGAGCTACTCCAAGTCCCTGACCGGAGGCGGCGGCTCCATGGAGCGCCTGCCGGAGCTGACCGAGGCCGCCCTTCGCCGCCTCAAAGAGGCGAACCGCGATTTCCTGTATTCGGGCCATGCCGCGTGCTCGCTCGTCAGCGAGGAGCACCGGAACTCGCTGGGCGTGGACCACCGCATCGAGGTGGAGCATTCCGGATGGGCATTCCTTTTCAAGCATAAGAGCTCGGCCGGCATCATGGACGGCTGGTTCGGCTCCGGAGGCATCGGGAAGGCCGACCCCATGGAGGCGATCGAGCGGAACCTGCCGTTCCTGGAGGCGTTCGGGAACGAAGTCCCCATCTCGGAGGGCCCGAAGCCGGTCGTCTACACCGACCTGCAGGGCTGGCTCTTCAGGAAGCTCTGCGAGTCCCTGAGGATCGACAAGCACAAGGACGGCTCGGCGCTCTACAGCGGCAGGATGGGCGAGCGCCTCTTCAGCGAGGACTTCAGCCTCTACGACGTCAGCTTCGCTCCGGAATACGGCGTGGCCTCGCCCTTCGACGGGGAAGGGACGCTTAGGAAAGAGCCCCGCCTCCCGCTCATCGAGAAGGGATCCATCACGAACCTGATCTGCGACCTGCGGTGCGGCAAGAAATACGGAGCCGCCACCACGGGCAACGGCCAGCGCGGCTTCAACACGGGCGTCCACCTCGGCTTCAACGCGCTGGCGGTGGGCCGGGGAGAGCGGCCCTTCGACTCGCTCATCAAAGAGTTCGAGGAGTGCGTCTTCGTCGTCATGGCCATGGGGGGAGACTGCACCGACACCGGCGAATTCTCGAGCCCCGTGGCCTTGTCTTATCTCTTCAAGAACGGAAAGCTGGCCGGGAGGCTCCCGCAGATCACCGTCAAATCCGGCATGCGCGAGATGTTCGGGCCCAAGTTGCTGGGGGTCTCGAGCGACGGCTTCCTCAGCTCCAACCTCAACCCCTGCGTCTTCATGGAGATGCAGGTCATGAAGAACTGACGGCCTTGCGGGACGCGCCCCGGCCTGTTATCCTAGGCCCGAGGGCGGTTCGGAGACCGCACGGATCCATCCTGGAGGACGAGATGGGCGAGGAGCCGCGGACTCTCGAATACAACTACAAGTTCACGTTGGACGACGGGGTCTGCAAGGAGTTCCACATCCGCCTCGACAGGCGCAGCCTCCGGTTCCAGGGCCAAGAACGTTCCGAGTACCCCGATTGGACGCGCCTGTCCAATTCCCAGTGCCCGAACTGCCCGCTTACCGAGGACCGCCACCCGCGATGTCCCATCGCCGAAAACCTCGTGGACGTGATCGACTTCTTCAAGGACCGCCTATCGACCGAGAAAGTGACGCTGGAGGTCGCCAGCGAGGCGCGCACCTACGTGAGCCGCACCCCCATCTCGCCCGCGGTGAGCGCCTTGATCGGCCTGCATATGGTGACCAGCGGATGCCCCATCCTGGACAAGATGAAGCCGATGACCCAGACCCACCTCCCCTTCTCCACGCTCCGGGAGAGCCTCTACCGCACGCTCGCGATGTACATGCTCGCCCAGCATTTCCGTCTACGGAAGGGACTGAAGCCGGACTGGGAGATGAAGGGCCTGCCCGCTTTCGTCCAGGAGATCCACGGCGTGAACGCGGGGTTCTGCGAGCGGCTCGGGTCGGTGTGCCCGGCGGACGCCAACCTCAACGCCGTCATCCGCCTCGACTCCTTCGCGGACAGCTCGTCGTACCAGGTCGAGGAGGACGAGCTGGACCATCTCGCGGAGTCGTTCACGGCCCATTTCTAGACCGCGCCGTCATAACGCGAAAGCCGCGGGGATCGCGATGATCCCCGCGGCTTTTCGTTGATGGTGGGCGGTATAGGATTTGAACCTATGACCTTTCGCGTGTGAAGCGAACGCTCTTCCGCTGAGCTAACCGCCCGATGTCCTTATTTTAACAGATAACTCGCGGCCGGGGTAGGGCCCGGAGGGCCGTACGGGACGAAGCCGGTCGCAATGCGATGCCCGGCACGGGCTTTTGTTCAGCCGGATTTCAGCCCCCGTTAAAACGGATTCCAGTCCGGCGTGGCATGCTCTCTATGAAGGCAATGCGAAGAGCCTTCAGCGCAGGTCGCTGGAGGACACCAAGGAGGAAGGCACTGTGAACTGTAGAAGCAACGCCGAGAAGAAACAGCCGGCTCAGGCCGGCCGCCGGACCTGGCCGCGGAATCACCTCGCGGCCCTGCTGTCTTTGGCCGTGGTGACGGCTGCCTCGTGTATGATGCCGGCCGAGGCGAGAGCGGCGATCCAGGTCCAATCCGCGACCTGGGGCCAGAACGCCACGCCGGTGTGGTGGCCCAACGGCTGCACCAGCGGGGAAGTCGTGCCCGACGGCAACGTCACCCAGTTCGCCGCGAGCGCCTGCGACGGCCAGCTGACCTGCACCTTCAACGTGCAGACTCAGATCGATCTGGACGGGGACGGGACTTACGGCGAGTTCCCCGAAGACGATCCGGCTTACGGGTGCGCGAAGACCTTCGTGCTGGACTATACGTGCCCTCCGGACGGCACCGTGAAGAACATAACGACGACCGGCCTGACGGTCACTCTGGAGTGCCCCGCCTCCGAATCCGGCATCGTGATCGACGACTTCGACTCGGGGAGCGTGGCGCTCGAGGCCTGCGGAAACGACGTCTACAACGTTCACGCGGATGCCGGGATAATCGGCGGCAAGCGGGAGATCCAGCTGCGCGACGGACACAGCTGCGTTCTCGGCGGGAGGTCCCGCGTCCGGATCGACGCGACGGCGGGCGTCGCGGAGTGGTACGGGCGCACCGCCTGCGAGCAGTCGTTCTCCTACGGCACCGCGATCGGAACCATCGGCCATTCGTGGAGCCCGAATCCCAACGGGGGCCAGGGGGTTCCCCTCGACCTGTCCCTGACTCCGGACTCGGAGATCCTCGTCGACATGGTGCAGGTCCAAAACGGCTTCCTCGGGATCAGGCTGTTCACGGGGGCCGGCGTCTTCGTTCAGACCTTCACCAAGACCGCCGGGCTCAACAGCATCCCGCTGTCCTCCTTCCCGGGGATGACCCCCGCGGCGGCGGCCGCTGTCGACGGCATCAGCTTCCTGGGCGGCACGTGTCCCTCGAACACGCCCGGGACCGGCGATATCTTCGCGCTGCTCGCCGTCGCCGGCGGGGGGTCCTCCGACGGCGACGGCGACGGGATCGCCGATGAGGACGACAACTGCCCGGATGAGGCGAATCCGGACCAGACGGACGCCGACGGCGACGGCCTGGGCGACGCCTGCGATCCCTGCACCGCCACCGCCCCGGACGACATGAGCTGCGACGGGGTCGACGACGACTGCGACGGGTCCGTGGATGAGGATTACTACTCGATCGGCACGAGCTGCGGCGTGGGCGAGTGCGCGGCCGCGGGCCAGCTGGTGTGCCAGGAGGGATCGGAGACGGATACGTGCCAGCCGGGAGCTCCCGAGCCCGAGGTGTGCGACGGGCTGGACAACGACTGCAACGGCGTTTCCGATGACCTGGACGCGGACGGGGACGGGGTGAACGACTGCGCGGATGACGGGTGCCTGGGCACGTCCGCGGGCGCGGTCGTCGACACGACCGGCTGTTCGATCGCCCAGCTCTGCCCGTGCGACAACGGCTGGAGGAATCACGGCGGGTACGTCTCGTGCACTTCCCACGCGGCGGAGGAGTTCCTCGAAGCCGGCCTCCTGACGGAGGAGGAGAAGGACGCGACGGTCTCAGCGGCGGCCAAGTCGTCCTGCGGCAAGAAGAAGGGCAAGAAGTAGCAGCGGATATCCGAGCGTATGCTCGGCAGTGCCGGCCGGGGGTCCCTTTGGGGCCCCCGGCCTTGACGTACTGTTAAGCCAACCTCCCGCTGCCGGTGTTTCTTTAGATAGATCCGGAGCAGAGCAGGCCCCGGAAGGCCCGTGGTGCAACTCCAGAGGGGTCCCGGGCGTCCCGATCGCGAATCCCCCCTCGAAGACCGACATGGCCTCCTGGATGTGCGTGCGGCTCAGGTGGGCATACCGCTGGGTCATCGCTGCGGTGGCGTGGCCCAGGATGGCCTGCAAGGCCGCCAGTTGAGCCGCGGCCAGCCTATCTCGCCGTACCGGAAAAAGGTAAACTTGCCGCATGGTCGAGGAGTCGCGGCCATTTCGCGGCCCCGATTCGGCGCATTATGCGAAGGCACGATTCATTGCGGCACCCGGATGATCATGCGCGTCGCGCCGGGGACGCCCGCGACATAAACTCCGCCACGCGATACTCCCTCCTCATCGTGGACGATTCCGACGATGGCCGCAAGATTCTCGGCGATCAGCTCAAGCGCCAAGGATTCTCGGTAGTGGCGGCATCCAGCGTCGATGAAGCCATCTATCTGGCCGGTGAAACGCGTCCGGATCTGGTGCTGTCCGATGTGGCCATGCCCGAGGCGGACGGGATGGAGCTGTGCAGGAAAATACGCGGCAGCCGGCGACTGACGCATCTGCCCATCATCCTCATCTCAGGCACGCGCCTGTCCGAGGATGACCAGATCGAAGGCATGCATTTGGGGGCCGATGACTATTTGCCGAAACCCTATACCTCCCGCCTGCTTGCCATGAAGATTCGCGCGGTGCTTCGCCGTTACGAAGCCCCGAAGAAACTGCAGGAGACGCTTCGCTGCGCCGATCTTGAGCTGGATGCCGCGGCCCGCCTCGTCCGGGTCAAGGGGCGCCCGGTCAACCTGACCCGCAAGGAGTTCGACATCCTGATGCTGCTCCTGCGCCGGCCGGGCACGGTCCATAGCCTTCGACAACTCCTTCAGTCCGTTTGGGGCGACGATCCATGCGACGTGACGGACCCCCACACCGTCCAAGTCCATCTCTTCACTCTCCGCAAGAAGCTCGGCAAGGAGTTCGGCAAGAAGATCGTCAGCGTGCCGAAACTCGGCTACAGACTGGAACTCTGAGGCGGCGGCCGGACCGCCTCCGGCTCATCGAAGGATTCGCGTCCCGCGCCGGGGCGGCCGCCGGGACTTGAAAATGATTTGATTTCAAGCGCCCATACTTACATTGATGGCCGGGCCATCCTCCGGCGGACTCAATGGGGGCAACCATGAAAATCCGGGACTTCATCTCCTTCACGGACGCGGCCGGGCTTTGCTGTGTCTCCGTCGAAACCGTCCGCCGCTGGGCCGCCGAGGCCGACATCCCTTCCGGCAAGCTCCACGGAGTGATGGGAACAACCCGCGCCGGCCTGCGCCGCTGCCTGCGTGAACGCGACATGCCCATCCCGAGGGGTCTCGGCAACTGGCCCCGCATACTGCTCGTCGAGGATGATGCCGACCTGCGCGTCGTTCTCCACTGCGCGCTCAGCACCTTATACACGGACGTGGAGATCAAAGTGGCTGAAGACGGCCTGCAGGCGCTCGGCGCCCTCACTGACTTCAAACCGCACCTTATCGTGACGGACATCTGTCTGCCGGCCGTCGACGGGCTGACGCTCTGTCATACGGTCCGCGAGCATCCGGAATTGTCCGGCACGAAGGTTTTGGCGATAACGGGACTGACCGACCCGCATATTCGTGAAGCCGCATTCGAGGAAGGCGCCGTCGAGTTCATTCAGAAGCCGCTTGCCCTTGAGGATGTCAAGGCCGCGGCGCTCCGGCTCCTGGGCGACATCTCGACACATCCCGCGACGGCGGAGCCCCGTCGTGACAATCCGCTATGAGGAGTCCGGGGATGACAACGAAAACGACGCCCAAAGACCCACCCGCTAGGCTGGAGACTCCGCGCGCGGATACCCGCTGGACCCTGCGCCGGACACTCCGGCTCGCCGCCGTTCTCCTATTCCTATGCGGCCTGGGTCCCGCCATCTCTTATAGGATCCTCAAGCGCGCCGAGGACGGCCTTTCCCGGGCATTCCGGACGGACCTGACCTTCTTGGCCGAGCTCCCCCCCCTGCAGGGCTGGATCAGCCAAACGGATCTCTATACCGCGCAGTTTCTAGCCACGAACGATCGCACGTGGCTCGAATACCGGGATCAGACATTGGGCCGCATCAACGACGGCTTGGGGGAAGTCCTGAGAGCGTCGGCCGGCGCGCCCGACGAGCGCCGCACCATGGAAGAGCTCGACCGCTTGTTCAAGGCGCACATCAGCGAGCAGGACGAATGGATCAGGCGAAGCGCCTCCGGCCGATTGCCTCCGACGAAAGCGGCCGTATTCCTGAGCAAGCAGAGGCCTCTCGACCGCCTGGTCGAGATGGTCCTCGCAATCCGGAAGGCGAACATCCAAGACCTGCAGGCGCGCAATCTCGCGGTGCGGCGCTCATCCATAACCGCCTTCTGGATCGTCATGCTCACCAGCCTCGCCAGCGTGATCTTCCTGGTCTATATCCTGGCGCGATACGTCGTCGATCCTATTTCCACCCTCGCGAATTACGCGCGCGAATGGAACTTCGAGCGGCCTTGGGACCTTCAGCCCGGCCGCGCGACGCCGGAGATACAGACGTTGCATGTCCGCATGCGCCAAATGGCGCAGCGCCTCGCCGAGCGATACAAGAAGGAATCGGAGCTGGTGCACCTGAAGTCGGCCCTGATCTCCGTGATCAGCCACGAGTTCAACAACGCCCTGAGCGTGATCCAGGGCATCACCAGCGTCCTTGAGGAAACGGAGGGAGAGCCGTACGACGAGAAGCGGAAAGGCTATTACGAGATGCTTAAAGCCAACGCGCGATCCCTGGCTTTGGAGGTCGCCTCCATTCTGAACATGGGCCGCCTTGAGTCGGGCCGCTTCGCCTTCCGGTTCGCCGCCGTAGATCCGGCCGAAGTCATAGGAGAAAGCCTGCGGAAGCTCAAGATCCTCTATGAGCGCAAGAAGCTCAAAGTCTCCGTCGCCACGGCGGCGCCCGATCTCCGCGTGCGGGCGGACAGGGAAGCCCTCATTCTCATCGCGACGAATCTGCTCACCAACGCCATCAAGTACACGCGGCCTGAGGGCGCCATACGGATAACCTGCGCGCCGGACGAAGGCCGGCCGCAACGCGTGCGCGTCACTTTCGAGGATTCCGGCATCGGCATGTCGCCCGACGACATAAAGAGAGCGATGTCGGGATACTATCGAAGCGCGGACGGCATGAAAATGGCCCGGGGCTTCGGCGTGGGGCTTTCCTTGACGCAGTCGATCCTTACGCAGCTCGGCAGCGCCATGGAGATCAGCAGCGAGCAGGGGAAGGGCTCCGCATTTTCTTTCGCTCTTCCCCGGTGCGACGAAGACGCGCCTAAGGAAACGGACGCCGAGGGTCCATGCGCCGGGGTCGAGGAGAGATCCGCATGATCGACTGGAAGGCGGTGATCGCATCGACTTCGCTGCTTGTCGGATGCGCGATTCTGATGGATAAGGCGCTGTCAGCCTGGTTTTGCAGCTCACTCATGACCCCGGGGAGCTTAGACAATAGCGCGGCGGGTATTCGCCGACGCTCCACGCGGGGCGGTTTCGCGACGAGAATACGGCCCGCGGATTCAACCCCGGGCCGGATGAAGACGCGGTGATCCAGACGCTCAGGGGATAGCCCCGCCATGCCCGAAGCCGAGACAAGGGCGGACGATGCCGAAGGCGAGCGGCCGGATGGCGAGCCGGCGCGGGAACCGAAGGCCTGCCTGCTGATAATCGATGACAATCGGGAGCTGCTTGACACGATGGAAGCTGCGCTGGACAGGGAGTACGCGATCGCGGGTTTCGACTCCGGCTCGGCCTTCCCGAACAATCCCGGACTCTGCCGGCCGGATATCATCATCCTCGACGTCGACATGCCGGAGGTGGACGGGTTCTCCCTCTGCCGGGCCATCCGGTCCCGGCGGGAATTCCGGGACACTCCCATCCTCTTCCTAACGGGCCTCCTGGGTGATTGCGCGCCGCATATGGGCCTCGAAGCCGGCGGGGATGCGTATATGTCGAAGCCGTTCGAGATGAGCGAGCTCAAAGAGAGAATCGCATCCCTGATGAAGGGTCGCCTTGCCCCATGAAGTTTAAGATCGTGATCGGGACTCTCCTCCTTTCGGCGCTCGGCCTCGGCCGCTTTTCCATCCGATCGCCGCGCCCCGGAAGCGACGAACGCCGAAAAACGGACAAGGGAGAAGCGGCGCCATGAGGAGAAAGACGCTGCTGAACTTGACCGTGATCCTGGCCTTAGCCTGCCTCAGCCGATGGGATTACGCCCACGGAATCGGATCGCCGCGACAGCGCACGCCGAAAACCCCGGGCACGGAGATCCGAACCCCGAGCTGATAAATGGCGCCGATCCTTCCGCGGAAAATCCGCCCCTGGTTCGCGGTCTTCTCATTGGTGCTCCTCCTAGCCGCGGTCCGCGGCATCGTCGTGCTTGAAGGGCGGGCGCCGACGCCGCAGGTGCTCCGCGGCCTGATCTCGGACTCGGGCCCCGATGCGCCCTTGCTTTTCATCGGCCTCCTGATCGTACGGCCCTTTGTCTTTTTCCCGTGCGCCATCCTATTCGCCGCCGGGGGACTCGCATTCGGGGAGCTCTGGGGCCCTGTCTATTCGTGCATCGGCTACCTTTTGGGAGCCGCGGCCGGATTCGAATTGGCGCGCCTGGTGGGCCGGAAACCCCTGGCGAGAGGATCCCCGATCCCGATCCAAGAATCCAGAAGGCGGCCATGGGGCCCCGCCTTGGTGTTTTTCATGAACGTCGTGGCGGTGGTGCCCGACGCGCCCGTGAATTTCGCGGCGGGATTGTCCGGAATGGGATTATGGACTTTCCTCGGCGCGACGCTTGCCGGGATTGCGCCATGGGCCGTGCTGTTCTCATATTTGGGAGATGCCGCGATACATCTGAACGTGCCATGCTTGATCACCGCCTCATCCTTGGCCTTGATCGGTCTTTCTGTCGCGATGCTCATCTATCGGAAACGCTTCCCGCAAGGCCCGGCTTGGGGTCCGACAAGCCGTGAGGAGCGGACATGAAGCCGCATTTTGCGCGGCGCCTCAGGATTTGCCCGAGATGCGGCTCGAGAACGGTGCGGCGAAGCTCCGCGGCGCTAAGGCGCCATCTCCGAGCCAGTCGGCTTCTGTAAAAAAAGATATCGCGCCTCTTGCAGCGATAGGTCGACGCTTATTCGTGGGGGTGACTCTCCGTGATCGGCAAGCTGGTCCGTCCCGATTTGCAGGAATTGATCCGCGAGGGCCACTTCATGACTTTAAGGAAGGCCCTCTCTCAATTCCCCCCGCCGGAATTGGCCCGGCTGCTTTCCGACCTCCCTATTGAAGATCACACGATTCTGTTTCGCGTAATCCCGCGCGAGTTGGCGGCGGATACGTTCCATGAGCTTCCACCTCCCGCCCAAGAGGCCTTGTTGAAGTCTCTCGGCGACACGCATGTGGCCAAGATACTCAACGAGATGTCCCCGGACGACCGCACTCAGGTCCTGGAAGAATTGCCGGCCCCGGTGATCAGGCGCCTTCTCAATCTGCTTTCGCCCCCTGAGAGGGCCATCGCCAGCTCCCTGCTCGGATATCCGGAGAACAGCGTCGGAAGGCTCATGACGCCGGAGTACGTGGACATCAAAGAAGGCTGGACCGTCAGCGAAGTCCTCGATCACATCCGGAAGTGGGGTCAGGACAGCGAAACCCTGAGTGTCGTGTACATAACGGACGGAAGGGGCGCGCTTATCGACGACATCGACATCAGGGACATCCTGCTCTCTCCCCCTGGGCGCAGGATTTCGGCCATAGCGGACCACAGGTTCGTGTCTTTGAAAGCGACGGACGACCAGGAGTCGGCCGTCGCCGTCTTTAAGGCGCATGGACGTGTCGCGCTGCCCGTGACGGACACCTCCGGCGTCCTGATCGGGATCGTGACCATCGACGACGTGCTGGACGTCGCGGAAGAGGAAGCGACCGAAGACTTCCACAAGATCGCGGGCTCCGGGACCTTCACCGAGCCGTATTTGGACCTCCCCCTGCTCACCATGGCCAGGAAGCGCGGCGGCTGGCTCATGGTGCTGTTCGTGTCCGAGATGCTCACCACGACCGCCATGGCGCATTTCGAGCATGAGATCGCGCGCGCCGTGATCCTCGCCGTATTCATTCCCCTCATCATCTCCACCGGAGGGAACTCCGGATCCCAAGCCGCCACATTGGTCGTGCGCGCCATGGCCATCGGGGAGGTCGGCCTCCGCCATTGGTGGCGGATCATGCGCAGAGAACTCGCATGCGGAATGATCCTGGGAGCGATGCTCGGGGCCTGCGGCTTTGTGCGCATAGCGCTGTGGACCAGCGTATCGTCAGTCTACGGCGAGCATTGGCCGCTCATCGGCACGACGGTCGCGTTGTCGTTGGTCGGCGTAACGGTCTGGGGAACGCTGTCAGGTTCCATGCTCCCGCTTGTCATCAAGCGGCTGAAAATGGACCCCGCCACGGCCTCCGCTCCGTTCGTCGCCACGATCGTCGATGTCGCGGGCATCCTCCTCTACTTCGGCCTCGCGATGCTGCTCCTCAAAGGCACGCTGCTATGAGCCGGAATGAGCCGCCCCCCGGCGCGTTTCAGATAGCACAACGACGCCTTGCGCCGAGCGCGCAGCGACATGGCGGGGAAGGAGATCAATGATGGAATCGACCTCGAAAGACGAACCGCCAGGGCCCGGCATCGTCCGGCAGCGAGAAAAGACCTCCCCGAGCTCACGCCTGCCCTTCCTCTGCCTGGCCGCGCTCGGAATAGTCTACGGCGATATCGGGACCAGCCCCCTCTACGCGATCCGCGAATGCTTCCACGGCCCGCACTCCGTCGCCGTGAGCCCGGCGAATGTCCTGGGGGTGCTGTCCCTGATCTTCTGGTCCCTGGTGATCGTGGTGAGCATCAAGTACCTGGGATATGTGCTCCGGGCCGACAACCGGGGCGAGGGCGGCATCCTGGCGCTCATGACCCTTGTCAGGGTTCACAACGGCTGGCCGCGGAAAGCCGTCCTCGGCCTTGGGCTCTTTGGAGCCGCCCTGCTCTATGGAGACGGCATGCTCACCCCGGCCATATCCGTGCTGAGCGCGGTCGAGGGCCTTGAGGTGGCCACCCCTGTGTTCGCGCCGTACATCGTCCCGGCCACCGTCGCGATGCTCACGCTCCTCTTCTTCTTTCAAAAGCGCGGGACATCCGGGGTGGGCGCCGTGTTCGGACCGGTCATGATCATCTGGTTCGCCTGCCTGGGCATGCTTGGATTGGGCGGCATCGTGCGCGAGCCGGGCGTCCTGGCGGCGGTCGACCCGGCTTACGCCGTCGGCTTTTTCCATGCCAACGGCATGGCCGGCTACCTGGTGCTCGGGGCGGTGTTTCTGGTCGTGACCGGGAGCGAGGCGCTCTACGCGGATCTCGGGCATTTCACGAGGCGTCCCATATTGATCACCTGGTTCTGCGTGGCGGGTCCCGGGCTCCTGCTCAACTACTTCGGGCAGGGGGCGTTGCTGCTCCGAAATCCCGCCGCGGCGCACAACCCGTTCTATCGCTTGGCCCCTCAATGGGCGCTTTTCCCCCTCGTCTGCCTCTCGACGATAGCCGCGGTCATCGCATCGCAAGCCGTGATCACCGGCGTATTCTCCCTCACCCGGCAAGCCGTCCAGCTCGGCTACGCCCCGCGCATGGCCATCATCCACACCTCCGCCCATGAACGAGGCCAGATATACATGCCGGTCGCCAACTGGCTTCTGCTGGCCTGCACATTGATGCTCGTGCTCGCGTTCCGCAGGTCCAGCGATCTGGCCGCGGCATACGGGATAGCGGTCTCTCTGACGATGATCATAACCACCTTGCTGGCCCACATCGCCGCGCGCCAACGCTGGCGATGGAGACTGCCGGCGGCCTTGATGGTCACCGCGGCGTTCCTTTTCATCGATGTCGCGTTCTTCGGAGCGAATATGGCCAAGGTGGGGCAGGGCGGATGGGTGCCCCTCGTGATCGCCATCGGGGTCACTTTGGTCTTCACGACTTGGAAGAAGGGGCAGGACGCGCTGCGCAAGAAGCAGATGAAAGGAGCGCTTCCGATCGGGATGTTCATCAAGGACGTCGAGAGCAGCAGCACCGTGACCAGGGTCCCCGGGCAAGCCATATTCCTCTGCAGCGATCCCGACGTGACGCCCAGCGCGCTGCTGCACAACATCAAGCACAACAAAGTGCTGCACCGGATCAACTTCCTCGTCACGGTGAGCGCCGAAGAAACCCCCCGTGTCCCCGAGAGCGAACGGTTGTTCGTGGAGGACCTCGGGGCGGGCTTCACGAAGCTGGTGGTCCGCTATGGGTTCATGCAGACGCCGGACCTTCTGGCCGCCCTATACAGGGCCAACGAGGACGGGATCGGGGTCGAACCGCTCACGGCCAGCTACATCATCAGCGCGAACACGATCGTGCGCGGCATCTACCCCGGCATGGCGGCGTGGAGGACAAACGTCTTCCGATTCCTCTACAGGAACGCCCTCCGGCCGACCCTCTTTTTCCGTCTCCCGGCCAACCGGGTGATCGAGATCGGACGGCAGATGCAATTATAAGGATCTGAGAAATGGCCGAGAAAACAGCGACTATAGCCAGATTCGGCAGCCGTGCCGACGCGGAATCCGCCAGGGAACGCCTGCTGGAGGCCGGCTTCTCAGCGGACCGGATCACGATTCTCGGCGAGGGCCATCCGCCCCGAACAATTTCCCGCTCTTTCAAGGCGCTGGTGCGGGCAGGCGCCTACGTGCTGATCGCCTACGGCACCCGGAAGGAAACCGATAGGGGAGCTTCCGTGCTAGCCACACACTAAGGGTCCGGCGGAGTCGTGGCGGCGCACGCGCTCAGTCGGAGCGGCAGACTTCCTTGTACTCGTAGTCGGGCTTGCCGGTGCCTCCTCCCTTGTTCTCCCGCCACCTCCACGCCCGAGCCACCCTTACGCTCCCGTCCAAGCAGAAGTACGCTCTCCGGTTCGAGTTCACCGGCGCCCAGTAAAACTCCTCCCCCGCCGGGAAGCTGGAGATGAAGGAGGCTTTCCCATGGCTATCAACGAACGGAGAGTTGCGGACGCCCTCGAGGCGCTGGTACTGTCCCGCCCTGCAGAAATTCTTCGCGTCGCCACGAATCTTCTGTCTCCGGACCGCGATTGCCTTGGTCTTGAAGGCTTGGACGCGGATCTTCTCCGCCACGTCCCGGCACCGGTCGCGGGTGGAGCTCTGTTGCGCCAAGGCCAACGCCACCAAGCTGGCGGCGACGGCGGGGGCGGCCAAGATCACTGCAAGAGTCCGCTTTCTATCGTTCATGGCGTCACTCCCGCTGTCTTCAAGTGGGGGTCGGAAAGGCGCCGCGTGGAGAGCTCGCCGCCCCCGGCTTCGGGCGAGACGCGCGGACACGCGTGCCGTCCGCGGCTTAGAGGGCCGCGGGCGAAGCACAGTCTGTCCTTTCCGGAGGGGAGCAGGACACGGACCTTGTAGGGAAACTCCTTTCTGTCCACGCCGGGGTCCCGGTTCGCCGACTCGGTCAGAACGACCCCCTCGCCGCGGACATACCAGTTCGTCATGAGCCAATCGCGCCCCAGGAATCCCGCCACGCCGACCGCGCTCTTCCTGTGCCGCCCCGGGACGAACCTGCCGCTGCGCACCCTGAGGACCTTGTAGTATCCGGTCCCCTCTCTCCGGCGCCTCTTCAGGCCCCGCCGCACCGGGAAGGGCAGGACCCAGTTGTCGAGGCTGCCGATGAACTGGCGCTTCGGCATGCGCCGAAGCGACTCGAGGACGCGGCTGCGGCGATCGGACAGCATCTCGCCGGGAGCCGCCTGGTATTGTGAGTACAGACTCACTCCGCCCGGAGTGACTATGTAGATCTTCTCGCCGATGGCCCGCTGGGGCGCGCCGTAGAGCCACTTGCCGCCCCGCTTGAACAGCGGCCCCTCGGCCTCGCGAACGATCAACGCGCGCATCCCGTGGATGAACTCCTCGGCCATGACCACGTCCCAGAAGGTCGCCTTCACCAGCTTTCGGCGCTTGTGCCCGCGGCTGGCGTAGTAGACGGCGTACTTCCGCCAAGACCCCGCCTTGTCCGGGAAGTATTCGAGCCACCGGCCTCCCGCGCCGTCGGTCGGCGCGATCTCGCCGGCGCCCGCGGCCGGCGCATGCGTCCAGAGCAGCGCCCCCGCCAGGAGCAGGCGGACGGCACGGCGTCCGAAGGCTTCCCTTGCGCGTGGTCTCATGGCCTGGCACCCCCTCATACCCGCAGTATGACCCGGAGAGCTCATGCGAGCCTCAACTCTCCCTCATGCGATGCTCAAGAAACGGGGGGCCTCGCGGGCCCGGGGCCGGGTCCTCCGTCGAGCGCCGGCCGCGCCGCTAGGCCAGCTCCGCAACGACGGCGCACCACGCCTGCGCCAGGTTGCGGCGGTCGTAGCCGCCGCCGCCCATGGCCACGAGGCGGCCCCCGGCGTGGCGCTCCGCCAGCGCGCGGACGCGGCGCGCGGCGTGGGCGTGGACGGCCGGGGTGTACTCCAGGTGCGCGATCGGATCGCCCGCGAGGCCGTCGGCGCCGCACTGGAGCAGGAAGAACTCCGGAGCCGCCTTGTCGAGATGGGCCTCCGCCTTCCCCCACGCCTCCAGGAAGGCCTCGTCGCCCGCCCCGGGGAGCATGGGGATGTTCAGCTTGGCGCCCCGGGCGGCCCCGGCGCCGGTCTCATCCGCGCGGCCGGTGCCCGGATACAGGAAGCGTCCGTCCTCATGAAGGTCCGCCGCGACGAGGTCCGGGTCATCCTCGAACGCGTAGAAAACCCCGTCGCCGTGATGGGCGTCTATGTCGACGTAGGCGACCCGCGTGACGCCGTGCTCCGCCCGCAGGACCTCGATCGCCACCGCGCAGTCGTTGAACACGCAGAAGCCGCCCGCGCGCTCGCGCCGGGCGTGATGCAGCCCGGCGATGGGGACGAACGCGCGGCGGCAGCGCCCGGCCATGACCCGCCCGACCGCGTCCACAGTGGAGCCCACCACGGCGGCCGCGGCCTCGTAGACGCCCCGGAAGGCGGGAGTGTCGCCGTAGTCCAGGTAGCCCTCGCCCGTCTCGGACTGGCGCAGGACGCGCTCGACGTAGGCGGGCGAATGGAACCGCTCGATCGTCTCCCGGCCGGCCGTGACCGGCGCGCATACGCCGACCCGCCGGTCCAGGCCGCGCCCGCGGGCCTCCTCCCAAAAAGCGCTCAGACGGTCGGAACCGAAAGGATGTCCGTGGCCGAAACCGTAACGCGTAAGGGCCTCGCCCACATAGACACAGGCGTCCGGGACCTCTCTCTGGATTCTCATGATCGCGGGGTCTTATCCGGCGGGGCGAGTCCAGTCCGGGCTGGAGTCCTAGGAGCCTTTCCCGCGCAGCTTGGCGACGACCTGCTCCAGCTTGGCGGGCGTGACCGCGGTGTAGGCGGCGATCATGCCGAGGACGTTGTCGCCGCTCATACCGACCCGGCTGTCTCGCCAAAGGCCCGTCTTCGCGAGGACCACCGTCTCCCCTCTGCCCACGCGAACGATGAAGTCGTGCTCCCCGAGCGGGGAGACCATCCAGAAGGCGCTCGCCAGATCGATGGGATTGACCGTATTGCAGAGGTCCCTCAGAATCTTCTCCTTCGCGCCGAACCGCCGGGTCTTGGTGGCACGGGTCTGCTTTGCCATCGTCGTCTCTCCTCCCGCTTCCGCCGATTCCGGGCCCGCTACCTCTTGACGGAGGAGCCGATGACCCTGCTCAGGACATCGGAGACATCCTCCATCTTGTAGGGCTTGGGAAGCACGCCCGCGAAGCCGGAATCGGCGAAATCCGACATGATGGGGTCGTTCGAGTAGCCGCTCGAAACGATCGCCTTGACCCCGGGCTCCAGCTCCGCCAGCCTCCTGACCGCCTCCTGGCCGCCCATGCCCCCCGGGATGGTCAGGTCCATGATGACCGCGTCGAACGGCGCGCCCGAGTCTTTCGCCCGCTTGTAGGCCTCCACCGCGCGCTCGCCGTCCGGCGCGGACGCGGCCTCGTAGCCCATCTGCTTGAGCATGCGCGTAAGGGCCCGGACGACCACGGGCTCGTCGTCCATGACGAGCACCCTGCCGCTCCCCCTCTTGACCCCCGCGGGGCCGGTGTCCCTCGGGACGTCCGTCGCGGAGGCGGCCGGCAGATAGAATGTGAAGGTCGTCCCCTCATCGGGCTTCGACTCCACGGCGATATGCCCGCCGTGCTGCAAGACGATCGAGCGGGTCGTGGCGAGCCCGAGCCCCCTGCCCTTCTGTTTGGTGCTGTAATAGGGGTCGAATATCTTCGGAAGCTGCGCCTCGGGTATGCCGACGCCCGCGTCCCGCACGGATATCCTGAGATACTCGCCGCCCGGCAGCGGAAGCGCGTCCCCCTCGCTCACGCGGACGTTCTCCGCGCCGACGGTCACCACCCCCCCTCCGGGCATGGCCTGCAGGGCGTTGATCATGAGATTGTGAACGACCTGGGCCAGCTGCCCGGGGTCGGCCTCCACGGGCCTCAGGTCGTCGTCGATCCTGAACTCGCACCTCGATGACGTGCCGCGCATCACGAAACCGGCCGCGTCGGCGAGCAGCGGCCCGACCCTCAGCGCCTTCTTTATGGGCTTGCCGCCCTTGGCGAAGGTCAGCAGCTGCTGGCTCAGGCTCTTGGCGTCCTGCGCCGCGTTCTCCGTCTCCTTGAGCAGCTCCCGCAGCTCGACGGGATCGTCGATGCACTCACGGGCGAGAGAGATGTTGCCCAGGATCCCGGTCAGGATATTATTGAAGTCGTGCGCGATGCCCCCCGCCATGACGCCGAGCGACTCGATCTTCTGAGCGCTCAGGAGGGCCTCCTCCGCGTGCTTGCTCTCGGTGATATCCACCACCACGCCCTGGTAGTGCGTGACCGCGCCCCCGGCGTCCCGGCGGACGTGGGTCCTGTCGTCGACCCATCTGGTCTGGCCGTCTTTGGTCACGATCCGGTACGGGACGTGGACGAAATCCTCCCGCCCCGCCTCCGCGCTGTGGCGGGCGACCTCTTCCCCGACCGTGTCCAGGTCCTCCGGATGGACGACCTTGGCGTAGGCCACCTTGCCCGACATGAACTCCTCGGCCGTGTAGCCGAACAACTCCTTCACGTTCTCCGTGACGAGCTCCACCGGCCAGCCCTCGGCGTTCCTCCATAGGAAGACGACCGCCGGGCTCATATTGATTATCTTCTCGGTCTCCTTCAGGGATGCCTCCGCGCGCCGGCGCTGCTTTTCCTCCCCGAGTCTTGCGAGCCTGGCGTGCAGGACGGGGGCTATCTTATCGACGCTGGACTTCGCCAGGCGCCGGTCCTCGCTCCTGTAGTCCGTCTTCCTGTTCGCCACCATGATGAGGCCGATGGACGCGCCTTGATGGACGACGGGCGCGGCGAGCGCCCTGGCGATGGGCACGTGCCCCTCGGGCACGTGAAGCGCGTCGTTCGAGCACTGAAGCGTCTTCTCCTTCAGCGCCTTTCCCCAGACCCCCCCCCACTGGTCCGGGGAGAACACCGCGCTCTTGCCGGGCATCGCGCACGCATCCCAGGCAGCTCCTGTCAGGGAGGGACAAACGAGCGCCCCATCCTCGTCGATGTATCCGAAGATCCCGTATTCGCTTCCCGTGGCCTTCAGGATGACCCGCAGGACCTCGCTATACATTTCCTCATCCGAAGCGGTGAGGAAAACGTCCGCGATCTGGTCGCGGACCCGGAGCTCCTTCTCCGACCACCGCAGGAACTGCTCCGCCCGCTTGCGGACCGTGATGTCGATGGCGTACTCGATCACCTGGGTGATCTTGCCGCTCTTGTCGCGCAGGGGATACGCTTGGACCTCGACAAAGCGCGGGCCTCCGCCCGCGGTCTTGTGGATGTGCTCCGCGGTCGCGGGCTTCCCCGTTCTCTTGACCGTCTCGAGCGGACAGTCCTCGCCCGATTCATGGCAGGGCCGGCTCCTCCCGTGGGTCGCGGCGTAGCAGGTCGCCTCCTTATCCGCGCGCATGCCGTACGCGGCGCGCGCCGCCGAGTTGGCGAGCACGATGCGGTGGGTATCGGCGTCGATCACATGGAAGGGATGGCCGAGCGACTCCAGGATGTTCTCCAGGAACCCGGCCTGCTCCCGAAGCTTCCCCTCGCCGGCCCGAAGCTCGAGCTCGGCCCGTTTGCGGTCCGTGATGTCGAGGGTGACGAGCTGAACGGCGCGGATAGCGCCGGCCGAGTCTCTCACCGGCTCGAAATGCGTCTGGAAGTGGAGCTGTCCGGAAGGCAGGGCGGCCGCATCCTCGTAATCGCCCCCCTTCCCGGTCTTGAGGAGCCGGGCGATGCGCGTCTCGGCCCTGCCTTTGATCTCCGGAAAGACCTCGTAGGCCGACTTCCCCTCGAAGTCGGCGGGAACGCCCCCGAGAGTCCCGGCGCCCGTGGAGTTGATCGCCTCGATCGTCCCGTCCAGGGCGAGCGTCGCGATCGAGACGCCCGCGTTATGGAAGAGCGCCCGGTACTTCTCCTCGTTCTCCCGCAGCGCCTCTTCGGCCCGCACGCGCTCGCTGACATCCCTCACCACGCTCACCCAGCCGATCCCCCGGCCCGCGTCGTCGGTCAGCTGCGACACGAAATGCTCCGAGGGAAAGACGGAGCCGTCCTTCCGCCTCATGCGGAAAGACGGGATGTGGCACGCCGGCTTCCCGGAAGCCACGCAGGGATCGAGGATCTCCCGGAACCTCCGCAGGGAATCGGCGTCCACGTGGAGGACCCGCGTGTCTTTTCCTCGGAGCTCCCGCTTCTCGTGGCCGAATACCGCCGACACGGCGTCGTTGCAGTCGATTATCGTCGGAGGGCACTTCGCGTCCAGGATGAAGATGGCGTCCGCCATGCTGTCGAACGTCTTCTTGAGCAGATCCGCCTGGCGGCGGACCGTATCCTCCATGCCCTTGCGCTCGGTGATGTCGAACATGGCGCCCTGCACCAAGACCGGCTTCCCGGAGTCGTCGCAGACGTTCTGGATGAATTCCTGGACCCACCGGCTCCGGCCATCCTTGCGCACGATGCGGTATTCCCGGGTTGCGGAGAAGCCCGGGACCAAGCGGATCTTCTCCATGCTCTCGCGGATCTTGGGCAGGTCCTGCGGATGGATGAGACGGTCCCAGGTCGGCTCGCCGGCCGCCAGTTCGGCTTCGGTATAGCCCGTGATCTCCTCGACCGCGCCGTGGAAGAACAAGGGGGTAAAATCCAGCCTCCCCTCAAAAACGATCCCGTGGAACTCCCGGAAGAAAAGGTCCTGGCGCGAACCGCTTTTCCGCCACGCTCCGCGCGGCGAAACACGGGCCTTCTTAGGCCGGACGACCTCCCCGGAGGGATTGTCCGCTCGCCCGCGCCCTCGCACGGAGTTGCCCGAGGCTCTCTTCTTCGTCCCTGTCTTGACCTTCATGCCGTTCACCACCCCAGAAGGCGTCACCACCGACGAACCGAAGCATATGATACCACTTGGCGTCCGATCCCGACAGCCCGCCGCCACGATCATCCTCGGGACTCCCCGCCTTGGGTCCCGCCTCCAGGTCCCCAATAGGCCTATTAGGGGATAGGGCCTAAGACGGGCCCGGAACTACCCTAGAGAACCTATCGGGCTCCCCCGGGTCTGGTGTATATTGCACGTATGATAAACGGATCGCATATATCCCTTATAAAGAAATCCATCGCGGCCTTGCTGAGCGCCCTCTTGATGGCGGCCGCGCCCTTGCCGGGAGCCTATCAAGCGGCGGCCCAGACGATCGCCGGCTCCGTCAGGACGGTCCCGGTCTCCGTCTCACCCGCGCTCGGCCTCGGTTCGGGGACGCAGGCGGCCGGCCTCTCTTGGAGCCGCTCCGGAAGCGCGGCCGGCCTCTCCCGGCCCTCGAGCCTGAGTTCGGTGCTTCCGCGGCCTTCGCGCGCGCACGTCGCGGGTGGGTCGGCGGTCCAGCCGCACGGACCGGCGGCCTCGGCATCCACCCCCCACGCCTCCCCCGCCGCCGAGGCGCCCGCCGGCCGACGGTCCGTCCCCTCGCGCGCCGTCTCCGCGATGCCCTCCGCCCCGAAACCCGCGGCCAGCGAGAAACGTTCTCTTGCGACGCAGCGGCTAAGGGTCGCTCATCTTGGACGACGCTTGGACGGCATAGCCCTCACGCACGACGCCGCACAACAGCGCGCGGCCCTGAACCGCCTCTTCGACCTAAGCCGAGAGTCTTCCCGGGGGCCGACCGCGACGCACCGGCCCGCCGGCGCTTCCGCCGCCGGAAGCGCCCCGCGCATCCGCCGTCTCGCGCCCGCGCGCCGATCCGATTTGGCGTACGCGCAGGCGGGCCCTGCCGAGGCCGCGCGGTCCCATCCCGCGGCCGCGGCGCGGGCCGCCGGA